>DROQ01000268.1 GCA_011321845.1 Planctomycetota bacterium | reverse complement strand
ATGCTGGTGCATTTCGCCTCGGACGGGATCCTGGACCCGCCGGGGGGCAAGGAGAGCCTCTTCGATGACTCCATGAGCGCTGAGGAGTCCCTGGAAGCGGCGACGGAGGCTCTGGAGATGATCGAGACCATGGATTCGATCCCGGACAGCCTGGACGCGGTCTTTGGCGAAGAGGAGGAGGGTTTCGGCCTCGGGTTCGTCAAGGCGGCCCGCAAGGACAAGCGAGCGGAAAAGAGAAAGAAGAGGTCGGGCAAATAGGCCCTTCCCAAGCTGCCTCCGCACGCGACAATGGTCCCTGGCTCCCCCGACCGAATGGCTTTTTTCGGAGATGTAAGGATGACTGCCTTCAATCGATCCCTCTGGATGTTCGTTCTCTTCCTCTCCCTCGCGGGCTTCCTCCCCGCCCAGTCCGCCTGGCTCGGCATCGACGCCCAAGCTCTTGGGGACAAGGTCACCGTCACTGAGGTCCTTCCCGATTCGCCCGCCAAGAAAGCGGGCCTCAAAGTGGGCGATGTCCTTCTTTCTTTCGAGGGGAAGCCTGTGAAGGGGGACCTCGACGGGCTCGCCGGCGCACTCTCCAAAAAAAAGCCCGGGAGCCGGGTTCGCTTCCTGGTTCTTCGTGGGAACAAGCAGGTTCCCGTGGTCGCCGTTCTTGGAACCTACCCCTCGGCCCAAGGCGATAAGACCAAGACTGCCCAAGCTCCAAGCGAAAAGACCGCGGCCAAGAAAGCGCCGAAGAGGCCGGGGACCCTGGGAGTCGGGATCGCCCAGCAAGGAGAAAAGATCTGGGTGGAGACGGTGAACCGCGACTCCTCCGCGGAGAGGGCCGGCTTCAAACCGGGCGATCGGATCGTCTCGGTCGAAGGCAGGCCTGTCAAAGATGTGGACCGGCTCGTTGGATGGATCCGGGGAGCAGGGGCGGGAAGCCGGTTGGACTTCGTCGTCAGGCGAGGGGACCAAACACTTCGTCTTCGAGCGGTCCTGGACGGGGGGCGGCCCGCCAAGCCGGGGCCTGTCGCCTCTCAAGGCAGGGCGAGGCCCTCCAAGGGACCTCTCAAATGGCTCTCCAACTACGCGACGGCTGTGGCCCTCTCCAAGCAGTCGGGGCGCCCCCTCCTCATCGACTTCGCCGCGGATTGGTGCCAACCCTGCAAACTCCTGGAGAAGAGCTTCCAGGCCAAGGAAGTGGCCCCTTACCTGCGCGCCTGCGTCCTTCTGCGGGTGGATGTGGACAAGGCTTCCCGGCTTGCCGACCGCTTCGGGGTCTCGAGCATTCCCCATGTGGTTCTCAGGTCCGCCCAGGGCAAGACCCTGGGGACCTTCACTGGCTATCTGCCCCCCGACCAGCTTGCCAGGAGACTCGCCCGCTTTTTGGGGAGCAAAACCAGAAAAGAGAGCAAGGCCAGGGCGAAGAAGCGCACCAACAAGAAGAGGGCCAAAAGCCGGCCGGCTCGCGATCCCTCGGGGAAGAAGAAGGCGTCCAAGAGCAAGGGCCCCCGCAAATCCGGATGGTCCCCAGTGGATCAGCTTCGCCGGGATTTCCAGCGGCTCCTGAAGCGTCAACGCGCCCTCGAGGCGCGCCTGGACAAGGTCCTCAAGATCCTGGAAAAAATCAAATAGGGACGAGCCGGGTACCGTCCGCTACTCGCTCTTCAGCTGCGCGAGGAACTCCTGGTTGGTGGGGGTCCGGCGCAGCTTGTCGAGCAGCAACTCGGTCGCTTCCTCGGTCGAGAGGCTGGAGAGGACCTTGCGAAGGACCCAGATCCGTTTCAGCTCTTCGGGGCTGAGCAGCAGCTCCTCGCGCCGCGTCCCGGTCTTGAGGACGTCGATGGCGGGGAAGATCCTCCGGTCGGCCAGGCTACGGGAGAGGACGATCTCCATGTTTCCCGTTCCTTTGAATTCCTCGAAGATGACTTCGTCCATTCTGCTGCCCGTTTCGATCAAGGTCGTCGCGAGAATGGTGAGGGAGCCGCCCTCTTCGATGTTGCGGGCGGACCCGAAGAAGCGCTTGGGCCGTTGGAGCGCGGCGGCGTCCAGGCCTCCGGAGAGGAGTTTGCCCGAACCCGGATGTTCGACGTTGCTGGCCCGCGCGAGCCGGGTCAGGGAGTCCAGCAAGATGACAACGTCCTTGCCGATTTCCACGAGCCGCCTGGCCTTGCCTTCGATCATCGAGGCGAGGTGCATGTGATTGGTCGGAGGCTCGTCGAAGGTGGAAGCGACGATCTCGGCGTTTTTCCCCTGGACCGCGTGGCGCATCTCGGTGACTTCTTCGGGGCGCTCGTCGATCAGGAGGATGAACAGATGTGTCTCGGGATGGTTCTTGACGATGCCGTTGGCGATGTCCTGGAGGAGTTGGGTTTTTCCCGCCTTGGGGGGAGCGACGATGAGGCCCCGCTGTCCTTTGCCGATGGGGGCGAGGAGGTCGATCATGCGGGTGGAGAGCGGCTCGGTTCCTGTCTCGAGTTGGAGGCGCTCCCGCGGGTAGCTCGGAACCAGTTCCTCGAAGGGGGGGAGGATCCTTCGCTTTTCCGCGTCGATCCCTTCGATCTTACGGACCTGGAGGAGGGCGAAGTATTTTTCGTTCCCTTTGGGAGGTCGCAGCTGTCCTTCGACCGTGCTGCCGGTCTTGAGGCCGAAGCGGGTGATCTGGGAAGGTGAGACATAGATGTCGTCCGGCCCCGGATGGAAGTTGTAGGCGGAGGAGCGAAGGAAACCGAAACCATCGGGGAGGACCTCGAGGACTCCATAGCCGATGACCGTTCCACCCTTCTGGGAGAAGTTGGAGAGGATCCTCAGGACCAGCTCGTTGTGATGGGGCTGGGGAGGGACCTCCGCACCGAGCTGTTTGCACAGCGCAAGGAGTTCCTTGATGGACTTCTGCTGGAGCTCAAAGAGATGAAGCTCCTTGGGTAAATTCTTGGCAGAAGTTTTCCCCTTGGATGGGGTTGCTTCCATGGACATTTGCTCACTTCTCCTTGGTCCCTCCGACCTGGGTGCGAGACCAGGAAGCAGGGGACCTGAATGTCCGCCAGGGGGCGGCCCTGAGATAACTTCTGTGCATCATTACAGATAAGTGGGAGGGAAGAAAGGAGGGGGGCGGGATGACTTCTCTTTTTTTCCCGGGGTGATTCCTGATCCGAGGTCCTGGATCATTCCTCTCGGAGAAAGCCGAGGTTTCGAAGACGGGTCAGGAGGGCGTGGACTTCCTGGAGGAGCTGTTTTTTTCCCCCCGAGTTGGAGAGTTCGAAATGGGAGATTCCGCGCTTCTCGGTCATCGGGGCCTGGATGTTCTCGCGGGCTTCCCAATCCTCGGAGGCCATTCCACGGGCGATCGCCCGCTTTTTCCGCTCCTCTTCGGGGACCTGGACATAGACCAGGATGTCGCAAAGGCGGTAGAGCCCTCCCTCCAGCAGGAGGGGGACATCCAGGACGCAGGCCTGGCCGGACCGGGCAGCATCCTCCAGCGCGGCCTCCATTTCCCGGCGTACCTCGGGATGAACCAGTTTTTCGAGAAACTTCCGCTCGGATTCCCGGGAGAAAACGAGGCTTGCCAGCGTTTTCCGCTTCACTCCCCCCTCCTCGTCGAGGATTTGGGGGCCGAAACGCTCCACGAGGGCGTCCCGCACTTGGGGGGATCCCAGGAGAGATTGGGCGATCCGATCCGCGTCGATCCAACGGAAGCCTTGGTCCTGGAGGGCCCGGGCGACGGTGGACTTGCCGCTGGCGATCCCTCCGAGAAGTCCCAGCACGATGGGCTTTTGAGGGGATGGCGGAGGAGGAGGTCGGAGTTCTAACATCGCGCTACGGGGGGAGTTTCGTAGATTTGAGCTTCCTGGAGGACTTTGGATCTTCCTCCTGATGGTACTTGACCCTAGGGCAAACAAGCCCGAGAATCTTCCTCTTCCCATTTTGGTTTTGGAGTCTGCGGCTTGCCCCCCGCCACCGGGCCCGGATGGGAAAAAAGGGCTGCAATCGCACGATGTCCATTGTTTTCCGAAGGATCCCGGCATTTCGGGTTTCCCTGGGATAGACTGCATTGGCTCGTCGATGAAGACTGACTTGTGAGGTCTTTGTGCAACCTGCATTTCCGGCCTGGCCGGAGACTGCTCCTTGAGTGAAGTCCATATCGATCTCGGACGGATGGGCCGTCCGGATGTGGCCTTCGAAAAGAGCCCCGACATACAATATGACTTCCGAGCATGGAGGACCGTCAAGCATGAATTCCAGCCACCCCTTTTCCCGCCAAAGTGGCATTGGGCATGTGAGCATTTTCTGGGCCATCATCCCCATGGTCCTTTTCATTGGTGCCGCATTTTATGGATATTCCAAGCATGTCGACGCGGACATGGCCAGGGAAGAAAAGGCCACGGCCTTGGCAGAGCACGAGACCCTTCGCAACAAACTCAGTGAGCGTGAGCGCCAGCTCAAGGCGATCACTCAGATCGTTGGGAACGCGGGGGAGTTCGAGGCGATCATGCCCGGCATTCCTCCGACCAAGGAATACACCAACCCGAAGAATCTCGAAGCGAAGCTGAGTTCTTTCGGAAATCAGCTCGGGATCCCCGGAGCCATTAAGGATCTGGACAGCTCCCTGAACCTGGCGACGACCAAGGTGAAGGAGCTGGAGGATCTGGTCGCGAAGGAGAAGAGCGAGATCGCAACGCTCCGGAACGAGGTCGAGACCGCCAACCAGACCCTCGCCCAGGTGCGCCAGCAAAAGGACGAGGAGATCCAGAAGGCCCTGAACGAAAAGCAGCAGACCGAGCGCAATCTGGATGAAACCCGCACGAACCTCGGCAACCAGCTCGCCGACCAGCGGAACAAGGTCGACCAGGCACGCAAGGAAAAGCGCCAGGTGATCGAGGCCTCGGCCAAGAAGGAGAGTGAGTGGAAGCGAGAGCTTCAAGGGATGAGCGCCCGTGTCCAGGCCATGGCCGACCGGATCAAGCTGATCAACTCTCCCAGTCAGCCTGACGGGATGATTCTCGAGTCCTCGGAGATGACCAAGCTTGCCTGGATCGATCGAGGCGCCAAGGACCTGATCAAGCGGGGGATGATCTTCAACGTCATCGAGCCCGGCAAGAAAGGGTACAAGGTCAAAGGCCGTGTCATTGTCGTCCGTGTCGAAAAGGACAAGTCCATGGTCAAGGTCACCGACCTGTCTGATCCCATGAATCCCATCGTCCGCAACGACCTGATCACCAACGAGATCTACAGTCCGGGCCTCAAGCGTCACATCTACCTCCTCGGTCGCTTCGGCGCCCCCTTCACCAAAGGCGAGATCAAGAAGATCCTCGAAGCCAGCGGCAACGTCGTGCATGACAAGATGACTCCCGAGGTCGATCTCGTCATCGTCGGACGCAAACCCCTGGGCGAAGAGGCCCCTGATCTGACCGCTACCCCCGAGTTCCAGGCCGCTCAGAACTGGAACGTCGAGATCGCAAACTTCAATAAGATTCGGGACTTCCTCAAGCTCTGAGTCTGAAGGAATACCTCTCCAACATCCCTTCCCCCAGCCGGGCCCTTCGGGGTCCGGCTGTATGTACCGAGATTGCTTTCCTCTGGAAAGAGATCTTCCTTCCTCGCATGATCCTCCCCCATGGTGGGTAGAGCCACAGGTCCCCGAGAGATGACCTTCCGCGAACATTTAGAGGAGCTGCGGAAGCGCCTTCTCGTCTCCCTCGCGGCGATCATGGTGGCGATGTTCCTCTTCTTGATGGCCAAGGACCGGATCATGAGCATTGTGACCGCCCCCTACCGGGAGACTTGGGCCAAGGTGGCCGAGAGCTGGTACGAGGACCAGTTCCTGAGGGCGGACCTTTCCAAGGCGGACGCCCAGGTCAAGCGGGATTATGCCTTCATCAAGGAGCACTGGACGCAGATTTTGAGCGGAGACACCGAGGGACCCGAGTTCACCGGGCGAAACCCCGAGTACTTGCTCAAAAATTTCAACTTCCCCCTCCCGCGGCATCTGATCTCGATCACCCCCCTTCAGGACATGGTCACCTATATGATCGCGGCCCTGATCGCGGGCATTGTCCTCGCCTCCCCCATTGTCCTCCACCAGGTCTGGGCCTTTATCGGAGCGGGACTTTTGGATAAGGAGAAGCGGGCGGTCCTGGCCTATCTTCCATTCAGCATTCTGCTCTTCTTTCTGGGTTGCGCATTCGGGTATTTCGTGATGGTGCCCTATGCCCTCCTGTTCCTGACAGGTCTCACCGATCCCCTGGTGCAAACGACCCTGACGATTCGGGACTACTTTCGGTTCCTCTTCGCTTCCACAGTGGCGCTTGGCTTTGTCTTTCAGCTTCCTGTGATCATGTTGGGGCTGGTGCGCCTGGGGATCTGCACCCCCGCCCTCTATCTCAAATATTGGCGCCACGCCATCCTTATCATGTTCGTCCTCGGGGCGATTTTGACCCCTCCCGACCCGGTTACCCAGCTTTTGATGGCGACGCCCATGCTGGTCCTCTTCGGCTTTGGGTTGGCTCTCTCCCTGATGACCTATGCCAGGATGAAGGCGCGGGGGCTCGTGGATCCTCCCATCGAAGGAGAGGAGGAGTAGAGATGCGGATTGGTCTCTTGATGATCGGAGACGAAATCCTGGACGGGAGGATCCTGGATACCAACAGCCAGTTCTTGGAACGTTCTCTTGCGCAGCGAGGGCTGGAGGTCTCCTATGTGCTGCAGTGCAGAGACGGGGAAAAGAATCTCGCCTGGGCCCTGGAGAGCATGGACGCCGCCGTGGACCTCGTGCTGGCCTCGGGAGGGTTGGGGCCCACCGAAGACGACCGGACACGGGAGATCGTCGCTGCTTTTGTGGGGAAACCCCTTGTCTATGACGAGGAGGCCTGGGCCGAGATCCAGGCGCGGTTCCGAAAAACGGGGAGGGAGGCCCCCGAGGCCAACAGGCGGCAGGCCCTGCTGCCGGAGGGAGGGGGTAAACTCGACAATCCGGTGGGGACGGCCCCCGGGTTTTGGGTGGAAAGCCCCAGGGGGACGCGTTTTGTTTTCATGCCGGGGGTCCCTTCGGAGCTGAAGCGCATGTTTCAGGAGGAGGTTCTTCCTCGGATGCTTCCCAAAGAAGGGGCGTTCGTCACGGAAACGCTCTGTTTCGGAGGGGTTTCGGAGAGTGAGTTGGGGGGCTTGATCGCGGATGAACTCAAGGAGGGAGGTGATGTGCGGGTGGGCTCCTACGCGCAGTATGGGATGATCCGCATTGTCCTGACCTCGAAAGGGAGGACGGAGGAGGAGGCAAGGGCGAAACTGCGGGAGACTGCGGCCAGGATCCAGGAAGCGGGGGCCCGCTGGTATCTCGGGCGTGGAGATCGAAGCCTCCAGGAGTTTGTCGTCGAAGCCTGCGAGGGGAAGGGGATCACCCTTGCGGTCGCCGAGTCCTGCACGGGGGGCAAGGTCGCTGCCAAGTTGGTGGATGTGCCCGGAGCCTCTTCGGTTTTTCTCGAAGGTCAGGTGACCTATGCCAACGCGGCCAAGATCGACAGGCTCGGGGTTCCACCGGAGATCATCGAGGAACATGGCGCGGTCTCGGAGGAGTGTGCGCGGGCCATGGTGGAGGGGCTGGCCCGGACGAGCGGAGCGCGGCTTTGCGCTTCGGTGACGGGGATCGCAGGACCGTCGGGGGGGAGCGTGGAGAAGCCGGTGGGGCTGGTGTTTATCGGTTGCGGCTTGGATGGGAGGGTGGAGGTTTTTCGGAAGACATACGGGGCTCGGGGGCGGGCGGTTGTGCGGGAGTGGGCCGCCAATGACTGCCTCCTGGCCATGCTGCGGATGTTGGGGCAGAAGAGGCCGTAGGGAACGCCTCCAGGCGTTTCGTGTAGAAAACCCCTCCAGGGGTTTTGCGTAGGAAACGCCTCTAGGCGTTTCAAGGGGAAAGCGGGTGAGGGGGGAGAAACGCCTGGAGGCGTTTCCTACTTAAAACACCTGGAGGTGTTTTCCACTTAAAACGCCAGGAGACGTTTTCTACGCAAAACGCCAGGAGACGTTTTCTCCCAAAACGCCTGGAGACGTTTTTTACAAAAACACATGGTGGCGTTTTCTACTGGTCCCAAGGATTCAAGCTTGCTATCTTCCCCGCCCGATCCTTGGGAGAGAGATTTTTTGCCTGAGTAGCTCAGTGGTAGAGCAGCGCTTTCGTAAAGCGCAGGTCATCGGTTCAAATCCGATCTCAGGCTCCATTTCCCCATCCCGGCTCCTATGAACGAAGGCAAGCCCCAGGCTCCCAGTCAGGAGGACCCTCCCCGGGAAGGTGGGGGGCGCTGGTCCCCGGATGTGATCGAATGGTTTGCCTCCGCCTTGGGGCCCTATCTCGACCCTGAGCAGTCCAGGGAACTCCAGGAAGCCTGTCGGAGCTATGAAGAGGCCCGACTGAAGCAGCTCGAGAGGCAGCTTGAGAAGGATCCCCTCTCCGTTTTCTACTCCTTGGGGGGACGCCGCTGGGCGACCGGGCTACGGAGGCGGGTGCGGGAATTGCGGGAGCGATGCCTGGCCAGGCTTGGGGCGGAGCGTGTGCCTGAGGTTTGCACGATGACTCTCGAGTGGGGGTTGATGCTCGCGGCCGAGCTGGAGAACCTGGGACTAGGGGAACGAATCCGCGCCTTGGAGAGGGAGCGGTTGGAGGCCCGTGCGGTCTCCCGCTGGCTTCGCCAGGTGGCTCGAAGGGATCCCGAGGCCAAGGCCTTCGGGCGCAGACTCAGGCGGCTTGAGCGCAAGCTGGGGGCCTTGCGGGACGAGGCCCTCCTGAGCAAGCGCCTCGAGTCCTTCTTCGGGAAGCGCCCAGTGGCCCTGTTCAACCGCCTCTCCTTCTTCGCCCTCATGCTCCTGCTCCTCGTTTTCTTCGTGGACATTTTCTTACCCAAGACCGAGGCCCTGGCGGAGGGGCTCTTTTGGCTGGATACGGGGATCTGTCTCTTTTTCCTCTGGGAGTTTTCGGTTCGCCTGCTTTTCGCTCCCAACCGGCGGTATTGGTTCCGGCGGCATGTCCTGACCGACTTTTTACCCGCCCTCCCCTTTGGCCTTCTCCTCTCCACAGCCTCGGGGGCGGACCTCTTGGCCGAGACCCTTGGGACTGGGGCCATCCGCTCGATTCGCCTGGTGCGCATCCCCGTTTACGCCCGCTATGTTCGTCTGCTCCGGCCGATGGTCAACTTCTTCCGTTTGATCGCGTTCTGGCTGAGAGGGATGGACCGGATCGTCGAAGGCCTATCGCCCCTTCTCAACGTCGAGGTCATCCTCTTCGAGTTATCCCCACAGGGGAAAACCGAGGAGCTGGTCCCCGGCGAGACCATGCTCCCCGTCGCGGAGTTCCGGCGGCTCCCCCCCGATCTACGCAAAGAGCGGGCGCCCGAGCTGCTGCGTCGTCTGGTCCAGGAGATGGGCCGGGTTTCTGAATCCAAGGCTTCGCTCCCCACCCAAAGGCTGGTGGGTGGATCCTCGCGCATCCTGACCGCCGACAGACTGGTCTACCTGCTTCGTTCCCTGAACGCCGAACAGGTGAGCCGGTCCATGCCCGAGGAGCAGATCTACTCTCTCGGCCGATTCCTGAAACTCCTCGACATCCCCCTGGTCCGCCATCTCCCCGGCTGGAAGCAACTCCTGGGGCCGGGGGGGGATCAGCCCCCCGACGAGCGGATCGCCCAGGCGGGTCGTGCCATCGGAGGAGGTATGGGCAAGGTCCTCCGCGTCATGGACGCCTGGATGGACCTGTCGGGAGTACTTACCGCTCCCCAGATCCTCGACCGCATCGCCACCGCCCTCATGCGTTCCACCCAGCGCCCGGCCGTGCGCCTCCTCCTCTTTGGATCTCTGTTCATCCTCCTCAAACTCTTTTTCCAGATCGTCCTCCCCTTGGACACCCCCGGTCTCTTCCAGTTCCTGGACAAGTTCGTCGCTACCCCGTTGCTGATCGTGGGGACCATCGCCCTGGCCCTCCTGTTGCTCGGCCGCTGGCTCAAACGCCTCGCAGGGGAGTCGGGGGGGCAGTTGATCCGCACGGCCGAGTCCCGCTACGTGAATCTGACCGAGTTGCTCCGGATCCGCAGTGAAGACGAGACGATTCAAAAGCTGGCCCAACGGGTGATTCCCGAGGACGCGGCGGAGGCGAAGAAACTGGGAGAGGGGATTCGGCGGGAGACAGCCGCGCTCCGGCTGGGAGGGGCGGGCGAGGGAATCGACCTCAGGGCGCGGAAGTTTGCGCTCCTCCTTCTGGACGCGGAGGACGGGGGCTTCCTGCACCAGACCGATACCAAGGGAACCGAACAGTTTCTCGAGAATCCGGACCTGGTCAGCCTCCGGCGAGAAGCCTTGAGTTTTTCACCCACGGAGGAGAAGAGGCTGGCACGCCTCGATCTCTCCTCCGCCAAGGGTTTCTTCGGCCCGTATTTCTGGTTCGATCTCTTGACCGAAGCCCTCTCGGTGCAGGTGGCCAAGCTCTGCAACCTTTACAATCTCTACCTGATCCCCGCTGCCGATTGGGAACGGGCGGGAGAGGAGGAACGTGCCAGGCATCAGGCTGTCCTCGAGGGGTCTGAGGACCTCCAAGTAACGCCGGCCAAGGGGAAGGGGTTTAGGACTTCCTTCTTCCATGTTCTGCACTTTTTGGATCCAAGCGAGGAGTGCCTCGCCGAGGTCGAGCGATTCTTTGGAAAGGAGGTGCGGGAACGCCTGGTCCAGGATCGCCGGAGGATGTTGCGCACCATCTTCTCCACCAAGGCCATGAGCAAGCTGCCGCGGAGTCTTCGGGCTTTCAACCCTCTTTCCTTCTACCGGGGCAAGCTGGGGGGGGGACGCATCTTCTTCCTGCCCTTTCTCCTCCTCTGGATGGTGCTGCGTTTTCTGGCGAGGGTGGTGCGGATCACGATCAGGGCGACTTACGAGATCCTCCGGCCTCGGGTGCACAGCGGGGAAGAGGAGACGGAGACGAGCCCCCTTGTGGTCCGCCGAAAGCTGCGACGGATGAAGAAGCCCCTCTGCTTCGAAGCCGTGAGGCTCCTGGGCATGCTGGACCCTGGGTACATGGGGATCGGGGGGAAGCCTTTGTTTCGGGAAGACCTGGAGGCTTTGGGGGCCGGGCCGGGGGAGTGGGATCAGCTCCTGGAGATCAAGGAGGAGATGGAGAGGCGGCTTGTGTATTTGCCGGGTTTGTTGGAGAAGATCGCGGAGGTGCTGGGAAGGGGGTTGGAGGCTTGGGAGGAGGCGCGGTTGAGGAGGGCCCTGGCGCGGGACGAGCAGGGGCTCTGTGTGCTGTGGGCGGCACCTGGGAGGCTCGAGGCCTGGTTGGAGTGGGAGGGGGAGGGGGCGGATTTCGAAGGAAGAGT
>DROQ01000267.1 GCA_011321845.1 Planctomycetota bacterium | reverse complement strand
CTTTCCGCGATGGCGGGGGGGGATGGCTGGGCGGGGAGGCGGCGGGTTTTTTCGCTGAGCGTGCGGGCCTCCTTCGCGCTGCTGGGGACCGCCTGCCTTGTGGGGCTCGTCTTCGGGGACCGCATGATCAGCCTCCTGTTCGGGCCGTCCTGGGACGCGGCCGTTCCCGTCTTTCGGATCTTCCTGGTTTTCGTTCTCTTCCGGGGAAGCCTCCGGCACTGGGCGGATGTCGCCAGCGTCGCGGGACGCAACGACCTGATCGTCAAGAGCGCCATCGCGCTCGCCATCGCCGTCCCCGTCCTCGGGAGCCTCTTCGCCCTGAGCTGGGGGATCAGCGGGATGGCGCTCGGCGTCTTCCTCGCCTGGGCCCTCCCTGTCCCCTTCTACCTGAGTTGGGCGCTCCGCCGCTGCGGCTTCTCCATCTTCGACCTCAGCCAGGCGGGCCTCATGGCCTTCGTCCCCGCTCTCGCCTTCGGCCTCCTCGGTCGCTCCCTCTGGCCGGGAAGCCTCCTCTCCGGCATGTTCCTCATCGGTTCGTTCCAGGTCCTCCTCTTCTGGGCGCTGCTCAAGGCCTTCGACCCCGAGCTGATCCGAGTCTTCGCCGAGGCCGCTCCCGGGAAGCGCCACCCTGCCTCCCCGGCCCCCGGGGAAGAGCCCCGCCCCGAGCCATCCCCCCCCTCCTACACCACGCCTCCCGACCCCAAACTCCGCGTCCACATCCTCCAGTGGGGAGCCATGGGGGACACCCATTCCTGCCTGCGCGCGCTCGCCCGGAGCGAGGGCGTCCAGCTCGAGGTCCACGTCCTCGACAACGCCTCCCCCGACTTCGACCAGACCGAGTGGGAGGCTCTCCAGCGGGCCTTTCCCCAGGTGCATTTCGCCCGCTCCGAGACCAACCTCGGCTTCGCCGCGGGCCACAACCTCCTCCTGTCCCAGGCCTTGGCCGCTTACAGCAAGGGTGAAGCCACCCCCTACACCCTCCTCCTCAACAACGACGTCGAGGTCAAGAGGGACACCCTAATTGAGCTGCTGACCGTCGCCCATTCCCGCTCGGCCGCGGCCGTGGGCGCCATCAACCGTCTCCCCGAAGGGACGGGCCTCGCCTCCAGCGGCGGCTCCATGGCTGTCCCCCAGATGAGCTACCTGGACGCGGGCATTCCCGCCCTGGAATCCGGGGAGCGGGCCTTCGCGGTGGAGACCCTCTGCGGATCGACCCTCCTCCTCGATCTCCGCTGGCTCGAGCGGGTGGGCCTCATGGATCCTGAATACTTCTGCGTGGCCGAAGAGACCGACCTCTGCCTTCGCATCCACCAGGCGGGCGGCCGGCTCTTCCTCGCCCCGCGCGCCGAGGTGATCCACGAGCTGTCCGCGAGTACCTCGCAAAAACTCCACCTCTACTACAGATTCCGCAACCGCCTTCGCCTGGCCAGGACCCAAGAATGCGCGGGGGTCGCCTTTTGGCTTTTCTACCTGAGCGAGGCCCTGGGCCGGATGGCCCTCTACACGGCCTTGGGTCGAATCGGCAATGCCGTGGGGATCTTCCTGGGACTTCGCGACGCTGTCATGGGTCGCTACGGAAAAGCGCCCTTCCAGCAGAGCTAGCCCGGACCCCGGAAAACAGCAGAGAGGCGATGGGTCTACGGCAGAAATACGCGCAACTTGCTGCCATCTTCCAGCGGAGCTAGCTGGGACCAAGGAAATCAGCCCTTCATCCAAGACTAGCTGGGATCCTGGAACCAAGCTGAAATCCTTCCAGGCCCCCGGATCTACGGCAGGAGGAGTGACCTGGGGTCCATGGGCTTCTATTCTAGGGAGGCCTTAGAACCAAGGCTGTCCTCCGTTTTTCCAAGGAGGCCCTTGGAATCAAGCGTGTCCCCCGTTTCTTCCCCGTTTCTTCCAGTTTTCCAGCTTTAGAGAGGCCCTTGGAACAAAGGGCATTCCCCGCACCTCCTTCGTTTCCCGTTTTTGCTTCGTTTCCCGATGACCCTCTAGCTTCCTGTTCCCTTCGGACCATTCCCTATGAAGAGACTCAGCCTGTTCCTGATCCTTGCCTTCGGCCTTGCCTTGGCCTCTCCCGGTTTCGCCCAGAAAAAAGGGAAGAAGGGAGGCGGTCCCACCCTCGAGGATGTGCAGAAGTTCGAGAGCTGGCTGGAGCGCTACTCGAACGGGGAGATCCTCATCCTCGAGAAGGGGCGGGTCAACCGCCGCGAGCTGAACGCCTTCCGGGTGCGCGCTGAGAAGATCGCCGCGGGGGGAGACCTGGCCGCCGCCAAGCGGCTCTTCGCGGTGCTGACCCTCGAACTCAGCCCCAAACTCAACAAGTACCAACGGGCCGCCGCCCAGCTGAGCATGGTGCGGGACATCGCCCGCGACCTGATCCTGAAGATCAAGGACCCCGCCGTCGATGGCTGGCTGCTGAAGCGCCTCGCCAAGCACAAGAAGGGCGAAGCCGCCGTCCGCCAGCGCATCGCCATCATCGACATGCTCGGCATCCGCGGAAACAAGAAGATCGGCAAGCTCTTTTTCAAGCGCCTGAAGCATCTCTCGATCCGTGACCGCATCCAGGCCTTGCTCGTCCTCCCCAAGCTGGGGAACAAGGACATGATCTTTCCCGTCCTCAAGATGCTCGGACAGCGGGAGCCCAACCTCAAGATCGCGGCGATCCAGGCCCTGACCGGCCTTCTCGCCCCCTACAGCGACGAGACCATCTCTGCCAACAAGACCCCCGATTCCTTTGGGCGGAAGACAACGCCCCTTGTCGTCGCCGCGCTGGAAAAGACCATCCTCCGCAGCTCCGCCTGGCAGGTGCGCGCGGCCGTAGTCGACGGCCTCGTGCGTCTCAAATCCTCCCAGTCCATCCCCGTCCTGATCCAGGCCCTCAACGCGGAATCCAAGCGCGGCAAGGATCGCAGCGAGCGCCTCCTGCATCAGATTCACGACGCCCTCGAACAACTGACAGGAGTGAGCATGCCCGAGGGCCGCCCCAAGTTCTGGGAAGATTTTTGGGCCAAGGAGGGTCCGACCTTCCAATACGGTGAGAAGCCCAAGGGGCGTGCCCAGGCCAGGCCTAGGGCCAAGAGTTCCTATGTCAAATACTTCAACCTCGACCTTCACTCCAAGCGCAATCTTTTCATCGTGGACTTTTCCGGCTCCATGGCCGAGCGCGTCCGCCTCAAGACTCGCTACGCGAAAGGAGCGAAAAAACCTAAATACGAGATCGTCAAAAAGGAGCTGGAGAAGGTCATTCGCGCCCTCCCCTCCGACTCCGTGGCCAACGTCATTTTCTTTGGCACCAAGGTCAGCATCTGGCGTGCCAACCCCAAGGGCCGCCCAAAACCCGTCCCCATGACCGAGTCCAACAAGGCCGACCTCCTGCAATACATCTGGGAGACCACTCCCGGCGGGGCGACCAACCTATATGGCGCCCTCAAGGAGGGGCTGACCATGGCCGGCAGCGGGCTCTTCGACAAATACTACAAGACCTCCTTCGACTCCATCTATCTCCTCAGCGATGGCGCCCCCTCCTATGGGGAGATCATCGACACCAACCGCATCCTTCACGAGGTCCGCAGGGCCAACCAGCTCCGCAAAGTGAAGATCCACACCATCGTCTTCGGGGATGCGGGGAACAACCTCAACTTCATGAGAAGGCTGGCGAAAGAAAACGGAGGGACCTTTCTCCATGTACAATAGAATGGATCCAAGCGCTTCCCCTTCTCATCCAGCCCCCCGGACATGAGTGACTCTACTGAAAACTCCGCCCCCTCGAGGACCTTCCGCCTCCTGACTCTCCTGGGTTTCCTCGGCGCGCTCGCCTTCCTTTCTTTCGGGACCTACAGCGGAAGCCCCAGGTGGCCGCTGCGAAGTGGGATCCACTACCTGGTCTCCCTCGACCCCTCTTCCTTTTCCCCCGGCTCATCCTGGGACAAGGCCGCCCAGTGGGGGATGTCCGACTGGCGCTACGCGGGAGGCACCTCTCTCCGTGTCGCCTACAACCGCAACCGCCTCAACCCCTCCAACCACAACGACGGCAAAAACGCTTGGATCTTCACCAAGCAAAGCAACGCGAGCTGGCTGGGCATCACCTTTACCCACTACCGAGGCAACCAGATGGTCGATTGCGACATCTGGTTCAACAGCAAGTGGCGTTGGATCCCTTACTCCACAGACCCATCGCTGACCCACAGCGGTTTCGATTTTCGCAGCGTCGCCCGCCACGAGACCGGGCATGCCCTGGGGCTCGTCCACTACGGCCTCGAACTGGCCAACATGAACCCCTTCTACTCGGACGCCAACATCCAGCACGCGAATGGCTCGGGGATGATGCCCCACGGGGACGACAAGCAGGGCATCCGTTTCCTCTATCCCTCCAAGACGATCTCCCGCAACCTCATGGCCACCTGCTGGAGTTCCCCGGGCTCCGCCCTGGGCAGAACCAAGCGCCTCAACGTCGCCGGCAGCTACCTCCCCGGCGCGAGCATCCAGGTCCCGGTCTACCTCGAGAACCAGAGCAACACCAGCATCAGCGGTGGGACGGGAGGTGTTCGGGTAGGCATCTACCTCTCGACGAACACCAAGATCTCCATCTACGACACCCGCATCGCCGAGTACTACTTCACCAGGAACTGGCCGGCCCACAGCAACGGGCTCTACAAGTTCCAAGCGCGCATCCCCAAGGGGATGGCCCCCGGCACCTACTATGTCGGGGCGGTCTTCGATTCGACCCAAAAGGTCGGTGAACAATTCGAGAGCGACAACGCCATCCGCATCGGCAAGATCAGGGTCCTGCCGAACCTCCCCGATCTCCAGATCACCGCCCTCTCCACAACGGCCAAGGTCCTCCTAGCCGGCGCTTCGGCTTCCATCACGACGACCCTTCGCAACCTCGGAAGCGTCCCCGCCGCCGATTCCACGACCGCGGTAGTGCTCTCCAAGAACAGCTACATCAGCACGGCCGACACGCTCCTGGGAACCTTTGCGACCGGCATCCTCGGGCCAGGCGGCATCAAGACGGTGCAGGACAGCTACCGCATTCCTTACTGCTGCGCGACGAGCCCGGTCCAATACCTAGGGGTGATCGCCGACGTGGAGCGCACTCTCAAGGAGTCCAACGAGGGAAACAACACGCGTTCCCTGGCCATCCCCACCCGGGGCTTCGCTCTCAACGAGAGCCGCCTCGAATGGGAAGCTCGCTTCGGTCGGCCCGCCCGGAGCCTGGACGAAGCCCAGTTCTCCTCCCTGAAAGCCTCCGGCGCCACCCTATGCCTGGTCAACCCCTTCCGGAAGGGTTGGACCTACATCCTTGTCCTCAGCGGTTCGCAGAAAACCTTCGTTCCCGATTCCTACACCTTCGCCGGCATCAGCCTCCTCGGGAGCCTCTGGACCCCCCTCTGGGTGGGGCGGACCGACACCGAGGGCAAGGCCTACCCCGTCTTCAACGTCTTCCCCTTCCCGCAGAAGAGCCCCCTCCGCTTCTTCATCCACAGCCTCTGGTTCGACCCGAGTCTTCGCTACGCGGGCCCGGGGACCAATGGGGTCGGCGTGCGAATCCGCAGGTAAATGGGTATCTACGCTGGCTCAGGAGCCGGGTCCTGAGAGCCTGTTGGGTTTGCCCTTCGATTTGAGAATAGGTCGATTTGAGAATAGGCTGTTCCTATCTACTGAAGCTCTCTCCCTCTATTCTCTCCCCAGCTCGAAATCCTCTCTGGGCTTTGGTTTCAGGACCTTTCGGCGAAGTTGGGCAAAACCCTTGGTGGATTCCGAGCCGGGCGGAGGGAGAAAGGGAGCCCACGGGTGGGGAGGGAAAAAAGGCTAAGGTTGGGGGAGTGAGTCCGACAGACTGCTGCTAAGCAAAAAAACAGGTGTGGGTTCAAAGCCCACACCTGTTCATCGAAGGAGGTCGTCTTCTCCTCCTTCAAGGAATTGCTGGGAATTCAGTTTCCAATCCTACCGGTTCCGCCGTTGGAGAAGACGAGCCCCAAGTTGTTTGCAGTCGGATCGATGACAAGGTACTGATTGTGGAACTGGGCGCCCATCAACGAGGCCAGGTTGGGGATCCCCACCGTGACAGAGGATGAGCCAGAAGAGCCCACCGTCGTTCCGACCAGGAAGAGGTCTCTGGAGGCGCGGAGATAGCAGCCCTTGGCTCCCAGGAAGGTGAGATCCAGTGGTAAGTTCAGGCCAAGCCATTTGGCCTTGGAAGTCCCGAAGATGAGGATCGCCGTGGTGTTCTTCCTGGCAAAGTTGAGGTTGATCTTGAAGGTTTGCCCAGGAGTGGGGACTCCGGTGTTGGAGAGGGAGGGAATGGCCCCGGGAGTACCTCCGGTGCAGATCACTTTCCAGGCGAACCTTAGGTGATAATAGGGGCCGCTCCAGGAAGGACCGTTCCAGTAGAAGGTTCCCTTTGTGGGTGCGCCAGTGAGGGGCTCCGATAGGAAGTTGGAGTTCGCAGGGTGCTTATAACCGATGTAGAAGACCTTGCCTGCGGGGATGGTGATGGGGGTGGTGAAGATCGTCCGGTAGAACTTGGAAGCTATGCCTATTTTGAGGACCCCGGTCCGGACTGGGCTCGCTGCCGGCTTACCGTTGGAAGCCGCGAGGAATAAGGCGGACTGAAGGTTCTGCGTTCCGCGCACGGTTCTGCAGAGGAAATCGAATCCGGTGACAAGGAGGTTGGACTTGGCTTTGACCCGATGGACGAACCAGCGGTTGCTGACCCAGCTGGTCAGGGTGTTGCCGGTGGCATTGGGGTTGAGGCTGGCGCAGAATTTCCGTTCAGTTCCCGTTCCCTTGCAGCCAGTCCCGAAGGTCGTGTAGGTTCCGGGAATCTTGGAGTTGACTTGGGCGAAGGCCCAGCCGAAGGGTTGGGAGGTGGCGGTCAGGCTGGTGCCCTTGACTTCGATGAAGACCGCCCCGGTGAGGGGGGCGATGAAGCGAACGAACTCTTCTGTGTTCTTGGGAGTGGCCGAGGATCCGAGGACCGTGCTTCCACTGATGACCCGTAGGTCCAAGTTGGAGTAGAGGGTGGAATTGATATTGAGCCGATTCCAAGCGATGGCGACCTGGTAGGTCTTGCCCTTCTGCACGGTGATGGCCCTTTTGAAAACCTTGCTGGTCGAGGTGACCACGGCGCGCCCGTGAGTCGTGGGGTTTGTCGCCGTCGCGTAGGCGATGTCATCCCGGAGGTATCCGGTCCCGTAGCCATTGACCTGGTTGACGCCCGTCCTTCCGGTGAGCGCTTCGACGGAGGCGAGGAGGACCGCTTTGGTTTCATCGGCCTTTAGTCTCTTGTTGGCGGCCCGGATGACCGTGGCAGCGCCGCAAACCTGAGGGGATGCCATGGAGGTTCCGCTGGCGATGTAATCAAAGGTCTCGGTGTCCCTTCGGGCCATGTTGGTGTCGACACCATTGGCGACAATGTCGGGGAAGACCTGCCGATCTCCTATGAAAGGACCACGCGAGGAGAAGTAAGCCAAAGTCTTGACGTTCTCGTTTACTGCACCGACGGAGATGCCGTTCAGGTTGACCTGACTGAACCGGGTGCTTGAGCTGAAGTTCCCAGCAGGGGTGCAGACAAGGATGTCGGCATTGAGAACGGCGGCATCCAGGGCTTTTTGAACGGCGTTCAAGGGGTCGGGGCTTCCCGAATAGGAGTTGTTGGCGGTGACGATGCCGAGCTTGACCTTGTCAGCGGCGATCTTCTGCCAGGCGGTGGTCATGGTCGTGAAGGAGGAACTCCCTCTGGTGTTGTTGGCGATGGAATATCCGGCGATCTTGGCTCCATAGGCATGGCCGTGGTCGGCAGTCGAGGTGCGCCATTTGGCGCCCGCGGCGATGCTCGCAACGCCCGTCCCGTGCCCGTGAACATCGTCAGCGGGCATGGCGCCAATCTTCTTGTTGGCGATCAGGCGGGAAGGCTTGGTGAGGTTACCATCGGTGTAATAGGTGATGTGGGCGCGGTTCGTTAACCCCAGTCTTTCATCCTGTCCCGTGTCCATGATCGCAGTGGTGACCCCGAGTCCCCGGATCCCACGGACCTGAAGGGCGTCCGCGTTGTGGTTCCTGGAGTCGGTCGCGGTCTTGATCTGAGGATAGGTTTCCTGATCAGGTTCGATGAAATCGACATTTTCCATCTTGCGAAGCTCGGCGAGCTTGGACGGGGGGATGTCGATGGCGCAGCCGTTGATCAGCCACCACTGGGCGACCATCTCGCCACCCATGGCCTCGACGGCTTTTTCAAAGGCGGCCTGGTCGGCCTTGACCTTTGCTTCCAGATTGCGAACAACCGCCGAAACTTTGGCGGCGTCGTTGGACTGCACAGCCTTCCGGAATCCTTGGAGGTTGAAGCTGCGGCTTTTAAAGTGGACGATCCAGCGCTCCGTTCCCTTGATGGCGCCTGGAAGTCCATGGACTTCCAATGCCCGCGAAGCGGTCGTGGCGGTTCCGTCGGGAAGCATGGGGCCGAACGGCTGACCCTGGGAAGGAAGGGTTGCTCCTAAGAATAGGGATGCGCTTGAGAATACGGTCAAAGACCATTTACACATAAAGGGCTCCTTTGCGAATGGGGGTGGAAAGAAGAATGAAGAAAAGGAAATGGTGGGACCGAAAATCTCTGCGCCCTAAGGATGTTGGAGATCCAGGAAGGCTTCAAAGAGAAGATTGATAAAGTATATCAATCCTCCTGGAGGATTGGGGGGACCCATCCCAAATCTGAGAAATTCCCGAAGCAGAGGCATCCTTTTTATTCTTTGGGCCTCAGGGGACTGAAAGAGGGCGTGCGAATCCTGGGAGCCGAATGCCCTGGCACCTCCGAGGCATCCCCTTCTTTTTCAAGGGACGAGATGGTTTTCTCTTCTCAGTCCCCGCTCCACCCTGCCAAAAATTTCCCATATAGAGGATGGGCAAAAAAACGCTCGATTCAGGTCTTTATTCTCTCCCACCAGAGCGCCCCCTTTCTACGCCTGGCTCGAAATCTTCCAAGAGCTGGATCCCAAGCGCTTTCGGCGAAGTCGGGCAAAGCCCGTGGAGGATTATGGGTTGTGCCGAGAAAGGAAGAGTCAGCGGGAGGGTTCGCAAGGGGCGAATGGCGGATCGCATCGCCGGACGGGATCCTCGGAAGGGTCCGGATCCTGGCCGGCGCGTTACTCCATTCCCTTCAAGAAGGCGTCCAGGCTCATTCGGATTCCCCGGTCACGGTTCGCCGGGACATAGATCGGGGTTGCGGGGTGGAGCTTGGGCTTGGGTCCTTTTTGCGGTTCCGCTGGCGCTTTCTCCGGCACCCTGGGCCTCGGAAGCTCCCGCTCCAGGCGCTCGACATCCGGGTGGGCGGGTTTGACCCCGCTCGGGGCTTTCTTTGCAGGGGGGGCCTTGGAGACTTTTGCCTTGGGCAGGGCGAAGACGAAGCGGTCATCCTTGACCCCGATCAGCTCCAGTCCTTTTTGGTTCACAAGAACTTGACGCTTGCCCAGGGTCCGGATCTCCAGCAGCCCCTGCCAGAACCCCGTGATGGGCGAGAGATTCTTGCCATTGCCCCGAACAAAGCAGAGGTAGGTCCTGCCCTCGATGAACTTGGGCATCCCTGGAATGCGGAGGATGTCTTTGCCGACCTGACCCCCTTCGAGCCTCAGTTTGAAATCCTTGCCGGGAGCGTTCCCCTTGAGGACCTTCAATACCCTGAAGGGCACATAGGTCCGAATCGTCTTTTTTCCGTCCTCGAATCGCGCCTCCCCCTTTCCTGCAACGCCGACAAAGATCAGTTCGGATTTCTTCTGGATCTCCGAGACCCGGAGCGGCACCACGGTGGTCCGCAGTGCGAAGAAAGCCAGGGCGGGAAACAGGAGGAATATGCGCATCCCCCCATCATACTCCCTCCAGAATCGTTTTGGTGAAAAAGAGATTCCGCAGGAGAGATCCGGTTCTCTCCTCATGATTCGGCCACCTTGGCCTTGGAAGAGGTTTTCGCATTGGCTTGGATCCTTCGGGCGATCTCCTGGAAGGAGACATTGCTCTGCTGGTCGAGTTCTCCGAGGAGGTCCCCACGGATTTGAATCGTGAGTTTGGAGAGGGATTCCAGGAGGTGACTTCGGTCGACCTGGTTGAATTTTCCGTCCCGAACCATCCTGTTGAAGGTTTGGAGAAAATTGTCGTACTCCTCCAATACACCTGGGGACGCGAAGATGGCGAGTTTGTGGGTGATGAATTGCATGCGGATGAGGTCCGTGTCCTCCACTTCCTTTTTCAGAACCAGGTTCTCGAGATTGTTCAGGAGTTCCTGGTAGATCCCCGTTTTTACTTCGAGGAATTTGATGCTCTGATCCTTTTCCAACTCCACTTCCGTTTGTTTGTTCAGGAGGATGGCCGTAATCAAGATCGTGGCGACGGTCCCAAGGATGATGAGGACGATTTCTCTCGTAAACGGGGTGGAGTCCGTGACTTTGTAGGCATAGCGAAGAAAGGCATACCCACCCAATACCACGACGGCGGTGAGGGTCAGGTTGACCAGGTCGCTCTGATTCCATTTTCTCGTCTTCAATCTAAGAACCTTCTTAGCCTGGATCTTGACCAAGGTCACTGAGCATTTTCTCGCACAAAGTCTACCCGCTAACCAAGGATGGTGAGGATGGCGCCGGAGACGGTGACCAGGGTGCCGAGGATGCTGCGGGCCTGGGGGCGAGTGCCTTCGAGAATCCAGGCGAAGGGAATGGCGAAGATGGGGGTGGTGCTGGTCAGGGCGGAAGCGATGCCGGCCTTGGTGTTCTGGATGCCGAGGATGAAGAGGAAGAATCCGAGGAAGGTACCGAGAAGGGATGCGACGAGGAGGCGCAGGAAGGAGGAGCGGTCCCGGAGCAGTGGAGGAGCATCGCGTTTGCCATCCAGGAGGTGGAGGAGGGCGAAGATGCCGACGAGGCTGATGGCGATGCGGAGGGCGGCGTTGGGGGCGGCGTCCATGACCCGGAGGGAGGGTTTGTTGAGGACGATACCGAGGGATTGGCAGAGCATGGCACCGAGGGCCATGAGATAACCTCGCCGGTTTACGGGCCTTTTTTCAGCGCGGTCCATGCGGATGACGAGGCTGAGTCCAGTGATGGTGAGGAGGATGCCGAGCCCTTGAAGGAGGGTCAGGGACTCTTGGAGGAAGAAGAAGGCCAGGAGGCTGCTGGCGATGGGGCTCAAGCATTGGATCAAAAAGGTCCGCTGGGCCCCGATGCTGTGCGCCGAGGCCAGAATGAGGGTGTCTCCCAGGGTCATGCCCAAGGTCGCGGCGCCGATGAGGGTCAGCCATTGGGTCCCCCCCATGCCTTCGGCCGGACTGGGGACCCGGAGCTGTCCAAGGGCCGCCAGGGTCAGGACGAAGGCGGCCAGGGCGATGCTGCCCTTGCCGAGGTTGACCTTCCAGGGCCCATAGCGGCGGATGAGAGGCCTGAAGAGCGTGACCGCGAAGGCCCAGAGGGCAGCCGAGGCGAGGCAGGCGAGGGGTCCCGTCATCCGGCCGGCCGCGCTTGTTGGACCCGGGAAAGGAGGTTAGCGTATGGGACGGCCAGGTTTTCCCAGAAGGGGTTTTCTTCAGAAGAGGATGAAGGGTCTTGCTCCGTCGTCGTGATTTTCGTTCGTTCTTGCACCATCGTTGGATTGCCGTCCTGGTGGGCCTTGTGTTCCTCGCTTCTTGTGGCGACGAAGCCGAAAAAGGGCCGCCAAAGCTTCCCCGGATGCCCGAAGGTGTCAAGTCCGACTTGGACGATCCACACTGTCCCGACAGTATTTACCTCAAGGACGAGGACGGGAAGATCCTGATTCGGGTGGATGTCCCCCTCCTGACCCGGCCCGAACACTACATCCGTTCCGTGCGCATCGTGGTTCCCGCCCCGGGCTTCAAGGAACTGGCACGCTACTCCTACAACTCCGAGGATCTCAAAAAGGGAGCCGACAAACCCTGGTCGCATCTCTTCAAAATCCCACGGTCCAGCCTTCCCGAGGGATTGGGGGCGGTCCTGGTGATCTCCCATTGCGACCAGCACGGGGACTATGGCGCTATGCAGGCGGTCCTCAATTTTGGATTCGGGAAGTAGGGTGGCTTCCAGGCTTGGAGAGGGCGAAACCGATACCCGCCGCCGCTGGATCAAGCGCGAGCCTTGGACCGAGGTCTGGGTGGAGGGAGGGGTCTGCCATAAACGCTACATCGTTCCGCAGGCTCTCCGCTGGCGAACCATCGGTCGAAAAGCGAGAGCCAGGCGGGAGTTCGAGAACCTGAACCGTCTCCGGGTCGCCGGGATTCCAGCGATCGAGGCATTGGAGTGGACCGAAAAACGGCGTAGGGGCCAGGTCGTCGAGTCCACTCTCGTAACGCGCTGGGAAGAGGGGACCTGCAACCTCAAGGAGTGGCTCAAGGCGCCGGTTTCGGACGGTGTCCTGCTCTCGAGAAGGATGGGGGAGATCCTGCGGCGGATGCACCGGAGGGGCATGGTCTGGAACACGGCCTCGCCGAGGAACTGGCTGATCCGAGGGGATGGCTCCGGAGAAGGGGGGATCCTGCTCTGTGACGTAAGCCTCCTGACCATGGCTCCTGTTCCGGTCTACGCCAAGAAACCGGGTTGGGTGGACCTGTTCAGCCTGAGTCTCTCCAGGGACAGAGCGCAGTGGATGAGCCGGGGGTTTCGGTATCGGAGTCTTCTCAGCTACTGCGAGGGGGACCGTGAACTTGCGCGACGGCTCTGGCGGGTGGTGACGACCTGGCGAAGGTCCTCCTTTCGCCGGAGAAAGGGTTGGAACCTCATCTTCGAAAACTTGCGTGGCGTTCGGAAGTAAAAGGGCGAGGCTGCGGAGAAATCGCCCTTAGCGCCGGATCGAGCGGAAGCGGGGCTTGTCCCAGAGCTTGGAGAGCTGCTTGGCCTCCAGTTTCTGGTCGGGGCTGAGGCCCTTGGGCAGGTCGCGTTCCCTGAGGCCGAGACCGAGGAGGATTGCGCTGGTTTTGACGCGCTCCTTGGGAGCGGCCTGCTTGGCGAGCGAGAGGAGGGCGGGGATGACCGCCTTGTTGCGGGTGGCTGCGAGGAGGTCGATGACCTGGGCGCGGGTTGCTGCGTCCCTTGGGCGGGGAAGGCTGCGAAGGGTGGCTGCGATCGGGAGGGAGCGCCTCAGCAGGAAGCGGCTGTAGTCACCGAGGGCACCGCTCTTTGGATCGAGGGCGAGTCTCCAGGCGCTGCCCGCGGCCCGCTGGGGGTCCAGGCGGGCCATGGCTCTGAGCAGAGCGAAGGTGATGAGGTCCCGTTTGTTGCTGCGCAGGCGGTTCTCGAGGCTGGCGCGGAGGATGCCCTGGGTCCCCGGGTCGCTCCGTTCGAGGCCGGGGAGGATGGGCAGGGCGAGGGCGGCGTCTTCGGCGATGCGGCGGTCCTGGGCCCCGAGCTGCGAGACGAGGATGCGGGCTCGGCCCCGCGGGTCTTTGGTGCGCAGGAGGGCGGCAACGGCTGCGCGGCGGCTCGGGCTGTCCTCGACGATCGAGCGTCCTCCGGCCAGGAGGCGGGGATCTTGCTCGCTCCCGGCGAGGAAAAGCAGGTAGGTTTTTTGCCGCGAGAGGAAGGCAATGCCCGAACCGCAGTAGCGCTGCTCCTTGTTCCCCATGGGCGCGGCTTCGCTGAGGACCAGGTTGTCCCCGAACCTCCCCTTGAGTTTGTCTCTGACCTGGAAGCGGACGAAGCGTCGCTCGCCTTCGATCCAGGAGCGGGAGACCTTGGTCACCAGGACATAACCCGCCTTGCGGCTGAGGTGCTCGAGAGTTCCCAGCTCTCTCTGCGCGGGGAGGATGGAGGCCATGGCCAGGAAGGCGAACAGGCCCATTCCTCTTCGGAGGAATCCGAGTTCCTCTTGGAGGTTCATTCGTTCCATGTCTTTCTTCATGTTTCGTCTCGTTTGTACCTGTCCGTTTCGCTTTGGAGCTGTTCGTTCGCTTTTCTTCGTCTCACTTGACCAGGGTCCGCTCCTGGAGATACGAGCGGTTCAAGGCCCGGAACTTGAACTCGTAACTCACAAGGCTCTCGTAGCTGATGACGGCGCTCATGATGTCTTTGAGTCCCGCGCTCATGTTGTGGAGGCTGGAGTCTCCATGGAGTCCCTTGGAGGGGGTGCCTTCGGCGACCAGGCCCAGCGAATGTCCGATTTCGTGGGCGAGGATGACGCCGACCACGGTCGCGAAGTCGTCGGCCGCGTTCATGATTTCATCGTAGCGGGCTTTCTCCGAGGGGCTGGCCTTGGAGTAGTCGAAGTCGTCCGCAAGCACCTTCTTGTCCCGGCTGTCCTTGCCGGCGGGGGTTCCACCCATGTGCGGGGAAAGCCCCTTGAAGGTCCGGCCGAAGGTCGTGATGAAATAGGGGTAGAGATCGATGTACTGCTTGGCCTGGTAGAGGAACAGCTCACCGGGGAAGACGCCGAGCCCGGGTGAGGTCCCCGAGTTGTTCTCGTTGGGCGTGGAATTCTGGTAGTCGTAGAGTGCGCGGCCCAGGATGCCGGTGGACTCGTCTCCGTAACCTCGCTTCTCCTTGCCGTCGGGGTCCTTGCCGCCGACCGACATTTTCATGTGGGGCGCGCGGCAGGGTTTTCGGGTGACCAGACGGATGTGCACGCTGTCGACTCCCTTGGAGGAGGAGTCGGCGGCGCGCAGGTAGGCCTTGTTGGTCGCGGCCAGGACGCCGTCCATGACGACCTTGCGCATGAAGGCGTTGCGACCGATGGGGTCGCCCTTGGTCATGAGGCCGTAATCGAAGAGGTCCTGGTCGAAATCCGCTGTCCCGTCCCCCTTGCCCTTGCCCTCGCGGTCGAGGTCGAACTGCACCCAGACAATCTGCGTGCGCTCGAAGGGCCGGACTTCGGTGCTGGGTGAGATGACCGAGAATTGGAGGCTTGCTTTTGAGCTCTCGTTTCCGCTCGTGTCCTTGATCGTCGCCTCGATGGTGTAGCTGCCCGGATCCAACGCGTCCTCGCTGGGGAGCCGGATCGAGCAGGTCCCCCCCGTGAAACTCCCCAGAACGAAGAGTTCGTCGCTCGAAGGAACCGAGGCCGGCCCGCTCAGCTTGAGGTCCAGGCTCGTCCAGTCCAGGGCGGCGTCGTAGCTGTCCCAGGCCGTGATGTCCAGAGTGAACCCGCTCGTGGGGACGACCAGACCCTTGTTGCGGTTGGACTCGATGCCGTTGAGGGTGAGGGTCAGGTCGGGAGGGTTCGTGTCCCCCGTGTAGCCGACCCGGTATTGGTAGGTCGCGTCCTTGGTCAGCCAGTTTCCCGAAGCGAGGCGGAGTCCCTGGGACCCACCCTGGATGCGGAGAGTCAGGTTGCCCCCCGAAGGGAGGTTGGAGGATGGAGTAAAGATGATGGCGCGTTTGCCCCTGCTGACCGAGAGGCTGCCCGAGATGCTCTGTCCGAGGTGGTTTTTGAGGGTGATGCGGCTGTTGTCCACCGTCGCGGGATCCACAGCTTCGTTTGCGAGGATGGTGATCTTGCTCGTGACCGGGACGCCCACCGCGCCGTCGTCCGGGCTTACGATGAAGCTTGGAAGCACGGCGGAAGAAGAAGTCCTGAAAGAGATGTCCACATCTCCCCCGAGGGGATTTCCCGCTTCGTCCTGGATGCCGTCGAATCCACCCTTGAGGCGCAGGATGTAGTCGCTGTTCTGGTCCAGGAGGGAGGAGGGTGTCACCGTGAGTTTGGCCTTGGTCGCGTCGAGGGCGGCGGAGAAGCTCTGTTTGACGCCTCCCTCGAGGAGGGAGATCGTGCTGGAGTTGACGGTCGAGGATTTGAGCGGCTCGTTGAACCAGACTTCGATGACCACATTGGGCGAAACCTTGTCGGCCTGGGCGCTCGGGATGCTCGAAGTGACCGAGGGGGCCGTGCTGTCCGAGCCCACTGTGAAGCTTCGGCTAAGATCCTGGGAGAGGTTGTTCCCGCTCACATCTGTCAACCCATTGACCCCTGCGCTGAAGGTGACCGTGTAGGTCTCTCCCGGCTGCAGGGGCTCGGTAGGATAAAGGTGGATGCTCCGTTGCGAGGCGTTGGCACCCAGGGTGAAGGAGACGGGGTTGAGGCCGCTGTCGGTGAGGGTGAGGCCCGTTGGCTCATAGCTGCCAGGGTCCATAGACTCGTCGAAGGTGAAGCTGAGCCGCGCGGCGGGCGAGACGTTGACCGCGTTGTTTTCCGGGTCCGAGCTGAGGAGGCTGGGCGAAGAGTTGTCCACTGCGCTCGTGAAGCGCAGGACCCAGCTCGACTCGAGGGGATTGCCCGCGCGGTCTTTGACACCTCCCTGTCCCCCCCGAAACTTGAGGGTGAAGAGCTTGGAGCCCGCCAGGTCCGGGATGGGAGTGACGAGCACGTCCTTCTTGTCCTGGAGGATGTCGATGGGGATGCTGGTGCCCCAGTTGTCCTTGAGGGTGACGGTGTCGGTGGTCAGGGTGGAGGCCCCCAGGATCTCGTCGAAGCTCACCCGGATCGTCCCCGTTCTCGAGACCCCTGTCGCGTTCTGGGCCACCGACGAAGAGGCCACCTTGGGTGGAATGTCGTCGAAGGTCCGAAACGGAATGGTGACCGTTTTGTCCAGGGTGCGAAAGCTCTGGTCGCAGATCGTGGGAGCGAGGGTGAAGACATAATCCGTCGCCTTGTCCATCGGGCTGCTGGGCTGGAAGCGAACGGTCTTGCCCCCGTTGCTGAGGCTGAAGCTCCCAGGAATGGGGCTGCCTCCGTCCTTGGTCAGGCTGAACTCCTCTTCGTTGAGGGCGTCCTCGTCGATCACGCCATCGAAGGTGAACTCCAGCGTCGCGTCCACGTCCACCTGAACCGCCTCGGCCCCGGGAGAATAACTGAGCAGGGAGAGGTCTCCGATCCCCCCTCCAGAAGAAGAGCCTCCCACGTTCCCGCCGGTTCCTCCTCCGCCGCCACCCCCACAGGCCGCCAGCAGGAGCAGCGCCCCTCCAAGGAGGACACCCATCCTTCCAGGATGAGGTCGTTTGGACCTAAGCCGTTTCCCCATATTGATTTCCCCCAACAACGGATGCAATGGCAGCGCCCTGGGTGGCGAGGCCAGTAGTAATGCTTCGTCGGGGAAAAAGCCGAACTTGAGAGGCCCATCCCCCTGCCCTCAGCTTCCCATGGGAGTGGGTCGAGGGGGCGCCAGGGGCCTTCTGCAATTAAAACCAGTGGGCCTGAGTGGGCTGGTCCTGCAGGCAGAGGTGGACCTCCAGGTCGGCGCGGCCGGCCCTGTGGCAGCTCCTCAGGATCTGCTCCATCGCGATTTCCGGTCGGTTGTTGGTTTCGCTGAGGTGGGCGGCGAAGAGGACCTGGTGCCGCCCCGTCAGGCTCTGCTCGAGGAGGCTTCCTGCCTGCGCGTTCGAGAGATGCCCTTCTCGGGAGAGGATGCGCTCCTTGAGAAAAGGGGGATACGGTCCTCGGTGGAGGAGTTCTTCGTCGTGGTTGAACTCCAGGAGCAGGGCATCCAGCTCGCGAAGCCGAGCCGGAAGGCCGGGATCGAAGGGGTGTCCCAGATCGGTCACGATGCCGACGCGCAGCCCCTGAGCCTCGATGAAGAAGGCCACCGTCTCGGGCGCGTCATGGGGAAGGGCCGTGGACTCGACCTTGAACTCTCCGACCTCGAAACTCTCCCCGGGCCGGAAGGTCCTGGGCTGCCGCAGCAGCTCCGGCTTCTGGGCAGGCATGCAGGCCGGTGTGGCGTAGAGCGGGATGCCCATGCGGCGGCAGAGCAGGCTCGCCCCGCGGGTGTGGTCCTTGTGCCAGTGGGTGAGGAGGACGGCGTCCAGATCCTCGGGCCGATGGCCGACCTGGCGGAGCCGCTCGACGATCCGCTTTTTGGAGAGGCCCGCGTCGATCAGGAGGGAGCCCAGCCTTCCCTTGATGAGAGTGGCGTTGCCCTTGCTTCCCGAGGCCAGAGGTTGGAGGACGAGGCTCATGAGGACAGGGTCGTGGTCCCCACCTCCTCCTCTTCGCCCGAGGATTTCCGGCCGTTCCACCAGAGGAGGAGGATGAGGAGGCTGGCGAGGGAGAAGGCCGAGAGCCAGAGGCCGTGCAGGAAGGGGCCGGGGTCATAGGTCCAGAGCACCTCGTGGTCGCCTGGAGGGACCTGGATGGCGCGGAAGCAGAGATCCGCGCGCCACCAGGGGACGGTTTGTCCGTTGAGGTGGGCCTTCCAATGGGACATGGCGACGTCGCTGAGGAGGAGCCAGCCGCCGGGGCTGTTCTCGACCAGGATCTTGATGGCGGAGGGATGATCCGAGAGGAAATGGATCCTGGGCTCCCCTCGCTTCTCCCGGGTCCGCTGCTCGGGGAGCTTTTCGGGGCGTGGAGCGCGGAGTCCGTCCACCCCGTAGGGATGCGAGAGCAGGAGGCTCGCGCGGGGATCGAACTCGCTGCTCGTGAGCCGGTCCAAGGCTTCCTCGTCCGAGACCAGCTCCGGGTTTTCGACGAAGAAGGCCCGCGGCAGCGCGGTCTTGCGCTCGTAGATGAAGAACTTGCCTCCCGGCCCTTCGAGGGGCGGAGTCGCGCCTGGCCCAAGTTCCTCGATCTCCTCCGTGCTCAGCAAGTAACGCACCCCGAAGAGATCGAAGATGCCGTAGCCCAGGCGCTCGTCCGCGGGGAGGGACTTGAGCCAGAAGTTGCGGATCATCTGGCCCTTGCCATACATCTTGAGAAAGGGTTTGTGCGACCAGGCGTCCAAGAAGGCGTAGGCGTTGAGGTCCCGGATCCCGAGGGGGATCAGCAGGTTGGGTGGGAGAGCGATCGGCGCGCCCGCCTTGTGGGACACCCTTGCCACCATGAACCCGCCCTGCTCCTTGGAGGCCATGGCCCGGTCCCGCAGGAAGCGGTGCACCGTCGTGTCGGGCAGCTCCCGGTGGGGAAAGGTCGGATTGAGGCGGTGGGCCAGGGGGAAGAGGTCCAGGATGATCAGCAGCGGAGCCGCGAGGGAGAGGCTCGAGTAGAAGGCGCCGCCCTGCCGCAGATTCTTGCGGCAGCGGAGGGCGAACCAGAGCAGCCCCAGAAGGAGGAAGAGGGCGGCGTGGAGGGAAGATTCCTTGAGGCGCAAAAGGCTCGCCGGGAAATAAGGTCCGAGGATGTTGCGAGCCATCTCCAGCGGATCTCCGCTGCTGAGATTGCCCGCCCAGCGATGGGCGATCCCCTCGAGCACCCAGCCGGTCCTGCCCTTGGGATCTTCCAGCGCCCAGGAGGACCAGAGATAGACCGCGAGCGCGAACAGGAAGAGAAGGGATCCCACCGAGAGGCAGAAGACCTTGCGGCTGCGCTTCATCCGCTGGAGGTTGAGGTCGAAACCGATACCCGCGAGGATGGCCGCGAAGAAACAGACCGGCCCCGCGAAGCGCATGGGGGGAAAGGACTGGAAGACCGGGAGGGAGGCGAAGAGCTTGAACAAAAAGCCCCCGCTCGAGAGGAGCAGGAAACCCAGCAGAGCCAGAAAGGCGAAGCGCCGAATCCTGAAGCTGGGACGCACCAGCGCCGCAAAGGCCGCGAGGAGCGGAAAGGCGCCAAAGTAGAGGGCGTATTCCGTGTAGACGAAGTTGGGCGGGAAGAAGAGCTTGCCCGTCTCCGGGTGCGTCCGGGTCCAGCCCAAGTAGAAGAAGGGATTGCGGTCGTAGGGCAGCAGCTGGGTGATCGTCCCGTCCCCGAAGAGCGCGGGAAAGAGAAAGTCCAGCCAGCCCATGGGGTCCAAGCCCTGCGAGAGCAGGGAGGCGAGACTCTGGTGCAGGTCCCGCTGCGACTCCGGAAAGTAGTCGAGCATGGGGAGGAGCTGCACCATGGGCAGGAGGAGTCCCACCGCGATCGCTCCCCCCGTCCAGAGGGAGTAGGCCAGGGCTTCGCCCTTGCCCTGCTGGCGCAGGGTCCGCACGCCCAGCGCAAGGGCGTAGAGCCCGAAAGCCATCGAACAGGAGGCCGCGAAGGGCGGGAAGCCCGCCAGCCAGGTCATGCAGAGCGTGAGGGCGAATCCCACGAAGGCCGGGATGCGCTCCGCCCCCTCCCGCCGTTGCAGGGAGAGGAGCGCCCAAAACCCCGCGGGCAACCAGGCCAGCGTCTCCATCCGCATGAAGAAGTGCCCGTTCGCCACCAGCGTCCCCGAGAGCTGGAAGACCAGCCCCCCGCAGAGCGCCCCCAAGACCCCCAGCCCCACAGCCCGCAAAAAGAAGTAGCAAAAGAGCCCCGCCATCGCAAACGCCACCCAGGCCGCGAGCCCGAAGGCCTTCTCCGGGCTGGTCAGGAAAAAGAGCCAGTGCGTCGGATAGACAAAGCCGTTCAGGGCGTTCGCGAACAGCGGCCCTCCTGCCCGCACATAGGGATCCCAGTGAGGAAACACCCCGTCGACAATCTCCTCCCGCGCGAGCCGGTATTCCTGCGCGCAGAGCACCGTCTTTTCGGTGATGTCGTAGTTCCCCCCCTGCCTCCTCGCCTCCAGGACCTGGCTCTCCAGCCCCACCGACCAAGGAGGAAAGGTGCTCAGATCGAAAGGCACATAGTCCCTGTTCCCAAAAAGAGACGGAAAGAGAAGAACCGCCGGCACCAAGAGGAGCAGCAGAATGGAAACGAGATTCGCCCCCCCAGCCCGTTTGCTTCTCCGGATTTCCATAGAAGGGAAAGATAGCCGCAGACCCCAAAGAATGCGAAGAACCGTCCCCCGAGGATTCCAAACCCCTTTACCGCAAGGGATTCTTTGTTCTCCAAGGGGCAGGGAGCAGAGCTTTGGCCTTCGACCTCAGAGTGTCTGGAGCATTTGCCTGTTGGGTGGGCAGCAGGGGGAGTGAGTTTGATCCGGGCTACGGGCGCAAAAAGTCCTTATCGAAACGTCCGGTGAAAAGGTCCGGTGAAAACCAGTGCTGTCCAAGATCATCCGGCTCTTGTCTCGAAACATCCTTCCATTCCCGCTGAAACCTGCATCCTAAGCCCAAAACTCCACCATCCGAAATCAGGTCCCCCTTGTCTGCTTCCAAGGTTTTTGGTTTCCAGGCTTAGGTTTGGAAGATTTTGAAAAAGCTCTCTTGGACAGGCCTGGGTGAAAACATAGGGGACCGTCCCGGCGGCAGGCCTGTCCAAGAGAGTCCTTTCCTAATCGCTCCTAATCGCCCAAACGTAACGCTGGAGAAAAAGCCTGGCCTTCAGGCAAGGGGGACCTGATTTTGGATGGTGGAGTTTTGAGCCCGGATCGCGGGTTCCAAGGAGGATTGAGGAGGTTTCAGAGCGAGGGGTGAATGATCTTTGACAGCACTGTCCCGGCGGAAAAGGAGGCGGACAACATGGATCAAACGCTTGGGTTTTTCCTGTCGCAAAGGAATCCGGGGAGAAGATTTCTTTGGTCTGGGGGAAAAAGGAGGCAAAATCATTCTTTTCAGCTTGAAAAAATATGAAGCCAAACAACCCTATCCATTGAAACCTCGATGAAATGTGAGATGCCTTGAAGATAATTCATGAAGGGGATTTTTCTTGTTTTTCAATTTACTTAACGATTGGTGGAAGGCTGCCAAGTTTTGACTTGATCACAAAAGAAGTTGGAATGGCCCCCATCCAAACGGCCAGAATAAAGAAAAGGATCCGGGACCTGAACCCCAACAATGATTGCTTGCATGATATTTGGAGTATCGGATTCGAAAAGAAACCTTTCGCTTGTCTCAGTGAGGCTTTTGAGGAGTTTATCGAAAGATTCTCAGAAGGATTCGAGAAAATGAAATGCTACTCGATAAGGAATGGGTTTGAATTATTCCTCCATTCCAAGGTTGTGGTGAAAGACTACGTTCCTCTATTGGATTTGACTCCTGAAATCATGAAATGGATGGTCGATTTGGATGCAAATTTCCGTCTTGATATTTCCGATCCCGACCGAAACCTAGATTGAGATGCGCCAAGATTAAATGCAGAAAAAATGGCTTTTTGAAGACGGAGTTTATGGCACAAGAATGGTCATGTTGGGTCCCTGGTCTGAGCGGGCCTTAGATGCAGTTCAAAGCCATGGAGTCGTAGAACTTTATTTGAACTATGCAAAGGGATGGGAGGGTGACCTTTCTTTTTTGGAGTCTCTGGCTGGAATTGCAAAGATTCAATGGTTAAAGGTTCTGGATTGGAGTCTTGAGGATCTGGAGCCAATCCATTTCTTAAAAGAATTGAGGCATCTTTCTATTCATAGTTTTAGTGAACGAGAAATAAGATTTCAGGAATTTCCCCATCTAGAGCTTGTTCATTATGATCAATGGCACAAGAATGCAGGGTCTTTGTTCTTAAATAAAAATTTAAAGGACGTTTGGCTGAATCATTATTCTGGAAAAAATTTAAGAGACTTTTCCAGATTGCCTTCCTTAACTTCCCTTGCTCTTCTAAATACCAGGCTAGAATCATTGAACGGTGTGGAATCTTTGAGCAAGCTTGAAAGCCTTGAAATCGCAAATGCTCGACGGCTTGTTTCCTTGGAGGGTTTGGAAAAGGTTGCGGGTTTAAGGGAGTTGAAAATTTATGGGTGTAAGAAGCTGAAAGACATCGAGCCTTTAAGATTTCTACCGCACCTGAAGACGGTCCATTTGTTCAATGTAGGGGACTTGCCTTCTCTCCGCCCGATTGAGGGGATGGATGAATTGGAGACATTCTTTTTTATCGAAGACACAAATATTTTGGATGGGGATATCTCTCCGCTCCTTTCTTGTAAGAACTTAAAGGAAGTCGGATTTATGAATCGACTTCACTACTCCCATTTTGAGGAGGATGAAAAGCTTGTTGAGAACAAGAGGAGGGGCCAAAAGAAGAGAGGCCGGAAAAAGGCTGGCAAAGGAAAGGAACTGAATGATGAATGGTTTTGGAAGATTGTTGAAAAAGCAAAAGAAAAAGCGGATGGAAGCCGTGAGAAACGCCCAAAAGCTTTAAAGAGCCTTTTGAAGAATCTGGACCCTGACCAAATCGTTGAGTTTTACAAGATTTATATGAAGAAAATCAGGCAGGCTTATAGTTGGGATCTTTGGGGTGCTGCCTATTTGATCCAAGGTGGGTGTGGAGACGATGGGTTTGAATATTGGCGAGATTTTTTGATCTCAGAGGGCAAAGAAATCTACATGGGTGCCTTGAAAGCCCCCGATACCCTTGCTTCCCTGGATGGGCTGGATGATGTCGATTTGGAAGGATACCGTTATGCCATCCATGATGCTTTTGAAGAGCTGACAGGCGAAGAGATGCCGATGGATGTTTTGGAGGATGAAATCCATGAAAGTTCTGAGCCGGATGGAGAAGAATGGGATGAGGAGGATTTAGCAGAGAGGTTTCCCAAGCTTGCAAAAAAATATGGTTCATTCGGTGCTTCATAGAGAGGGTTCCTTGGGGAACTGAGGGAAATCCCCAGTCCGTAGCCTTGCATCATGATCCATGTGGGAGATTTCCCATGATGCTCTCTCTCTCTCTCTCTCTTGAAGCCTTGCGAAGTGCTCTCCCCGGCGAAGAGCCCTTTACAGGTTTTCGCCCGTGAAGTGCGCTTTGAGAAGAAGATCCTGGTCTTCAACCTCAGGGTGCCGGGAGCGAATGCGTACAGGGTTGGACGGCTGGGGGGGTTGTTCCTAATGAGTGCAAGAAGGGACAAAGGCTTCCCCTTGATCAGGAAGCTCTCAAGGAGATTGTGAAGGGAGCTACGAATAAAGGAAGAAAAGCCCTTTCCCGCGAAGATGCAGAAACCGTTATTGATTGGGCGAAGGAGGTTAAATACCCTGGTTTCCGGGCATCGGCTAGGAGTCTGCGCCACAAAATCGAGACCTGGCCTCGCCTTCAAACTGGAAAGCCAATCCTGTTCCACATATCCATCTGCCCGGGGCCGGTCGGGGTTCCCATGTTCCGGTCGCACCGGGTGTCCGCTCTAGGTAGCTTCAGTGGTTTCGAAAAAAACCATAACGCGACTTTGTTGGCATGCCGGACTCTCAGAAGGGGGAGGGCAGGACGTTCCTTCGGTGGCATCGACTACCTGGCCCGAAGGCCATTTGAACCCTGGCTTCCGGGATGCCATGAAAGATTGCTTGAAGGTTATCAGTGCCCTCAATTTGGAATTGAATCATCCCGGGGCAGGTGTTTCCGATATGGAATTACCCAGGGTGGTTGCTTACGCGGTGGTTACGATCACTTTAATGATTCGCGATTCCCAATACCATGCTCTGGATCAGCACGAAGCAGCTGTTCTTGATCGCTTTGCATGGCGGATCGAAGCTGCTTGGGCCGCGGTCCTTGCTGGTGACATTGAGGACATTGAGGAGTTTTTAATCCTTGAGGAGTCTGCAAGATTCCCTGATGCTCCTTTGCCGTGAGCAGGTAAAGGAGCAAGGAGGCTGATCAAAGCTCCCCCGGAATGATTTCATTCCTCGAGGGGGGCGTAAAGGAGGCGGATGCAGCGTACCACCAGGAAATCACGAATGCCTTCCGAAAACAATGGCCATATGGGAAGGGTATTCCCACTCCGGAACAACGACAGGAGATCATGAGAAAAGTGTACTCGGAATTCCCTTTACCTGGGGGACAGAAGGGATTGTAACTGTGAAGGAGACGATCGAGTTCCGTATTCCGATCGAGAATGCCCGGAAGCATCTTCCTGCTGGATTGGGTGTTGATCTGGGAGGAGTGTTGAGGGTTACCCTTGCTTCTGAGGATCCTTTGATTGCCCGGATCAAGAGTTTGGAGCATCATTACCATGCGAAGGGAAAAACCTTTGTCCACGGTTGGATGATTCGCCGTCGCTATTCCCGGGATGAGCTGGATCAAGCAAAGCTCTTGCACGTTTGGCCGCAAAAATCCTTTGAGCCAGCTGGCGAGGAATGTGGAACTGCCTACGATGAGTCCGAAGCTTGTGATTATGTCATTAGTCGGATCCCAGAGTGGGAGATCAGCGGTTACCGGATTCCAGAATCCATTGATTTCTGTGGTGTAGGTGCGGTACAGGTAACGTCGCTTTATCTCGATGGTCGTCGCATTCCGCGGAATGTGGACTTTACTCGAACGATCGCGGGTGAGATCGTTGTTTCTTCTCGAGTTGTACAAGTATTTCAAGAGCTGGGATTAACCGGGGCCGAGTTCGATCCGGTCCGACTTGTGGATCGGAACCATGAACCTTCTCAGGATCATTATCAGTTGAATGTGGTTGGGACTCCAGTGGAGTTAGACTCTGTGACCCGTGCTGGCTCGCATCCTTTCGACGAGGATGCGTATGGACGTTGTCCGCGAAGTCACCTCGTGGGACTAAACTTACTCTCCGAGGTGACCGTAAAGGCCGCTAAGATCCCGAAAAACGACATTTTGATTACGAGGCAGATGGTGGGAGTGCGCCGAGGATTGCTTCGGCCTCGGCCGCTCCTGTTATTTTCGCCTTGTGGGTGGCGTGCTGTGAAAAAGGCCAAGCTGAAGGGCTTGACCGTCGAAGTGGCCCATCTCTCATAACTTGCTTTCCATAAGGGGCATGATGGAGGTCCTTGCCTACTTCTTCCGGTGGGAAAGGATGGATTAAAACAGGTTTCCATGTTACTTGGAGAAACGAGTGGGCAAGAGCCAGGAAAAGAAAGGGGAGGAGATCGTCGATGCCGGTTTGAATCCATGTCCCCCTGAATTTAGGAAGGAAATCTTTCAAGGGTTCGTGGAAGCTTTTGTGAAAAAAGAGAAAAGGGAACGATTTATTCTCCTTTTCCAAAAAACACTGAACCTGAGTAACGCTGGAAATAGAAAGAGTTTCGTGGGGGGGCGGGTTTGGCATAAATACTCGGAGCTTGTTGGGAATTTAGAACATTGCGTCGATTGGAAAAAGAATCGGGCCTTGTTTGTGAAATTGGAGTCCATGAATGACGTCTCCCAATTCCTCTCAAAAGGACATATCTACTTGGTTATTTCAGAGGATCCAGGGGTGGACAAAAGCGTTGCTGCTTTTGAGGAAATTGTGGAATCCTTGGATGTTTATTTTGGCAACACGACCTTGTTCGTTGACGCATCCTTAAAAGGCAAGGGTGGATTCTTTTTCCAGTCCGAATTCCTTGACGGTTCTATCCAATTTCGATGCTGATCCAAATGGAAAGGTTGCAGTTGCTTTTCCCTATCCTTTCAAAGGTCGGTAGGATTTCAGGGCAAATGAGAGGTGTTTTGGGATCTTGTGTGGGATTACAGGCACGGGGGTATTGAGGTCTTTGATAAACATGGCAAACATCCAATAGCATGCACCTAAAAACAGACGAGATGCCTAAGCCCTTTGTGATGGGATCCCACGCGCGCAGAGAGGGTGGTTCCCGAACCCAAGCACCAAGTCCCCCGAGATCAAGCGGGTAGAGTCTGGCCCCGTGCTATGGGGCAGGCTGCTTGCTTCGAGCTTTCCTCAACTCGGCAGCCGTTAAAAGCGAGAGAGCAGCCAGGCCATGAGGGCGAGCATGAGGCCCAGGAGCGAGAGCAGTTCGCCGAGGAGGAAGGAGGGGGGGGCGTAGAGGAGGCGGATGCGGCGGGTTCCGCTGGGGAGCTGGATGGATTGGAAGAGGATCTGCTCGGGCTGGGTGATGCCGCGCTTGGTTTGTTTGCCTTGGATCTCGAAGGTCCAGCCGGGGGCCCAGGCTTCGCGGAGGAAGAGTTTGGAGGGGGGGGCGTTCTCGGGGAGCTGGGTCTCGACGAGGATGTCGCCGGGGGCGTAGGAGAGGACGCGGACCTTGGCCTTGGGGTTGGGGGGGAGGATCTCGACGAGGGGGCGGGGGGCGCGGTTTTCGTAGAGGCGGGGGGGGCCAGTGCTGGCGAGGAGCTTCCAGTCCTTGCGGGCGGAGAGGTCGGCGGTGGTCAGGATGTAGTGGGGGGAGAGGACCTGGAAGAGGGGCTGGTCGAGGGAGGACTCCTTGCGGAGGCAACCGAGGCCCGCGCCCTGGGTGCTGCAGCCCGGCTCGAGGGTCTCGAAGAACTCCCGCACTCTCCGGGAGGGGATGGGGGCGTAGCCCATGGTGTCCGAGAGGCCGTAGAGCAGGGGGAGGTTGGGCGGCAGGAGGCGGACGTCCTGGGGGGGCCTGGCCTCGCCCCCACTGGGCTCCAGCCGGAGGAGGCGCCGGGGCGGGGTCCAAGAATGGGTGTCCCGCGCCGAGGGGGGGAAGAGGGGGAGGGCCGCTTGGAGGGAGGAGGCGGGTGGGGCGGGGCTCAGGCGCCAGAGGTGGGGGAGGCGCTCGAGGGCCAGGGCGGCGACGAGGCAGAGCATGAGGGACAGCCTCTGTTTGCGGAGGAGGGTGGGGAGGAGGAGGCTGCCTCCGGCCAGGAGGAGGATGCGGACGAGGAGGGAGAGGTTGGCGGCCGCTTCGCCGGGGAGGAGGGCGGCTTGGAACTGGGCTCCGGCTCCCGATCCGAACCGTTGGTCGAAGGCCCAGGCGAACCATTGGATGAAGCGTTCTTGTCCGGCGAGGAGGAGGGCGCCCCCCGAGGCGAGGAGGACGAGGCCGGCGTAGGCGGGCAGGCGGCTCTCCCCCTTGAACTGGTCGAAGCCGAAGCCCGCGAGCAGGGGCAGGGCCAGGGCGGGGAGGATGAGGAGGCGTTTGAAGTCCCCGACGTTCAGTCCCGGCAGGATGTGCAGGGCCTGGGCGATCCCGGGGGCGGTCATGGCCCCGAGGATGCCGATGAGGGCCATGGTCCAGAGGCGGCGGATGGCCGGGCCGCGCGGAAAACGGCGCCCCAGGGTGGAGAGGGCGAGGAGGAGGGGCCAGAGGCCGACGCTCATCGCCAGCTCGGTGTGGTTGAGGGCGCCGCTGTTCAGGGCCTTGGCCTTGGAGAGGGGGAGGAGGAGAAGGGCGAAAAAGCTGGGCCGGACCTTGGCGGGCAGAGGGATGATGTCCCGTTCGGGGGCGAGGAGGCCGGGGAGGAAGTATTCGAGGAGGTGGACGGGCGCGAGGGCGACCTGGCGGAGCAGGGAGAGGGGGGCGGGTCCGCGGGAGGATTCGCGGGCGGCTTCGATGGAAGGCAGGATCTGGACCGAGGCGAGGAGGATGCCGATCAGGAGGCCGGCGCCGACCAGGACGAAGCGCGAGGGCTCGAATCTCTGGGGCTTGCGGACCAGGGCTTCGAGGACGAAGACCCAGAGGGTGGAGAAGAAGGCGATGTAGCAGAGGAGGAGGCTGGCCTGGCTGAAACCTGCGAGCCAGGAGAGGGCTGTGCAGGCGGCGAGGGCGAGCGAGAGCTGGAGCCGGAGGCGCGGGGGGGCGCCGTGCCGGAGGATGCGCCCGGTGATCTCCAGGACGGGGAGGATCCAGACGGCGGAGTAAAAGATCATGGGGTGGTGGAGATGGGCGAAGGCGAAGCCCGAGAGTTCGAAGGAGGCGAGCGCGAAGTAGCTCCCCCCGAGGCTGATCCCCATGAAGCGCGCGAGGCGGAAGGCGAGCACTCCCCCGAGGACGAGGTGGAGGAGGTAGATCCAGGCGTAGAGGGTGGCCGGGGGAGCCAGGGCGAAGAGGAGGGAACTGGGGTAGAAGGCCCGGGAGGTCGTCTGGGAGACGAGGGGCAGGCCGCAGAGGATGCGAGGCTCCCAGAGGGGAAGGCGCCCCCCCCGGTAGGCCTGCCCCACAGCGGTGTCGAAGGGGAGAAACTGGAAGAGCTTGTCGAGGCGTTGCGGGACGGCCTCCCGATCCAGGGCCGAGCGCTCGGCGGGGTCGAGGGTCTCCCGGAAGGGGGAGAAGCTCCGGACGTCCTGGGGGAGGAGGCTGCGGCCGGGGAGGAGGGCCTTGCCCAGGCCGAGGACGCCGAGGAGGAGAGCGAGGATCAGCGCGCGAAACTGGTTTTGCTTTGAGACCAAGGTTTGGAACGAGGGTTTCGGTGAAGGCTCAGTTTGGATCGAAGGCCTGTAGCTTGACAGGAATCCTCAACCTTTGGGTCCCTCGACGCAAGACTGTAACTTGGACGGTTTCGCCGATGCTGTGTTTTCCGAGGACCTGGTAGAGGTCGCTGATGTTTTCGATCTTGTCCTGGTTGATCGCGACGAGGAGGTCTCCGAGGACGAGGTGTCCCGCCTGGTTCCAGTGGAAAGGAAGCAGCCCCGCCTTCTCGGCGGCGCCCCCCTTGCTGACATTGAGGATCATGACACCCTTGAGCCCGAACTCCTCCTCGAGTGCACCAGGGGAGACGTTGACACCGAGGGCGGGGCGCCGGATGCGCCCGGTCTGGATCAGCTCGGTCACGATCAGGTTGATCGTGTCCACCGGGATGGCAAAACCGATTCCCGCGTAGGACCCGTTTGGGCTGAACAGGGCGGTGTTCACCCCGATCAGGAGTCCCGCCGAGTCGAGGAGGGGGCCGCCCGAGTTCCCCGGATTGATGGGCGCGTCGGTCTGGATCGCCCCCGTGATCTCCGAGCCGGCCGTCGGTTTGATGATGCGGCCCAGGGCGCTGATGACCCCGGTGCTGAGGGTCTGGTCGAAGCCATAGGGGTTGCCGATGGCGAAGACTTTTTGGCCGACCTGGAGGTTTCGCGAAGTTCCGATCCGGATGGGGGCCAGTCGGGTGGGGGGAGCGAAGATGCGGAGGACGGCGATGTCATGGCTCTTGGACGCCCCCACAAAACTCGCCGGCCAGGAGCTGTGATCGGCCAGGGTGACCGTCCACGAGGCGGTTTCTTCGCCGAGGACGTGGAAGTTGGTCAGGATGTGCCCTTGTCGGTCCCAGACGATTCCCGTTCCCTGTCCAGCGCTCTTGGTCATTCCGTGGAGGTCGGTCTTGTGGGCTGGGGGTTTCTGCTCCTGGGAAGTCGTGATGAAGACGACCGAGGGAGAGGCTGCCCGGAAGAGCTGGATCGTGGCCTTTTCGTCCTCGGCAAGGTCCCCCCGCGCAGTGACCGGTTTGGCCTGGGCACGTGGATTGTGCAGGGCCAGCTCGAATCGCGCGAAACGCCAGAGGAGAACGCCGCAGAGGATCAACAGCGCGAAGAAGGGGAGGCGGTAAATGTTGGGAGAATGCTGGCTTCGATCCATGTTCGGGCCGCTTACGTGCGCAGACTCGGGGATTTGTGGATTGTAACCCCTTTTTCCCGGCATTACCTCCCCCGCTGGGCTCGGCCGGGTCTCAGGAAACCCGGTTTTTTCCCGGGCTTTTCTGGCCCAACCTCCTCCTCCAAAACAACCGTTCTCCTCAAGAAGTCTGGGTTTTTTCCGGACTTTTCTGGAGATGGGAGGAGAGGGCCTTGAAGAAGGCCTCTCTCTCGATGGGTTTGGTGATCCAACCATCGCAACCCGCCTGGGTGGCCTGGTCCAGGATCGCGCTCATCCCATGGGCGGTCAGGGCGAGGATGGGACCTTGGTAACCACGGTCACGGAGGCACTGCGTCGCCTCGAAACCATCCATCTCCGGCATCTGGAGGTCCATCAGGATGAGGTCGTAAGGATGGTCCGCTTCCCAGGCCTCGAGCCCTTTTTCCAAGGCCTGGCGTCCGTCTTCAACGAGCTGGAGTTCGGCCCCTGTTTTGCGGATCAAGTAGCTGATGAGGCGCTGGTTGTCCGGCCCGTCCTCCGCGAGCAGAACCCGCCCTTGGAGCCTTGGAACCTTTTTTTTCTTCCTTGGTTTCTTTTCTTTCGGAGCGTCGAGGGGCTGCCATGGTGGCTCCAGCGCGCCTTCTTCCAAGGGAAGCGAGAAGCGGAAGGTCGATCCGATGCCCTCGGTGGAGGTCAGGGTGAGTTCTCCTCCAAGGATTTGGCAAAGGCGCTTGCAGATCGAGAGACCGAGGCCCGTTCCTCCGTACTTGCGAGTGGTCGACGCGTCGGCCTGGGAAAAAGGATCGAAGATCCGCTTTGCCTGCTCCGGACTGAGGCCGATCCCCGTGTCCGCCACCTCGAAGAGGAGGCCTCCTTCCTTGGGGGCCCGTCGAACGCGCAGCACGACCTCTCCCTCGTGGGTGAATTTGATGGCGTTTCCGACGAGGTTGATGAGGATCTGACGGAGCCGAAGGGGATCGGAGCGGAAATGGGAGGGTAGTCCATCGGGAGCCTCGATCCGGAACACGATCCCCTTTCCTGTGGCCCGGGCTCCCAGGAGGTCCCGGACATCGAACAAGAGATTGCGCAGGTCGATGGTTTGAGCCTCGAGCGTCATGCGTCCCGCGTCGATCTTGGAGAGGTCCAGGATGTCGTTGATGATTCCCAGAAGGTAGGAACCATTGCGATGGATGGTTTCGATCGCATGGTCGATCTCCTCCCGGCTGAGACCCGGATCCTGCAGGGTTTCGGCGAACCCGAGGATGGCCGTCATGGGGGTCCTGATCTCATGGCTCATGTTGGCGAGGAAGGAGGATTTCGCCTGGCTCTCGGCTTCGGCGTCCTTTTTGGCCGCTTCGTTTTCGATGCAGGCCATTTCCACATGGGAGGTGTAGTTGTGGATCTGGACCTCGATCTCCTTTCGCCAGGAGACATCGACGAAGCTCCACTGCAGAGGGTCCTGTTCCCGGGAAGGCAGGATCCCCCCGCAGACCTCGAGGGAGAGTGTTTTTCCGGAAGGGGTCCTCAGGTTGATCTCGACTTGTGGAATGGAGGGGGAGGCGGGTTTGGAGGGATCCTTGGGTTCGGGAAGGGAGAATTCGAGGATTCCGAGGGCCTGGTGGAGGCTTTGATTCAGGCTGGACTCCGGGGACAGCTCGAGGAGCTGCTCCGCGCGTTCGTTCCACCAGAGGACACGCTTTTCCCGATCCGTCAGGATCAGGGCCACAGGATTCTCAGCCAAGGTGCGGACCGGATCCCAGCCCGAGGGGAGGGGCAAAGAATGGGTGTCCCCCTTGGCCCCATTTCTTTTGGGCGCATTCGCAGGCGGGGAGCCTTGGGCTTTGCGGGCGTTCTGGAACTTCTTACCCATTTTCTTCCCGGGTTTTCGTTTGGGTCTGGAGAAAAAATGTGGTCGCTTTGGAGTCCTTATCGAAAATTCAGTCTGAGAGCCGTTCTCAAGTAGGGAGGCTCCCATGGGAAGGGAGGGCTGGGGACCCTGTCCCGATCTCCTTAGTCTTCAAAGGCTTGTGCCTCCTCCCTGGCCTGGGGCTATACTTCCCCCGATGGCGAGCGACCTTTCTTTTCCTCCCGATGCTCCTGAGCCGGAGCTTCCGGATTCGATCTTCGACGAGGAGGAGGTCCCCGAACTCATTTCCGCGCCTCTCGCCGCCGAGCCTTGGACCCATCGAGCCGTCGGGTTCCTGGTCCTGATCACTCTGCTCGCTGGTTTTTTACGGCTCTACAAACTCGGAGAATGGAGCCTTTGGATCGACGAAGCCCACACCCTCCGGGACGCGGTTCTCATGCCCCTGGATCAATTCTTCGCGACTTCCAGGAGCAGGTATCCGATCGGCTTCCTCCTGCTTCGCTTTCTGGAACCCCTGCTCCCGAGCTCCGGGGAGGGGAGCCAACGCCTCGTTTTCGCCTTCTTCGGGATCGTCTCGGTCCCCCTTCTCGGGATCGTGGTCCGTTCCCTCCTCGGGATCGGGCCGGCTCTGATCGCCTCCGCCATCCTCTGCATCTCCCCCTGGCACATCTACTGGTCGCAGAATTGTCGTGCCTATTCGCTCGTCCTCTTCTTCTCGCTCTGTGCAATCGGCTTGTTTCATCTGGGGGTAGAACAGGGGCGCAAGCGGCACTTTTTCGCCTCCCTCTTCTTTGGGGGACTGGCAGGCTTGACCCACCCTTCGGCCTTCTTGCTGGTTCCAGGTCTCCTCGTCTACTTGGCCTGCCTCAAGTGGCGCTGCCTCCCCAAACCCCCCTGCCTCAGCGGCAAGGCCATGCTCAGCTTCGTGCTGCCTGTGGGAATTTCCTTTGTCATTGGAGTGGTCATCGCCTTTGACGCTTTCGGCGATTTCTTCAGGGCCAAGGAGGGAGAGTCGTTCTTCCACCTGCTCAATACGACCCTTCACTTTGTGCGCATCCCCGGGATCGTGGCGGCCTTCGGGGGGGCCTATCTCGTGTGGAAGCGGCAGATCCGGGGGGGAGTCCTCCTGGCCGCCCTGGTCCTCGTTCCCTTTTTGGAGCTGGCCTTTGCCTCTTTCTTCGTCAAGGCCACGGCCCAGTATCTCTTCTTCACCCTCCCTGCCTGGGCCGCGCTCGGGGGCTATGGCGCCTGGGAGATTACGCGCTTTTTGAACGTCCGGGGGGCGGGGCGGATCTTCATTCGCTTTCTTCCCCTTGCCATGATCCTCCTGGACCTCGGAGCCCAGTCCCACCTCTACTTTCATTACCGCTACGGGGATCGTCCCCGCTGGCGGGAGGCGGCCGACTACATCGAAACCCACTCCCTGGAAACCGACCGCATCGTTTCGACCAACCAACCCTCGATGGAGTGGTATCTGAATCCGAGCGAGCCTCAGATCGGGATCACGAGCGCGGGTTGGTCCCAGGGCTACCGGCGCGTGGATCTCCTTGCTTCCTGGACGGTGACCGACCTGAAAAAGTGGAAGGCGGAGGCGGAAAAGAAGGGGACCAGGATCTTTGTCGCCCTGACCTCCCCCGTCCTCCTGGAGGCGGATCCGAAAAAGGTATGGGATACCTGGATACGCTCCCACTTCCATCAGATCCGGAGACTGCCCAATTGGGTGGGTCCCAAGGACATGACGATTTTGATCTACCGCTATGATCCGCCCAAGAAGAAGGCGGGGAGGGGTCTTGGTTCCGGAAACGAGCGAAAGGGTTGAGGGCTTCGATGAGGAACCTTCGGTCCCGGATTCATCTCTGCAGGCATGGCGAGGTCGACTCCTCCTGGGCCACGCGGATTTATGGGGGCAAGGACGTGCCCTTGGCTCCGGAGGGGGTGGAGCGGTTCCGACGGCTCGCCAAGGAGCTGCGAGGGCGGGTCTTTTCCCTGCTGGTGGCGAGCGATCTGCAACGGGCCCGGGTGGGGGCCGAACTGATTGGGGCGGAGCTGGGCATGGAGCCACGCCTGGAACCCAGGCTGCGGGAGATCGACCGGGGCCGCTGGGCGGGGATGGAGCGGGAGGCCCTGGAGCCGGGGGCCTTCGAAGCCTACCTGGCCGACCCCTACGGTTACAGGGGGCATGGGGGAGAGAGTCACGCGGACCTCGAAGCGCGCATCGTTCCGGTGCTGGAGGAGTTGGCGGAGGAGTTTCCCGGGGGAGAGGTCTTCGTCGTCTGCCATGGGCAGGTCCAGCGGGTGGCGGCTGCCTGGGTTCTCAAACTACGCAACCGGGACTCGATGCGTTTTACCCACAGCCATGGGGGGATCACGACTCTGGATCGCTACGCCGATGGGCATTGGCAGGTCCAGGCGCTCAACGCTCCCTCCCTGCGCGAGGGGGACTGGGGCGGCCGGGTGAGCAAACCTTGAACCTGGGCTTCTGGCCGATCATTGGAGATCATGGGCTTGGGAGATAGGATCAGCGGTTCAATGACTGGCAAACATCGAGAAGATCCCAAGCTGGCGGTCCTTCGGGACGAAGTCGATTCGTTCTTTCGGAACGAACTCTGCGACGAGGCCCTGATGGGAGTCCAAATGACCCGTCTCGCGCTGACTCCAGACCGCAAGATGATGACGGTTTATTACCTGGCTCCGGAGGGGAGGGAGGAGCTGGCCCGTTCCAAGATCGAGGACCTCGGACCCATCCTCGCGGACCTGGCCTTTCCCATCCTGGAGCGGCGGGCGGAGGTGCGCTTCAAATGGGATCGCGGGGCGGAGAACCAGCGCCGGGTCGAGGAGCTTCTTCGGGAGATCCATGGCGGGGAGGATTCCGGGGAGGGGGGCAGCGAGGACGGGGGCCGCGTGGACGAGGGGTGAGGGCGGGGACCGCCGGGACGGGGGTGAGAACAACGGGGATAGCAAGGACAGGGACGATGGGGGCGATGGAGACGGGGGCTGAGACGGGGACGATGGAGGGGGAGCGGAGAGGGGGGCCGGGACGGGGGCGCGGGCTGAGGGGCCTTCTCTCTTTTTATTCCTGATGCCCTGGGGATCCGCCCTGGGTATGATGCTCGCCCATTTCCTCTCTGGAGCCGCTTGCGCTCCCTTTCCTGGGCATGAGATCAAAGGGTCTGACATGAGCCGTACGAAGCCTCTGATTCCGTTGGATCGTCTGCAGTCCGAGTATCCCTTGATGGACAAGGCTCGGCTCTTCATCGACCAGTTCATCGACATCATGTTGAACTATCGCCAGAGCGGGCACCCCGGGGGGTCACGTTCCAAGGTGCACATGATGGTGGCCCTGATGACCTCGGGGGCGATGCGCTGGGATGTCCGGGATCCGAGCAAAGCCCTCGCGGATCGCTTTGTCCTCATCTCGGGGCATTGCATCCCCTTGGTCTATGCCAGCCTGGCGGTGGTGAACCACGCCATGAAGCTGCGTCACTCCTGGACGGGGGATCCGCGCTTCGAGATCAAGGGAGGAGAGGAGCGGATCCTGGATCCTATGGACCTGCTCACCCTTCGGCGACGGGGTGGGCTGCCGGGGCACGCAGAGTTCGAGGGCAAGACGCTCTTCATCAAGTTCAACACGGGGCCCTCGGGGCATGGCGCGCCCGCGGCCGCGGGGGAGGCCCTCGCGCTCAAGCACGGCGGCTGCGAGGAGGTCAAGGTCTTCGCAGTGGAAGGCGAGGGCGGACACAGCGCGGGGGCGCACCATGAGACCAAGAACACGGCCTACGGCCTGGGGCTCTCCAACCTCGTCTACCTCCTGGACTGGAACGACTATGGGATCGATCCCACGCCTCATTCCCGGGTCGTGCATGGAGGCCCGGACGACTGGTTCAAACCCTATGGCTTCAAGGTGGTGGGGGCCGAGCAGGGGAGTGCCTTCGAATCGGTGGTGCCCGCTCTCTATGAGACCGTGTTCGGCGAGCAGGACGCGCAGGCTCCCAAGTGTTTCTGGTTCAAAACGATCAAGGGGCGCGGCTATGGAGTGACCGGAAACAAGTCCCACGGCGCCGCCCACAAACGCAACAGCGAGCTGTTCTGGGAGACCAAGAAGGAGTTTCAGGAAGCCTATGGGGTGACCTTCGAGGGCTTCGGGGAGGGGGATCCGGGTGGGGAGGCGGCCCTCGCGCAGGCGCGCTCCCACATTGAGACCGTGTGCAAGGCCATGGAGGGGGACAAGGCCTTTGTCGAGTGGCTGACGGATCGCCTGGTGGCCATCGGCGACAGCGTCCCGAGGCGCATCGAGGGACAGAGGGTGGACCCCTGCCTGGACCTTCTGGCCTCGGACAAGACCTTCACCGACTATGAGAACTTTCCCTCCGCGCTCTTCGCCGAGCCCGGGACCAAGGCGCCCAACCGCAAGGGGCTGGAGCGTTTCGGGGCGTTCTGGAACAGCTACGCGCTCGAAAAATATGGGCGCCCCCTGGTCCTCGCCATGTCCGCGGACCTCGCGGAGTCGACCAATATCGCGGGTTTCATGAAGGACTTCGAGGGGCGCAAGGGGACGGGTTGGTACGACCGGGAGAACAACCCCGGCGGGGCTCTTCTTCCGCAGCAGATCACCGAGTTCGTCAACGCGGGGCTCTGCGCTGGCCTCGCCTCGGTGAACTTCGCCGACGAACCCGAAAAGATTTTCGCGGGCTACATCGGGGCCTGTTCGACCTACGGTTCGTTCTCCTACCTCAAGTACGGGATGATGCGCCTGTTCTCCCAGCTCGCCCAGGACTGCGACCTCAAGGTGGGCAGGATCCTCTGGGTGGCGGGTCACTCCGGTCCGGAGACGGCCGAGGATTCGCGAACCCATTTCGGCATCTTCGCTCCAGGGGTGACACAGATGTTCCCCAAGGGGCAGATCATCAACCTGCATCCCTGGGAGCACAACGAGGTCGCCCCCGCCCTGGCTGCGGCCTTCGCGACGGATGTCCCGATCATTGCGCTCCATTTGACCCGGCCCGCCGTAGAGATCCCGGACCGCTCCGCCCTCGGAATGCCCTCCCACCTGGAGGCGGCCAAGGGGGCTTATGTGATGCGCGCCTTCGACTCGAGGGACAAGCAGGGCGTCGTCCTTGTCCAGGGGACGAGCGCGGTCGACAGCATGGTCAAGATCCTGCCCTGGCTCGGCTCCCAGGGTCCCAACCTCAAGGTCGTCTGCTGCGTCTCCAAGGAACTCTTCGACATGCAGCCCAAGGAGTATCGTGACTCGGTCCTCCCCGAGGAGGAGTGGTACCGATCCATGATGGTCGCGACGCAGGGCCGCAAAAACGTCAGGGATTGGATCCCCGACCAGAGGCTGGAGGCCTTCGCGCTCACTCCGGACCACGACAACCGCTGGCGAACGGGCGGAAGCCTCGAAGACATCGTCGCCGAGTCGGGCCTGGACCCCGAGAGCCTCAAGGCGGGCATCGACCGCTTTGTGGCTGCGCGGCGGTAGGCAGGGAGGCAGGGACTCTCCCTAGATCTCCGCTTTCTCCGCGCGGCCCGGGATCCACCAAGGGCTTCGGCCTCAAGCGCCTTCGGCGAAGTCGGCCAAAGCCCTTGGTGGATCCTGAGGTCAGCTCGAACCTTTCATGGGTCCTTTGGGATCTCGTTTGGGGGGGTCGATTGGAATCCCCTGCCCCTAAGCACGAATGCTCCTTTCCTCTTGAGGGGCAAGGGATTCCTTGTTCCTCTCCCTCATGCTCACCTAGCCCTTCCTAAGCCCGGTGCTTGCTTGGCTTGGGATGACCTGGCTACAAACCCTTCCTTCTTCAGAAAATCAGTCCCCATGTGTCAGCGAAACTGTCGCTTCGTTCGCGACCGGGAGCGAGATCCCCTGCCGATGCGAAACTCCAACGGAGGCCTACTGGCCGGGCGGATCCCGGGGCGAAGGAGTGCGCTCCCAACGTCATGACCAACTCCCTTGTTGTCATGGCCTCCCTTTTGGGATGCAATTCCTTGGATTTCCCTGAGGCTGTTTCTTGCTAGAACTGGACCTGGATAGGCTGCCAGAAGAGATGAAGGGAATCCTATTAAAAACGCCGAGGAGCCTGCATCCTATAAGGTGTCTAATTCCACTCAAAACGTCGAGGGACCGCCATTTGGGATGAAAAAAACAAAATTTCCGAAAGGTTTTCGTCCCGAAAAGGAAGGGCTTGTGAAGAATACGGAATGAGGAAAAACCGGTTGCACCTTCATGTCTCACCGTTGTTCCATTTTTTTGCGCTTGAATGCGATGATCTTGGAATGCTCCAGGTGCCGGTTTGTCCATGCGAAGCGAAAGGAGCCGTAAAATGAAAAGGAGAGTGAAAATGAACCCTTCCTCCATGTTTTTTCTTGTTCTCATCTTTCTGCTCGGATCTTGCCAAGCTGATCGAGGGAAGGAGAAAAGCTGGGAATTGTCGGTTGTTGCTCAATTGAAAAAGATCGATTCGGGGGAGGGTGTAAAGCGGTTTGATGAAACCTTTCATTTCTACAAAAAAGAAGATCGGGATGATGACGGGGATCCTTCTTTTGTTTGGGTGCTTCCCGTGAAGGAAGGGCTCAGGTTGGCTCAGATTGTTGATTCTACGAAAGGAGGGCTGGCCGTTTTCAAGGTCGGTGGGAAGGAATATGAGATCCAGTTCCACCTGGACGAGACGGGCCATTTCCCTGTGAACTATGCGGGTGAAGGGTTTGTCCATTGGGCTACGACAAGAAACTCTGAAAGCCCCTTCAAAATGTAAGGCCAGTTGTTTACCGGGTTTTGCGACCTGCGTTTTCCCCCGTTCCATCGTTCCGAACCGGCAGGCTGCGGGGGGGTTAGCGCGGCCTGGCCGAACCGAGGTATTGGTAGCTGGCGAAGCGGGGGCCTTTGAGTTCGTAGCCGGTTTCGAGGGTTTGGAGGCAAAAGCCTCCCTCGTTGAGGAGTTTGGGGATGTCGCGGCCGAGGTGGCATCCTCCGGAGATGGGGCCCCAGATGGGTTGGAGTCGGGTTTGGAGGCGGGCGACTCTGGGGTCGGGGGAGCGTCCATGTTCGGCGAAGAGGAGGGTCCCTCCCGGGGCGAGGACGCGACGCATCTGGGTGAGGGCCTGGCGCCAGTCGGGGATGGTGCAGAGGGTGTAGGTTAGGATGACGGTGTCTACGGAGTGGTCGGGGAGGGGGATCTCTTCGCCAGGCAGGTCCAGGACCTCGACGGGGACTGGGGCCTCGGAAAGGGCGCGGCGGGCTTTTTTTCGCATTCCCCTGGAGGGTTCCAGGGCGAAGAGCCTTGTCACTTTTTGGGGATCGTAGAATGGGAGGTTGTGTCCTGAGCCCATGCCGACCTCGAGGACTCGTCCCCTGGCTTGGGGGACGACTTTCTTCCGCTGCCTCCCGAAGCTCTTGCTCCCGCAGACCAGGTGGATCAAATGCGGGAGGATGTGTTCTCCATAGATGCCCATGCTAACGACTCTAGCTCGATTTACGTCGAACGCTGGGCTAGGATCCTTTTCTATGAGCGAAACCCGCGCGCAGTGGAAATCGAAATTTGGGTTCATTCTCGCGGCCTCGGGGTCGGCGATCGGGCTGGGGAATATCGTGTTCTTTCCCGCGAACGCCTACAAGTATGGGGGAGGAGCCTTCTATCTCCCGTACTTCATCGCTCTCTTCCTCGTGGGGATCCCTGTGATGATCCTGGAGTTCGGGCTTGGGGCCTGGGCGAAAAAGAGCTTTCCCCTTGCCATGCGCCAGGCCGGAGGCAAGGCCGGGGAATTCGCGGGCTGGTTCGCCATCCTCAATGCCGCCTTTATCACCATGTATTATGTGACCATCCTGGGTTGGGTGGTCGGAATGGCGGGGGAGGCCATCAGTCATCCGGTCAACGAGGTCTTTCAAGGCGCATCTACGATCCCCTGGTTCGCAGCCCCCGATCACACTCTTTCCAATCCAACGGGGACTTTCTTTGCCATGATCTCGACCTGGCTTCCCATGTTGGGAGTCCTCGCGGTCTGGATCCTCAATGTCCTCCTCGTGAGCAAGGGGACGAAGACGATCGAGGCCGCGGTCAAGATCTTCGTTCCCCTGATGTGGGTGACGATGATTGTCCTGATCTTCCGAGGAATCACGCTCCCAGGAGGTCCTGACGGCGTGGCCTACCTCTTCTCTCCCGACCTGAGCGTCCTGGGTCGCATGGATGTCTGGAAGGGGGCCATGGCCCAGATGTTCTTCACCCTCTCCCTGGGCTTCGGGGTCATGACCGCCTACGCGAGCTACCTCCCCAAAAAGTCGGACCACAGCCACAACGCCCTCACGACCTCTCTCTTGAACTGCGGCTTCGAGTGGATCGCCGGGGTGGCCATCTTCTCGATGCTCTTCGCCCTGTCGATCCAACCCAAGGCTTCGACCCTCTCGATGATGTTCTTCATCGTGCCCAAGGGGATCGCCAATCTCCCGGCCGCCGCGCAAGAGTTCGCCATCGGCTTTTTTCTCCTGCTTCTGATCGCGGGGCTGACCTCCAGCATCTCTCTGGTGGAGGCCCTCGTCGCCGCCATGCAGGACAAGTTCCGGATCTCGAGGACCAAGACCCTTTTGATCTTCGGGCTGTTCGGTTTTGTGGGCTCGGCCGCCTTCGCCCTCCCCAAGGTGATCGACCCCGGACTCTCGGCCAACGGGACCCTGGGCCTCAGTCTCCTGGACTTGATGGATCACTGGGCCTTTGGCTATGGCCTCCTCATCGTGGGCTTGATCGAGTGCCTGGTGATCGGTTGGGGGATCGGCTCGCACCGCATCCGGGAGTTCATCAATGCCAACAGCAAGTTTCACCTGGGCTCCTGGTTCGACATTTTGATCAAGTTCGTGATCCCCCTCTTGCTGATCGTCATCCTCCTGATGAACATCATCCAGGGCGAGATCGGAGGCGGGCTCTATGGGAGCGCGTACAAGGATGCTTACAAGCCCCAGGAGAGCGCCCTTTTGAAAAACCTCCATGTGGTCGTTCTTCTGGTCTGGCTGGTCGTGACGGTTTCCTTCGCCTTCTTGCTCACCCGTGCGCGAGGAGTGGACGAAGTGGAAGAGGTCTGCCTCGAAGAAGGAGGGCACAGATGAGGTCCATGGCTTGTGGAGTTCTTTCGCTCGTTTTCCTCCTCGTTCTCGGGCTGGGTAGCCTTCCCGGTCAAATCTCGGTGGAAGGGTTTCGCCCCAAGGAAGACAGCTTCCCCGTCGTGGGAAAACCGAGCATGGTCTCTTCGGAGAAGATGCCAAAAGCGGGGCGTCTCCGAGTGACCTACCGCCCTCGGAGCGCAGTCTCCCATGTCGAAAAAATCGACATGCCGAACGGCAAGGTCCTCTGGACGCCCCAAGCCCCGGGCATTGTCCTCCTGGAAGTTGGGACCATGGCTCCCGATGAGGACGGAAAGAAGGTCCAGTTCAAATCCTTGGGCAAAAAGGTCGTTTCCGTGCGCTCCCAGAGTTCGACTCTGGGTTTTATGATTATGGTATTGGCAGGGTTGATTCTGTTCGGCGGGGCTTCGATCTCTATTCGCTCCCTCCTCTCCGCCGAATAGGCCGGATTCTTTCCGACATGTGTTAAGTCCTTGCCTTTCCAGGGTCGAACAAGATCCTGGATGGGAGACAGTGAGGACCCTCATGCAGTTTCTAAACGAAAAAAAGTTTGTTTGGGTACCCTTGGCCTGTGCCTTGATTCCGCTGCTGTGTCTTGCGGGAATGATGTACTTCGACCTGGGGGGTGCTAGACAATCCTTCCCCTATGCTCTTGGTCTTGGGCTGGTTTTGGGACTTGGTTGCGGCTTTTGGTTGCAAAGAGCTTTTCAGGCCAAGATCGCCGCATACGAAGAGCAGATCCGTATGGGGAATGAGCAGAAACGGATCGCTTGCTCTCAGGTGGAGCGAGGTGTGGAAATCATGTCCAAGGAGACTCTTGGGCTTTCCGAGGTGGCGGAAAATTTAAGAAATGGGACCCAGGAGCAGGCGGGAATGATCGAGGAGCTTTCCCAGGCTCTCGAAGAGATCGATCGGACGTCCAGGGAAAACCTGGAGAACGCCAAGGCGGGTGAAGTCTCCTTTTCAAAGACAAAGGCTGCTACTACCGAAGTGGTTCGGAAGATGGAGGCCTTGAACGAGGCGATGGCCGAGATCGGCTCCTCGAGCGAGCAGATCACCAAGGTGATCAAGGTGATCGACGACATTGCTTTCCAGACCAATCTCTTGGCTTTGAATGCCTCGGTGGAGGCGGCCAGAGCGGGAGAGTCGGGGAAGGGTTTCGCGGTTGTCGCGGAAGAGGTGCGAGCCCTTGCTCAGCGAAGCGGGAAGGCTGCCCAGGAGATCACGACCATGATCAACCAGGCCAAGAGCCGGGTCGAAAAGGGGGGGCTCTTGACGGAAGAGGTTTCCAAATCCCTCGGCCTGATCCAGGAGGGGACGGATGAGGCGACCGAGGTATTGTTTGCCATTGTGGCGTCTTCGGAGAATCAGGCGATCGGGGTCCGGAAGGTGAGTACCGGGGTTACGGGCCTGGAAACTTGGGCACAGGTGATTTCCGACGGCTTGGGCGAAGCGGGCGGCATTCTCTCTGTTGTGGAGAGGCAGGAGGAGGAGCTTTCGCGGCTGCTCCAAGAGGTGCTTGCCGGGATCCAGGGTGAAAGTGAGGCGGAGGAGCAGGAAAAAACCGATGGCCAGGATCCGGAAATCCCTGGGTCGGATGGGGAGGGGAGCTACTCGTCCGAGCCTGCCCCTTTTCCGGAGAAATCCCTGGTCGCGAACCTGGAACCGGACTCATCTCACGCGGGGGGCAAGGAGGCTGAAAAGGAGCCCCAAAGGGTCGGCTCCCGGCATGTTTCCTCTATGGAGTTTGAAGAGGATGAATTGGGCGATGAGGATTACGTCTCCTTTTAATCCTCGCCTTTCCTGATTCAGGACTTGACCGTTTCGAAATTCTGGTAGGTCGTATCTCTCAGGACAGGCTCGAACCCGGCTGCCTGGATGAGATGGACCAGTTCGGTTTTGGGCAATTCCATTGGGGCGGAGGTGCCGGCGTCGTGGGTGATCCGTTCCTCGGTGACGGTGCCATCCAGGTCGTTGGCTCCAAAGGCCTGGGCGGTCTGGGCGACTTTGGGCGTCATCATGACCCAGTAGGCTTTGATGTTGGGGAAGTTGTCGAGCATCAGCCGGGAGACGGCGACCTGGCGCAGGTCGTTCCAGCCGGTGGTCACCTTTCCGTAATTCTCGAGGGCTGTGTTGTAAGGCCAGAAGGCCAGTGGAATGAAGGTCATGAACCCTCCACACTCGTCCTGCAGCTCCCGCAGGCGCACGAGGTGCTCCACGCGCTCCTTGACCCGCTCCACGTGCCCATAGAGCATGGTCGCGTTCATCTTGAAGCCGTGCTCCTGTACCTTGCGCGCGCAGGCCAGCCACTCCTCGGGGGAGATCTTGTCGCGGAAAACCGCCTTGTGGATGCGGGTGGTCAGGACTTCGGCCCCACCACCGGGGCAGGAGCCCAGCCCGGCCTCCCTCAAATCCTCGAAGACCTGGTCCTCGCTCTTGCCCGAGATCTTGAGGAGATGGTCGATCTCGACCATGGTGAAGGCTTTGACGTGGATGTCGGGTTTGGCGCGTTTGGCGGCGCGGATGATGTCGAGGTAGTACTCGTACCCCATCTCCGGGTGGATCCCGGCGACCATGTGCACCTCCGAGACCTCCGAGTCCCGGAGGGGGAGGATGCGCTCATAGATGTCCTCTGGCGACATGAGGTAGGCCCTGTCCTCGCCCGGCTTGGCGGCGAATGCACAGAACTTGCAGGAATAGATGCAGATGTTGGTGTAATCGAGATGCAGGTTGATGTTGAAGTAGGTCTTCTTGCCATGCATTCTCGTCCGTAATCGGTTGGCAAGAGCACCCACCGCCATGAGGTTGGGATGCTCGTAGAGGAGAACGCCATCCTCGAAACTCAGGCGCAGGCCCTGGTCCACCTTGGCGCGAATCGCTCCGAGACCTGCCCGGTCGATCAACAGGTTCTCCAGATCTTGGCTCGGGGTCATCGGCCTGCCTCCTTTCCTGTGGGCGCGTCTTGCATCACCCGCCCGCCCATGGGCTGGTTGTTCTCATCCAGGAGCTGGTAGAGCATGTTGCGGCGTCTTGGCACGAAGCCCGCGTCCTTGATGTGCCGCTCGATTTCCAGGACGCTGGTCATGTTGTCGCAACCGGCCGAGGAGACGACGTTCTCCTCCAGCATGGCCGATCCGAAATCGTTGGCGCCCATGGCGAGGCCGATCTGACAGGTCTTGATCCCCTGGGTGACCCAGGAGGATTGGATGTTGTCGATGTTGTGCAAAAAAATCCTCGAAAGGGCGAGCATGCGGAGATACTCGTGGGCGGTTGCCTTGGGTCTCCCCGCGAGCCATTCCTCGCCCTGGGGGGTGTGATCGGGTTGGAAGGTCCAGGGGATGAAGGCCGTGAAAACCCCACACTCCTCCTGCAGCTCCCGGATCCGCAGCAGGTGTTCGATGCGCTCCTTGGGGGTCTCCACATGCCCGAACATCATCGTGGCCGTGCCCCGCATGCCCAGGCTCGCCAGTTGCCGCATCACGTCCAGCCACTCTTCGGTGGTGGCCTTCTTGGGCGCAATGATCTCGCGGACCCTCTCCACCAGGATCTCCGCTCCGCCTCCGGGCAGGGAGTCCAAACCCGCCGCTTGGAGACGGCTCAGGACCTCCCGGACCGGGATCCGGTCCAGTTTGGAGAGGTGGACGATCTCGGGCGGGCTCATCCCGTGGATCCAGATTCCCGGGAAGCGCTCCTTGGTCTTTTGAAACAGCTCCTCGAACCATTCTGTCCTGAGGTAGGGGTGGTGCCCCCCCTGGACGAGAATCTGGGTTCCCCCCGCGTTCACAAGCTCCTGGACTTTTTCGAAGTAGCTCTCCTCGTTCAGGATGTAGGACTCAGGATCCCCCGGGCGACGGTAAAAAGCGCAAAAACCGCAGTCCGTGACGCAGACATTGGTGGGATTGATGTTGCGGTCGATGATGTAGGTGACGACCTCTCCTTCCTCTTCCGGGGGGTGCTTGGCGCGGCGGACCTCGTCGGCGAGCAGTCCCAGGGTGCTGGTCTCGGCGTTCAGATACAGCTCGAGTCCCTCGTCGGGGGTCAGGGGAAGGCCGTCCAGGACCTTGTGGATCGTGGTTTTCGAAGACGTCACGTGAGCGCACCCTTTTCCTTGGAAATTGGAGGGAGGAGGTTAGCCTTCACAGCTTCTCTCGTAAACCGGAAACAGTCCACCAAGCAGCCAATCGAGGATCCCCCCGAGCGCAGATCATGAGTAAGAAGCCTGAAGATTTGATGGATCGTATCGTAAGCCTTTGCAAACGCAGGGGGTTCATCTTCCAGGCCAGCGAAATCTATGGGGGGCTCAGCTCCTGCTATGACTACGGGCCGTTAGGGGTGGAACTGAAACGCAACGTCAAGGAAGCCTGGTGGGAGGACATGGTGACTTCCCGGCGGGATATCGTGGGTCTGGATTCGGCCATCCTCCAAAGCCCCACGGTGTGGGAGGTTTCGGGCCATGTTACCGGTTTTTCGGATCCCCTGGTGGACTGCAAGGTCTGCAAGGCGAGGTTCCGGGAGGATCAGCTCGAAGCCCATGTCTGTCCCAACAAAAAATATAAAAAGCGCCCCGCCCTGGAGTGCCGGGCCGAGGGTTTTTTCACCGAACCCCGGCAGTTCAACCTGATGTTCAAGACCTTCATGGGACCGGTCGAGGACTCGGCGGCCGTGGTCTACCTCAGGCCCGAGACGGCCCAGGGGATTTTTACGAACTTTTTGAACGTCCTGAACTCTTCGAGGCTCAAGCCTCCCTTCGGAATCGCCCAGATCGGCAAGTCCTTCCGGAACGAGATCACGCCTGGAAACTTCGTGTTTCGGATGCGGGAATTCGAGCAGATGGAGATGGAGTTCTTCTGCCCCATCGAGGAAGAGCCGAAGTGGTATGAGTATTGGGTGCAAACGCGTTTCGATTGGTACACCAAGCTTGGAGTGAATCCGGACAAGCTGAGGCTCCGGCCCCATGGGGAGGATGAGCTGGCGCATTACAGCATTGGTTGTACGGATGTGGAATACCTCTTCCCCTTCGGGTGGAGCGAGTTGGAGGGGATCGCGCGGCGCACAGACTTCGACCTCAAGCGGCACTCGGAGGCCTCGGGAACGGACCTGAGCTACTTCGACGAAGGGACCAAGCAGCGTTATACCCCCTATGTGGTGGAGCCGGCGGCGGGAGTGGACCGCGCGGCGATGACATTTTTGGTGGACGCGTACGAGGAGCAGGAGCTGGGTGTGGACAAGAAGGGCCGGCCGGACATCCGGACGGTGCTGCATTTTCATCCCCGGATCGCGCCGATCACCGTCGCGGTCTTCCCCCTCGTGAAAAAGGACGGTATGCCCGAAAAGGCGAGTGAGATCGAGGCCATGCTGAGAAAGGAGGGGATGCGGACCTTCTTCGACCAAAAAGGGGCCATTGGGCGGCGCTACCGCAGGCAGGATGAGGTCGGGACTCCCTATTGCGTGACCATCGATGGCAAGACCCTCGAGGACGATACGGTGACCCTGAGAGACCGGGATTCCATGGAGCAGGTCCGGGTCCACAAGGAGGAACTCCTGGAAGCCCTCAAGGAAAAGATCGCCAACTTCAAGAAAAATTAGAGGCTAGGCCTCCCTTCGCATGGGGGGAATGGAGTCTTGTCTCTGATGAGGGGCCATTTTTCTGCCGGCCCCCTTTGGAGGGAGTAGACTAGGGGTGTTCGGGGGGGAAAGGCCACCAGGGAGTTCAGGTCTGCACCTCAGCAAACTAGAGGCATTGGGAGGAGATCCATGTTGACGCAAAAGAAAATGATCGGGGCTCTCGTTTTGTCGTCCCTGTTTTTCATGACCACTAAAACGGTCCAAGCAAAAAGCTATGTGTCTTCGCCTTCGTTGTCGGTTCGAAAGGGGGGAGATGAGTGGATCAAGTGGTGGCACTGGTTCAACGCAAAGCACAGAAGCAGCAGATCCAGGATCGGTTCGCGTGGGTCCAACTCAGGAGGGAGCGGCAGGAATGGATTTGGCGGCTCTCGTGGACAGGGGAACCCGACTCCCGAGCCTCTGAGCCTGGGGCTCGTGTCGCTTGCGACCTTGGGGCTGGGTTGGGGACTCCGCAAGAAGAAGCCACAGATCGAGTCCTGATCCTGAGGCTTCTTTCCTGCGGATGGATGTGCGGAAAGAAACCGTTCAAACTCCCCGGTTTCGCCCTCTATGATCAGGGGGATGAAGACCCACGGATCCTCCATGATGGGCCTCCTCTTGGGAGGGGCACTCCTTGTTTCCCCCTCTCCGGCACAGACCAAGCCCTCTGAGAGACCGGGGACACGCCCGTTTCCTGTTCGCAGCCATGGGGTCCTCCAGAAAAAGGACCTCTCGCGCATTGTTTTCATCGGCGCGAGCGTCAGCGATGGTTTTGGGAATGGGCTCCCTCCCTCGGTCCTGGCGCAGAGAGTCCTCAAGGATCGGGGATTCAAGATCCTTCGTTTCACGAGTTCCCTCTTCTTCATGCAACCCCTCAAGATCGGCCCGCTCCAAATGCGCCGGGCGCTCAAAGCCAAGCCGACCTTGCTCATCGGGATCGATTTCCTGTTCTGGTTCGGCTATGGGTGGATGAACAAGGACGCAAGGATGAAGCGCCTCGAAAAGGGGCTTGCTCTCCTCGATCAATTCCCCGGAAAAATCCTCGTGGGAAACCTCCCCGACATGCATGGGGCCGATCCCAGGATGCTCGCCCCCCGGCAGATCCCCGCGGTCGGGACTCTGAAAACGATGAACGACAGGATCGCTCAATGGGTGAAGAAACGGCCAAGGGTGCGACTTTTTGATCTGAGCGCCCATGTGGATCGGATGCGGAAGAAGGGTATTGTTCTGCCCAGCCGGGACAAGAGGGTGAGGCCCAGGCGCATCAGCGCAAAGGAGCTGATGAGCAAGGACCGTCTCCATCCTTCCAAACAGGGTGTCCGCTACCTGCTGCACCTCGTGTTGGGGTCCTTGGAGCGATGGGGCGGCTCTGCCCTCAAGGCAAGCCTCGCTTGGGACTTTGCCGAAGCGATGAAGGATTGAGGAGCCCTTCGAGGTTCTGCAAAAGGGGTTTTCTCCTGCATGGATCGTTTTTCCGCAGCGCTTGGGGTCTTGGGGTGGATCCTGCTCGGGTCCCTGGCCTCCCAGGAGCCAGGTAGGGGGGCGCAGGGACCCAGGGTTACCGTCCCTTTCCTTCGAGGGCATTCGATTCGGGTCGATGGGCGTTTCGAAGAGCCGGTCTGGAAGAAGGCGGTCCAGGTGGGACCTCTTGTGCAGGTCTCCCCCAGGGAGGGGGCGAGACCTTCCAAACCGACGGAGTTGAGGATCCTCGCCACGCCGGAGGCCCTCTATCTCGCCATCCGCTGCATGGACGATCCTTCCTCGGTGCGGGGCCGGTTGATGGCGAGGGACGCCAACCTCGACCCCGACGACCGGGTGGAGTTCTGGTTCGACACCTTTGGTGACCAGCGCTTCGCCTACTGGTTTCAGATGGGTGCGGGTGGGAGCAAGGGGGACGCCCTCATTTCGGACCGAGGCTCCTCCTTCAACAAGAACTGGGACGGGATCTGGAAGGGGCGGGTCCAACGGACTTCCAAGGGTTGGCAGGCCGAGGTCGAGATCCCTTTCAAGAGTCTCTCGTTCGGGGAGAACGAGAGCTGGGGCTTCAACTTTCGGCGGCTCCGCAAGGAAAGCAACGAGAGCGATCGCTGGGCGCACCCCAGGCGGGGTTTCCGTTTTTTCCAGCTTACCAAGGGAGGCCGGCTCCTTGGGTTCCGGGACCTGAACCAGGGTTTGGGGCTGGATCTGATCCCCTATGTCAAGTACGCGTCCAGGATGGGGCGGGGGGCAGGAGGGCAGCGCGCCCAGCTGGGAAGGGTGGGAGGGGATCTTCGCTACAGGCTGACTCCTTCCCTCAACCTCGTGGGAACGTTCAACACGGATTTCGCCGAGACCGAGGTGGATCTGCGGCGCGTGAACCTGACCCGTTTTCCTCTCTTCTTTCCCGAAAAGCGCGACTTCTTCCTGGAGGACGCGGGGCTCTTCGAGTTCGGGCCGCCGGACCGACGGCGTCAGACCATTCCCTTCTTTTCGCGTCGCATTGGGCGCAACGGGAATGGCGACGAGGTTCCACTCCGGGCCGGAGTCAAAGTGAGTGGGCAGGCTGGTCCCTGGAGCGTCGGGGTCCTCGGGACCCTGACCAAGGAGCACGCGGGTCTTCCTTCGCGGGGGCAGGGGGTTGTCCGGCTCCAGCGGACCTTGGGTGAAAATCTTACAGTCGGGGGGATCTATACCGGAGGAAAACCGGAGGAGACAGGGGGGGCCGCCACCTTCGGGCTGGACCTGGCCTATGAAAACAGCAAGGACTATGGAGAGGGTCGAACCCTCAAGGCCTGGCTCTATGCGATGGGGACCACCCAGGACGGCGGAGGGGGGGAAGGGCAGGCCTTCGGCCTCTCCTCGGAGTTTCGGACCAGGGATTGGGTGCATCGATTGCAGGTGCACGAGGTGGGGCGGGATTTCGATCCTGCGCTTGGCTTTGTCCGGCGAACGGGGATCAGGAGCTATCGGTATCTGACCCGCTTCCAGTCCAAGCGCGAGGGCTTCGTCCAGGAGATCAATTTTTTCGTGGCACCCTCCTATACGACCCAATCGGATGGCTCCCCCGATACATGGAGGGTCCCATTGCGCTGGTTGGGCCTGGAGTTCGAGACCGGGGATGTTTTGGAATTCGAGGTGGAGCGGAGTTTCGAGAGGATCGACGAGGGCTTCGAGATCGTGGATGGAGTCTTCGTTCGGAAGGGGGACTACACGGTCACCCGCCACACTGTGACATTTGAAAGCGCCGACAAGCGCCCCCTCTCCATCAACCTCGAGCTGGAGCTGGGCGAATTCTACGACGGACACATCTTCTCCTGGCAGGCCGAGCCCCTCTTTCTTCTGAGCCCCATGATCCAGCTCTCAGGCAGTTTCAAGGAAGATCGCGTGCACCTGAACGAGGCCTCATTCCTGACCCAGGAGGCCTCCGCTCGTCTGGACTTGCAATTCTCGCCGGATCTCTCCTGGCGCAATTTGCTCCAATACGACACAGAGAGCCGCAACCTCTCCTACCAGAGCCGCCTGCGCTGGATCCTCGAGCCGGGCCGCGAACTCTTCCTGGTCCTGACGACGGGCTGGGACCGCCCCCAAGGCCGGGACGCTCTGATCCCTACCGACACCAACTTCACCGCCAAGCTGCTCGGGACCTTTCGATTTTGAGCCCTGGGATTCGGAACTCCAACTCCCTGGCCTTGAGGACTCCCCGGGCTTTGGCGACCTGGCTCCGATGGTGTTGGCTCAAACCTCGCAACGCCTCCCCGGTCTTGGGGGCTCTCTGAGCCTTGGCGACAGGCGGGCTAGTTGCCGATCGCGAAACGAAACTCTTTTCCCTTGAGCCGGAGGTGGACGGTCGCCTTTCTCGTTCCCTTCTCCTTGGGGCGGAAGCGGATGGAGAAGACAGCCATCCCTCCGGCTGGGATTTTGAGGGGGGGCCGCTGCACAATGTGGAAGTCTCCCGCGTTCTCTCCCTCGATGCTCAGGCGTTTTTTTCGGGAGAGGGAGAGGGGTTTGTTCCCCGGATTCACCAGGAGGAAGGATTGAACGCCGGGTCCTGAGAACTTGGTCCCATCGAAGGGATTGGGGCTCTCGTCCTTGTTCTCGAGGATCACACCCTTTCCCCAGACCTGGAACCCCGTTTCAGGGCTGGAGATCTTCTCCTTCCGGACCCATACCTGCACGCTTTCCGTGTCCCTGTCCTTTCCCTGCACCAGCGTGAGGCGAACCTCGTAGATCCCAGGTTTTTTGAAGCTGTACTTCAGTTCCTTCCCCTTGCTCTGCTTGGCCAGGGGAGCCGGTTTGTGTTTCTTGCTGGGATGAAAGACCTCCCAATAGAACTTGGTGGTCCTCTTATGGGAGATGGATTTCTTGCCCGAGAAGTGGACCTCGAGGGGGGCCTTCCCCACGAGCCGATCCGCGCTGATCTGGGCGAGGAGGGCCGGTTTTCCGATCTGGATGTGAATCTGTCTGGCGGTGTAGCCGTTTCCGCTGCTTCCGTCCGAGGCGAGGATGGTGACGGTCCTGCTTCCGCTCTTCTCCTTCCTGGGGCACTTCCAGACGAAGCTGCTTCCCTGGATCTCGCCCACCTCATCGGAGCGCTTGGCGAAGCTGACCACCGAGCCTTCGGGGTCCCAGGAACGGAGAGGGAGCTTGAGGGTTTTGCCGGGGCGAACCCAGGAATCCTGGACTCCCATGAGGATGGGTCTGCGATTCCCAGGACCCAGGTCGAAGCGGTAGTCCTTGTATCCTCCCCCGTTGGGAGGGATCTTGCCTTTCTTGCGGTAGACGGTCAGGAGGGCGGGGTTTCCCCCCTCTTTTCCGTTGTGGGCGAAGAGGCCGATCACGGTCCTCCCTTCGGGGAGGGAGTCGTCCCAGGGAACCGTCAAGAGGTATTCCCCTTGTTCCTTGGCTGGTTCCATGCGCACCCTCCTGTTGCCGTAGAGGAACTTCCAGTGGAGCTTCAGGGGGAGCCCCTGGAGGTCATAGCTCTTTCGGGTCGAGACCCGAACCTGAACCTCCTGGCCTTTTTCCTGGAGGATGAGGGCCGATTTGTAAAAGCCGAAACGCCTGGTCCCACCCTTGACCTCGAGGATCTCGAAGGCCGCCTCCGGGGGGGCGACCTCCATGGCCACCGCCTTTTGCACCATGCGGCGCATGTGCTCCATGTCGTTGTACTGGTGGGCGAGGAGCGCGAGGTCTCCCCGGTCGATGCCCGCAGCCGAGTAACGCTCGGGATAGGCGAAGCGATCCCCAACCGATTTGTAGCAGACCCTGTGCTTGAACTCGTGATCGTAGGGCACCTCGTAGGGAAGGGAGGACTTCCAGATGTAGAGAAGGGTGGAGGGATAAAGACCGTTTCGCTTGAGGAGGAGCTTGAGCTTGGGACGAAGGTATCCGCCCACGAGAATCATCTTGGTGATGGCCATGGTCTCGCTGTTGGAGGAGCCCAGGGAATTGAAGAGGGTTGGGCTGTGACAGATGTAGAGGTCGCTGGTCTGCTCCGGGCTGATCTCGGTGTAGGATGCGTGGGCGGGGGAACAGACCAGGAGGTCGGCGAAGTAGAGCTGCTCGTAGAACCTGCTGTACCGGATGTTGTATCCGTTGGTGATGGTGTGGGCCATCCCCGTCGTGCTCTGGTGGATGAAGTTGACCCCGGTCCGCATCATCTCCTTCTTTCGCGCGTCCACGAAATGGATGATCTGGTCCCGGATCGCCACCCGGCTCCCATCGGGACCTCTCCAGCTGTTCCTGACATAGCCATGGAGCCCCGACCATGAACTGTAGACATCGTCCCAGATCCCCGCGAAGCGCTTGGGAG
>DROQ01000266.1 GCA_011321845.1 Planctomycetota bacterium | reverse complement strand
CATCAAAGCCTCTCCCCGCACTCCTGGCAAAACTTGGAATCCTCCTCGTTCAACTTGCCGCAGTGTTGGCAGCGGATCATGACCACGGTCTTGGTTTTTGCCATGTCTTCGATCCTGGCACCGGGCTTGGCATCGCCATTGGCATCGCCCCTGGCATCGCCCTTGGGTAGGACCTCGGCTTCTTCCAGGACATCCCGGACGAGCCCACCCGCCATCCGACTGTAGGGTTCGAGGTCCTCCCGCGCCCTCTTGGGATCCAGGACCATTCCCGAGCCGGCCAATCCGCGGGCGCCCAACATGCGAAGAAAGCTTCCTAGGGCAGCGAGGACTAGGCCTCCAAAGGCTCGCTGAAACTCCGACTTGGTCTGGGCAGGAGAATTCGAGCCTTCAAAGTCAAGGGCAACGGACAGAAAAAGGGATAGGAACAGGAGAACACCTAGGACCAACAATCCCGTCCCCAAGTAAAAGGCGGTTTTCCGCCAGCTGGAAATTTGTCGACTCATCCTTCTTTCCTCAATGCCCCGAACCCGGCTCGGTCCTTCCGTATCCTGGGGGCACTCTCCTTCGGGGCTTCCTGGGGCCTATCCTTTTCTCCCAGAAAAGGAAGGCAAAGGGTGCGAGGAACCAGAGGATGAGAAACACGGCGACCCAGCCGATTCTCACGTGAGGGCCGGGAAATCGTTTCTCCTCCAAGGTCATCAATGTAACGAATTGGGACGTCCAGAAGATGGAGAAAAGCAGGGCAAAAAAAGCCACATACAGCAAAAAGCCGGCTTCTCTCGAGGACAGGGAGAGGGAAAGGGGTGAAAGCGAAAGTTGGATCTGCGCCATGCTGGTGGTCCTCCTATGGGGAACCCTGGAATCGTTCTCGACCAGGGCCGGGTACCTGAAAAAAGGGGGGAAAGGGGAGCTTGGATTCCAGGCATGGTCTTGGCCTGGGTCCCAATGGGATCCCCATTCCTTTTTCACTGCTAAATATTGCCAAAAGCAGGGACCTTTTTCTCGCAGAAAAGCCGGCACAGAAAACTCCCCTCGGGACCGGCGCAGGCGCCCCCCTTCAAGCCCAGGCCGTCCAAGCGCGGCCCCACCGGTCCCCTGCGCAGACCTTCACCCCATGCTATACCAGGCCCCCCGTCCCCTTCCATGCAGCTCCAGGTAGCCGTCCCGCACCAAGGCCCTGAGTTGCGCCTTGAGGGTGTTGCGGTTGGCGCCGGTCAGGACTTGGAGTTCGGCGATGGTGGCCCGCCCGTGGCCGCGCACGTGGTCGAGGATGGTGGCCGAGAGGGGAGGCAGCCGGGAGCGGAGGAGCTGTTCGCGCTCGACCTTTTGCTTGAGGTGGCGGGCCTGTTGTTGGAGCGCCTCCAAGAAGAAGTGGAGCCAGGGCTGCCAGTTGGGGTTCTCGGAACGGATCGTTCCCTGGCTCTCCCGGAGGGCGAGGTCGTAGGCTTCTTTGTTCTGCTCGATCACCCTCTCGAGGGAGCTATAGGGAACGTAGCCATAGCCCGCTTGAAGGAGAAGCAGGGTGGTCAGGATCCGGCTGAGGCGCCCATTGCCATCTTGGAAGGGATGGATCTCGAGAAAAACCACGACGAAGACCCCGATGACCAGGAGAGGATGAAGCTCCTCGCTCTCCCGCATGCCGAGGAACCACTCCAACAGCTCCCTCATCCGTCCCGGAGTTTCAAAGGGGGTCGCTGGCTCAAAGACCACCCCCAGCTTGCGGCCCTCCTGGTCAAAGGCGGCGACCTGGTTGGAAGTGGTCTTGTACTCCCCCCGGTGCCGCTCATCTTTCCGGCTGTAAGCCAGCAGGTCTCGATGAAGCTGCTTGATCAGGTTTTCGCTGATCGTCATGACCTCCCAGGATTGCAGCACAAGCTCAAGCACCTTTGCGTACCCTGCGACCTCCTCCTCGTCCCGCTCTCGAAACGATTGGAGCTCGAGGTTCTGCAGCAGCTCCTCCACCTCCCGGTCGCTGAGCTTGCTCCCTTCGATGCGGGTCGAAGAGCCGGCGCTCTCGATGGTCGCGACCCTGCGAAGAGTCACAAGGCGCTCCGGGGCCAGGTTCCCCATCGCCTTCCAATACCCTTTGACCTCATCGATCTCCGCGATGAGGTTGAGGATCTTTGAAGTCACAACAAGGGTGTCCACTCGGATCATGACACCCATTCTCACACCCACAAATACCCATTTTCACCCCAATTCCCCATTTCTACACCCATTTTTACCCATTTCCCGGCCCGGAAGGAGGGGGCACCCCGCCATCCAAAGCCTTAGACTCCCCTTTGCGGTCCTTTCTTTTTCTGCCTCCTTTTCCCTCTTGTCTCAGGAAAACCCGGTTTATGAAAAACAGCACCTCAACTCCTTGGAAGCGATGGGCCCTCCTGGGTTTGATCGGGTCGATCGGAATCAGCGCCTTGATGGGGATCGGGGTGCTGCTGCTCGGAAGCTTTGGGGCGACGGAGGAGAAGATCCTGGCGACGACTGGGACGCTTGCCATGTTCAGCTTGTGCTCCTTGGTGGGAGGAACCTACTTCGAAGCGCGGGAGAAGAGGTGGGCGACCTTGGCGGGGTTGGGGCTCGCCCTCGCGGCCACCCTCTTGCTGCTGACGGGGATCTGGGGCGGGATCCAGGGAGGGGAGTATTGGAAGTTTACCGGCTCCCTCACTGTCTATGCCTTGGCGACCGCCCACTTGGAGCTGCTCTCCATCGCGCGGCTCGCGCAGCGCTTCGCCTGGGCGCGGGTCAGCGTGATCGTTCTCACCTATTGCCTCGCGACTCTGGTGGCTGGGATGATCTATGCCGATCGGGAGGGCGACGCGGCCATCCGGATACTCGGTGTCCTCTCGATCCTGGTCGCGGCTCTTTCCATCTTGATCCCGATCTTCCATCGGCTCAGCAGGGAGGAGTTGGGTGGTCGGGGAGCGGGTCCCGCCGAGGAGTCCTCCCGAGACTTGGTGCAAAAACCGGTGAAGATCCTCTGTCCCTACTGCCAGGTCCTGTTCGAACACGCGCCCGGGGAGATCCTGTGCCCCAGCTGCGGGGGAAGGTTTCAACTCCTGCTGTCCCGGCCGAAATGACTGCTGTCTCCGCCTGAATGAGTTGGGCGTTGGAATCGTCGGGGGGCTAGCCCAAGCCGGAGGTGGGGTTAGAGTGAGCGGTCTTCGTTCGCTTTGGAGATTCAGGAGGTTCTATGCTTCGAGTTACGGCTCTTTTGTTGGTTCCCTTGTGTGTGGTGGGTGCTTCCCCGGAGAAGGGGGAGAAGGCCCTGGAGGCGGTCCCTCGTGTGGATGGGACGCGGGCGGTCTACACGACCGAGATCCCGGCTGGAGTCAAGCGGGTTTGGGCGGCCTTCACCAAGAAGGAGGAGCTCAAGGGATGGATGGCCCCATTGGTGGAGGT
>DROQ01000265.1 GCA_011321845.1 Planctomycetota bacterium | reverse complement strand
TCGGGGGGAGTGTCCTCGAGAACCTCCTGGATGCCTCGCAGGATGGACCGGACAGGGTCCATGAGCGCATGCCGGATCTCCTCCGAACTCACAGTCGCCCGCCTGGGGCGGCCCGTCAGAAAATCGCGCCCCCGCACCTCGAGGCTGTACTCGGTCTCCAGTTCCTTGACCGAGCCGATGGTCCTCTTGATGTCCTCGGCCATCAGGGAGCCGATCAGGAGGTTGTACTTCTCGCGGATATGCTTCTTGATGGCCTCGTCGAAGTTGTCGCCCGCGACGCGCATGGACTTGGCCTGCACCACACCTGCCAGGGAGAGCACCGCGATGTCGGTGGTCCCCCCACCGATGTCCACGATCATCGAACCTTCGGGGTCGGCCACGTTGAGTCCTCCTCCCAGGCCGGCCGCGATCGGTTCCTCGACGAGGAAGACCGACCTCGCCCCGGCCCGCTCCGCCGAATCGATAAAGGCCCGCCGCTGCACCTCGTTGGTCCCATAGGGAATGGCGATCACCAGGCGCGGCTTGACGAAACGTCCCCGCCCATGGACCGCCTTGATCAAGCTACGCAGCAGGGCCTCGGTAATCTCGAAGTCCGCGATCACCCCCTCCTTGAGAGGCCGGATCACGTCGATGCCCTGCGGCGCCCGGCCTTGCATCCGGTAGGCCTCCGAGCCGATGGCCTTGCCACCGAGGATCACCTCGCTGGTCCCCGACTTGACCGCCACCACCGAAGGCTCGTCCAGCACCACACCCCCGTCCAAGACATAGACAAGGGTGTTCGCCGTCCCCAGGTCAATCCCCATGTCGATGGAGAAATGCCCAATGATCCATTCGTAGAATTTCAAACCCTTCCCCCTCCCATCCGTCCCCGGATGGTCTAGGCGCCAGAAAGAGAGAACGAGGAGCCGACTTGCCGCTCGAAACAGTGGCCTTCCCTAATGGCTCAAGCGACAGCTCTCGGGCCCGGAATCCACCGGAGACCCGCGAGTTTATAGGCCTCAGCCCCGAATCACAACGCTCCCCCGTAGAAAACCCCTCCAGGGGTTTTTGTAGGAAACGCCTCCGGGCGTTTCATGGGAAAACCACTCCAGGCGTTTCTACCCGGTAAACCCTGATTCCCCCATAGGCCCTGAAACGTCTGGAGACGTTTCCTACGCAAAACGTCTGGAGACGTTTTCTACGTAAAACGCCTGGAGACGTTTTCTACCGACGTTTTCTACCGACGTTTTCTACCCCGTACGCAAAAAAGCCGGCCCGCGCGGGAGCGCGGGCCGGCTTTTCCAAGATCCCCCGTTCGAGGAATCCAATCCTGGATGAACGACCTGAGTCTCAGCCCCCGAAGGGTCCAACCCCGTAGTCGTTTCCCAGCGCCTTCATCACAAGGAACACTGCAAAAAGAAGGAGGATCGTTGTGGTAATCACAAGCCCCATTTCGAAGGTCATTCCCTTGCCTGCGCCCTCGTCGACCACTTCGACGGCGGCGACAGGTTCCTTGGAGACCCTTGACGAACGTTTGCTAGCCATGTGTCACCTCCTCACTGAAGATTGGTCGTAGCGGCGTCACCCTTGCGGATGGAAGCGTTGCGGACGAGACTGGTGACGCGCCCCACGGCAGCGCCTTCCATCACGTCGATGATGCTCACTTCACCCTTGTAGCGCTTGCCGTCGTGGATGGAGAAGGTGTAGCCCTTCTTCACAGGCCCCTGGTTCTTGCCCGTGGTGATGGTCACGAGGCGAAGATTGGGGTCGTAGTTGACGACGCGGCCATCGATGGTGGGAACCGCGCCAGCGAGGATCGGACCGAGGCCGGGGACCTTGGTGACTGCAACCGAAATCCGAGTCTCCAGATCACGGACCTTTTCGGTCTTCTGGCGGACTTCGGAGATCAGGGAGTCGATCCTCTTGTCCTTGCTCCGGCTATCAGCTTCGGCGACGGCGAGACGATCAGCCATGTCCGAACGCTCGGTCTTGGCCTTTTGCATCTCATCGCGAGCGGCGAGGTAGAGCTTTTCGAGCTCGGTATTGCGCTTGCTGGTCTTTTCGAGAGTGTCTGCGACGCTGGACATGCTGGCCTCGATGTTGGCGAGACGGGCGTTCAGCTTACTGTTTTGGGCCTTGAGGTCCTTGATCTCTTCCTCGCTGGCTTTGGCGGTTTTCTCCAGACTGAAGACACGCGCAGTCTTGGTGCCCAGGTCGGCCTTGGCCGAATTGAGCTTGGAGGTCAGCTCACCAATCTGCGAATCTTTCGCTTGGATGGTGGCTTTCATCTTTTTCTGCGTCTCGGTCAATTGCTTTTTATAGCTATCGACGTTGTGCAGATAGTAGCCGGAATAGCCGACGAACACGCCGGCGAGGATCAGGTTCAGGACGACAAAGAGGCGACCGATCGGACTCATGTCTATGGGTCTCCTTAGACTTAGGCTGTTGGAATCAAACGGGGAATCAAACGAATGCTACGGATTCGGATTCTACGAAAACAATCCTATGCACCACATCCAATTGAACGCGAACATAGGTAACGGAGTCACCGAGCCGGGATTCGGGAAGCGGATACGACCACTTCCAAGTGGGCCCGAGGACCTCGAACCCGACCAAGCATACCCCGCCAAATCTGTCGGGGCGGAAAAAAACAACGGGAAGCTTCCTCTTCCTGCTCCGGAACGACCGGAACAGCGAAAAAAACCTCCCACGCACCTTACTGTGAAAGAACACGGCGAAAGAACTTCCGATCCGGCGGCCCGGGGGGCTCCGACAGACAGCCAAAGACGGAAAGGAAAAATCTTACTCCTTATGCGGCAAGGGTCAAGCACGGATTCTTCAGGAGCTCACCCCCCCTTCGCCAGGCTTCCTTCCGCATACGAAGGCGATCCATCCCAAGACCAGGAGCCCAAGGCCGAAACGCCCGAACCATGGACCCCACGCAAGTCCCGGAGCGGCATCTCCCCCCAGGGGGACTTGGGCCAGGAGAACTCCTTCCTTTCCTGGGGGGAGCTTGGCCCCCATGGCACCGGATGCCCGGAACCAGGTGGTCCAACCGTCCACAGTCGAACGGAGCAGTGGCCGACCCGCCTCCACCGCCCGCAGCCTGGAGAGGGCCAGCATCTGATCGAGAGTGGCGCCGCCACGGTACCAAGCCTCGTTCGAGAGCACGACCAGGAGGTCGGCCGGAGCCCCCGGAACCAAAAAGGCCTCGGGGAAGGCGTTTTCGAAGCAGATCCCCACAGCCAGCCGGAGAGGGTCGGAGAAGGCCTTGGGGACCTTTCCTCCCGGCTCCCCGAGTTGGAGAAGCCCCGTCCCCTCTCCAGGCGAGAGGGAGGGGAGGAAGGGGCCGACCCAGCCCTCCAAAACGCCCAGGACAGCATCCCGGCTCTCGGGTGAGAGCAGATTGAGGCCGGGAAGGGTCTCCCCCAACGGGACCAGCCAACGCTTGTCGACCTGACCGAGGAGCCTTCCTCCGGGAGTAAACAAGAGGGCGGAGTTGAAACGTGGAGGAAATTTCTGGCCAGGAAAAACAGGTTCCCCCTGCCTTCCCGCGCCGATCAGGAGGGGCGCCCCAGGCCTGAGCCGGGCGATCAGGTCCTCCGCGAGACGGGTCGCCCGCCCCGAACTCAGTGTGAAGGGAAAGGCCGACTCCGGGAACACCAGCAGCGCGCTGCCCTTCCACTCCTCCCGGTGGCGTTCCACAAAGGCTGCGAATTCCCGAATCCGCGCCTGCACCCCCCGGCGCGCGTCGTATCCCTCCTGATCCGGATAGACAGGCGTGGGCACCTGGCAGAGGGCTACCTGGATCCGGCCCCGCGGCGCAGTTCCAACGCCGGAGAGCAGGCCCCACGACGCCCCGAAGACCACCAGAACCCCGAGCAGGCCCCCCATCCCCCAGCGCAAGCTCAAGTCCCCCGCCCGGATTCTGCCCTGCCCCCTTCGCCCGAAGAGAGCCAGGATCGATGCTGCCAGCAGCCCGTAGAGCCCTCCCAGGCCCGCCTCTCCGATCCAGCGCGCCGGGGCCCGAAACAGCCCCAGCCCCGCTACCGAGTGCACCACCTGTCCAAGGGGATAGGGGATCCCCGGCATGTGCCCTCGCAGATACTCCAGCCCCATCCACAGCAGACCCAGCAAAAGAGGGTTGCCCCAGGCCCCCCGGAATCCGCGCCAGGCCAGGCCGAGCAGCACGAAGTAGAGCCCCCCCAGCAGCGGGATCGCGAGATAGCCCCCGAAGCTCACGAAGCGTAGCGACCAGCCGAGCCAGCCGAAGAACAGCACCCCCGCCCCATAGAGCGCCCAGAGGGACACCCTCTCCTGCACCCCTCGAAAGAGGAGGACAAGGCCCGGGAGCGACAGCAACCCCGCGTAGGGGAAGACGCCCGGCGGACTGGCAAGGGCGAGCAGAAGCCCACCGCAAAGGGTCCAGAGAGCGGCCCGAGGAGACCCAGGGCCGCTCCTCCCCTCTTCAGCGCCACAGCGGGCCTCCTGCTCCGCCCCCCTCTCCGGAGAGCGGCTCAGGGGAGGGGAACCCATTCGACCAGGTCTCCGTCCCTCGGCGCCTGGTTCTCTCCCACAAGGATCAGTGCGTCGGCGTCCAGGAAGGAATAGAAGTCCGCCGAATTCACCTGGCGCAGGTGCTCGACCACCAGCCCGTCCAGCCGGGGCCGCAGCCGCCCGGGGAGGGCCTGGGAGCGCCAGTTCGGGCGCACCTTGGAGAACCAGAGGGCGGCCTTGTGCACGGCGAGGCATTCCTCCTCGGGGACGCCCTGCATGCGCCGAAGCAATGGGGCGCCGAGGAGGGCGAAGATGGTAAGCGCGCTTCCGGGGTTGCCGGGAAGACCCAGCAGCCTTGCCGTCCGCCCCTCCTTGGGCAAAAGCCCGAAGAAGGTCGGCTTGCCGGGTTTGATCCGGATGGCCTCGATCACAGCCTCCCCCCCCAGTCCGCGGAAGCAGGGCCGAACCAGGTCCTTGGTCCCCATGGAGACCCCACCGATCGTGCAGACCAGGTCATAGGCATCCAGGGCCGCGGCGATCCGCTCTTCGAGACTGCCCGCCGCGTCTGCAGCGACCGGCAGCCGCGTCACCTCCGCCCCCAAGGCTTCCGCCATCCCCGCCAAGGCGTAGCTGTTGCAATTGCGCACCTGCCCCAGGGCAGGCTCCTGGTCAACCTCGATGATCTCGTCGCCGGTCGGGAGGATGGCCACCCGGGGCCGCCGCGCCACTGGGAGAGTGGCCCAGCCCTCGTGGGCGAGGATGGCCAGGTGGGCCGCCCGAATCCGGGTCCCCTTCGGAAGGCTTTCGTCCCCCTTTTTCCGGATCTCCCCCCGCTTGCGCAGGTTGGCCCCGGGTTGGGGCCTGACCTCGAAGCGGATCATCCCCTCCTCGTCGGGCTCGAAACCACTGGTGTTCTCGACAGGAACGACCGCATCGGCCCCCTCGGGAATCACCCCGCCGGTCATGACACGCTGGCAGGTCCCTTTCTCCAGGACCCGGGAAGATGGGTGTCCCGCGAGACTCTCCCCCAACAGACGGAGGCGGTCGCTCTCCACCAAATCCTCGGCCCGAAGGGCGAATCCATCCATGGCCGAGTTGTCGAAAGCGGGATAATCCGCCGGGACCACGAGGCTATGGGTCAGAGTGCGCCCAAGAGTCTGGTCCAGGGGGACCCTGTCTTCGGGCGCTTCGACCCCCCTCAAATGCGCGAGGACCTTTTCGCGTGCTTCGGACAGCGAAAGCATCTCGCGCTTTTTGGATTGTTCGTTGGCTGCCATGCCCGGATCATAGGCCATGCCTCTGGCCAAGAAAGGTGAAAGCTTTTTTCGCAATTCTTATGCAGAATCACGTAAGTTCGGCTCTCTCGACCTTTTGGTACAATCCGCCGCAGGGCTTGGGTCCCTCCCCGGCCTCTGAAACAAAACAGCTCGCCTACACAGGAAACGCATGACCCCCAGCCCCGCGCTCTCGCTCCTCCTCTTGTCCCTTCTCCTTCTCCCCTCCTGCGGTCGAGGTTCCCCCTCCAAGGCCCAGGAAAAGACCTCCTCCGGGATGCCGGGGGCTTCCCAAAACCAGGAAAAAATCCGTCTCGTCGAGGTGCAAAAGCTTCTCCCCGAAGCCGTGGAAGAGAAACTGCCCTGCACCGGCCTCGTCGAGTCCCTGCGGATGGCCGATATCCGGAGCCTGGTGACCGGCCAGGTCATGGAGGTCCCTGTGGCCGAAGGCGCTCGTGTGAAGAAGGGAGACCGGATCGCCCAGCTGGACGACCGGCAGGCCAAGCTGAACGTCGAGGCGGCCAAGATCAAAGAAAAGGAGGCCCGGGACCAGGAGCGGGAGGCCGAGCTGTCGGTGCAGGAGGCGGAGCGCAAGGTCAAGCAGGCCGGGCTGGACTTCGAGCAGGCCCGGAGAGAGCTGGACCGTGTCCGACAGGGTGTCAAGGAGGGTGTGCGCTCACGCAAGGAATTGGAGGACACCCTCCTCGCCCACGACAAAGCCAAGAGCGACCTCGAGCTGGCCAAGGCCGCCCGGCAAAAGGCCCTCATCGGCCTGGAGAAGGCCAAAACCTCGGTCGAGGCGGCCCGGGTCGCCACCGAACTGGAGCAGCGCAAGCTGGAGGACTACTGCATCCGGGCCCCCTTCGACGGGACCATCTCCAAACTGGACATCAAGGGGGGCGAATGGTTGGCCGCCCAAGCAGTCGTGGGCAAGATCCTCGACCAGGACCACCTCATCACTTACATCTCGCGCCCCCAGCAGGAGCTGGGGCTTATCCGGGTCGGGATGACGGTGCTCTTCGATTTCGATTCCATCGAGGAGGACGTGATCCAGGGCAAGATCGAGTGGATCTCCCCCGATGTCGACACGACGACCGGGAACTTCCGTGCACGCGTCAGCGTGCAGGATCCCAAGAAACGGGTGCGCGCCGGAATGTTCTACCGGGCCTGGATTCGAACGGGTCGGGCCAACAAGGCCCTGCTCATCCCCAAGGAGTCCATCGTCTGGGACGGCGACCGCGCCTTCGCCTACGTCGCCCGTGAGGGCAAGGCCAAGCGCATCCAGATCGAAAGGGGAATCGAATCTTCCGACAAGGTCCAGGCCCGGAACGTCCAGAAGACACCGGGGCTCGGCAACTTTTGCTTTGGAGACCTCCTGATCGTAGCGGGACAGAAGGGCCTCCATGACGGCCAGGCCATCCGCATCAGGGAAAAGCCGGCTTCAGGGAACAGGACCGCCGCCGAGGCCAGCCAGAGCAAGGAAAACTGAGGGAATGGTCCAAGGAAACGCCAAAAGCCCCCGTGGGCTGATCGCCCTCGCCATCGCCCGGCCCGTCGGAGTGACGATGATCACCATCGCCCTCCTCGTCCTCGGTTTCGTAGGTTACGCGCGCCTCCCCGTCCAGCTCCTCCCTGACCTCAGCTATCCCACCGTCACCATCCGGACGACCTGGGAGGGAGCCAGCCCCGAGGACCTCGACGACCGCATCTCCGAGCCCATCCGGGAGGCAGTCTCCGTGCTGGGCAAGGTCATCCGCACGACGACCATCTCCCGGACGGGGCAGTCCGACGTCCTCATCGAGTTCGAATGGGGCACGCCGATGATCCACGCGGTCAGCGATATCCGGGAGAAGCTGGACCGCGTCTTTCTCCCCAGCGATGCGGGCAAGCCCCTGATCCTTCGCTATGACCCGAGCCTGGACCCCACACTGGTTTTCGGGCTGAGCGGGGCGCGGAGGCCTTCGGTCCTGCGCGAGATCGCGGAGGACGAGCTGGAGCGCGAGATCGGAGAGATCGAAGGCGTGGCGGCGGTCAAGGTCAAGGGAGGCGACGAGCGCGAGGTGCTGATCGCCCTGGACCCTGTTCGCCTTCAGGCCCTGGGACTCGACATCAACGCCATCGCCCAGAGGATTGGCGCGGAGAACCTCAACTCCTCGGCCGGCCTCCTCGAGGAGGGCCAGACCGAATACCTCGTGCGCGCCCTCAACGAGTACCGCAGCCTCGATGAGATCCGAAGCCTCGTGATCGAACGGAGGGGCATGGTCAATCTCTACCTCAAGGACGTGGCCGATGTGCGTGAGACGATCAAGGAGAAGAACGTCATCACCCGCATCGACGGCAAACCCTGTGTCCTCATCGAGGTATTCAAGGAGGCGGACGCCAACCTGGTCTCCCTGGCGGACCGGGTCAAGGCGCGGGTGCTGGGCACCCCAAGCCAACGGCGCCAGGCCAGGGCCTACCTCGAGAAAAAACGCAAAAAGGAGGCCGGCTACCTCCTGGCGGCGGAGAAAACGCCCAAGGAAAACTACGAAAAACCCAAGGAAGGCAAAGGAGGTCAGGAAAAGAGCGGCCACGGGAAGCGCTGGGGAGGGAAGAAGGACCTTCCCCCTGACTACATCGCCTTCCGCTTGCCCAAGGACCTCCACCTCAAGCTCCTCAGCGATCCCTCGCGCTACATCAGCAACTCCATCTCCGAGGTCAAGAGTTCGGCCCTTTTCGGGGGTTTGCTGGCCATCCTGGTGCTCTTTCTCTTCCTGCGGTCCTTCCGGACGACTCTCCTGATCGGGATCGCGATCCCGGTCTCCCTCATCCTGACCTTCGCGCCGCTCTACCTCGAGGGAGTGACGCTCAACCTCATGTCCCTGGGGGGGCTCGCGCTGGGAATCGGCATGCTGGTGGATACCTCCATCGTGGTTCTCGAGTCCATTCAGCGCTGCCGGGAGGAGGGGGACAGCCTCCGGGCGGCGGCGCTCCGGGGGACGAAGGAGGTTGCCAACGCGGTGACGGCCTCGACCTTGACGACAGTGGCAGTATTTATGCCCATCGTCTTCGTCGAGGGCATCTCCGGGCAGCTTTTCAAGGACCAGGCCCTTGCGGTGGTGTTCTCCCTGCTGGCCTCTTTGCTCGTGGCCCTCTTCCTCCTTCCGGTTTACGCAGCCCGGGGTGGAGAAACTGGGCAGGGGGCGCTCCCCCCGCCACCTCCCACCAGCCGTTTCGGAAGACTCGTGCAGGCCCTCACCTTGCCGTTCTTGCGCCTTGGGCGCCTCGGAATCGCAGGACTGGTGCAGCTGTTCCAGCTGCTCGTTGCCCTGCCGCTGCGAATTTTCCAGTGGGGATGGGTCCGGATCGAAGGGGCCTACCCCCCCCTGCTGCGCGGAGCGCTCAGGCTGCGCGTTCCGATCCTGCTTGTGAGCCTCCTCCTGCTCTTCTTCTCGGTGCAGAGTGCCGCGTCCCTGGGCTCGGAGGTTCTGCCCGAGGTGCATCAGGGCGAGTTCGAGCTCCAGGTCTTCCTCTCCCGCGATGTGGATGTGACCACGACGGATCGGGTTCTGCAGCCCATCGAGAAGCGCATCGCGGAGCTGCCTGGGGTGGCGCGGACCTTCCTCACCTCGGGAGTCGGCGCCGACGAGCTGCGCGGCTCCGAAGAAGGGCGGCACTCGGCCCGCCTGCGCGTGGTGCTCGCGCCCAACCGGGACCAGGCCCGGGAGGAAATCCGGGTCAAGGCCCTCTGCCGGAGCATCCTCGAGGAGGAGCCCCGGGTGCAGGCCTATCGATTCCAGAACCCTTCGATCTTCACCTTCCGCCAGCCCATCGAGGTGGAAGTGCTGGGCTTCGATCTCCTCGCGCTGCGGCAGGCGGCGGAGAAGGTGATGGAGCGGCTCCAGGGCATCCCCAACCTGAGCGACCTCCGCAGCACTCTGGCTAGGGGGAACACAGAGCTGCGCATTCGTTTCGACCGCGAGAAGTTGGCCCAGGCGGGCATCGACATCACTACAGCCGCCAAGGGGCTCGCCGCCCAGGTCCAGGGCGAAGTGCCGACGCGGTTCAGTGAGCGGGACAAAAAGATCGATATCCGCGTGCGCCTCGATCCCGAGCAGATCCAGGGCATCCAGAGTCTCCGCAATCTCAACCTCTCCTCCAAGGGGGATGCACCCGTTTTGCTCTCCACCGTGGCCCAGCTTGGACTTCGCGAAGGACCCTCGGAGGTGCGCAGGATCGGTGGGCGCCGCGGAGCGACGGTATCCGGCCAGGTCCAGGGCCTGGCCATGTCCAGCGTTCAGGCAAAAGTCGAAGAGGCCCTCGCGGGGATGGAACTGCCCCCGGGGATCGAGCTGCGCATGGGAAGCCAGAAGGAGGCCATGGAGAAGAGCAGCAACAGCATGCTCGGCGCCCTCTTGCTCGCGATCTTCCTCGTCTATGTCGTCATGGCCGCACAGTTCGAGAGTTTGTTGCAGCCCCTGATCATCCTGTTCACGGTGCCGATGGCAGCGATCGGGGTGCTCTTCAGCCTCGCCCTGCTCCACATCCCGCTTTCAGTGGTGGTCTTTTTGGGCGCGATCATGCTCGCGGGAATCGTGGTCAACAACGCCATCGTCCTGATCGACCGCATCAACCAGGAGCGCGAGGCGGGCAAGGAGACCTACACCGCCATCGTGGATGGATGCCGGGTCCGCCTCCGGCCCGTTCTCATGACGACCCTGACCACCGTTCTCGGCCTGCTTCCCCTGACAGGCTGGCTACCTCTGCAGGGGCTCTTCGGGACTTCGGGCGAAGGCACCGAGCTGCGCGGCCCCATGGCGGTCACGGTCATCACGGGCCTGGTCTCGGCCACCCTCCTCACCCTCATCCTCGTCCCCATCGTCTACTCCTTCCTCCCCCGGCGCGCACCGGCCCTGGAGGACGAAACGAGTCCTCGAGGTCTGGAGGTCTGATGGGAGCCCGCCTCGCCTCGCTCGTCACCCGGCCCATCCTGATCCTGATGATCACCCTGACCATCCTGGTGGTCGGGGCCATCGCCCTGTTCAAGCTGCCCATCCAGGCTTTCCCCAATGGCTTTGCTGGAAGCCGCATCAATCTCTGGGTGCCTGTGCGCGAACAAAACCCCAAGGAGGTGGAGGAAAAGGTCTATGCCCCCCTCGAAGGGCAGCTCCTGACGATCCCCGGAGTGGAGTCCGTGCGCGGCTGGTGCAGCAGCCGGGGAGTGCGGGTCTTCATCCAGCTCAACCCCGGTCTCGACCCGCGCCTCGCGGTGGCGGAGGTTCGGGATCGCATCCAGCGAGCCCGCCCCTCCTGGCCCTCCGACATCGACCGCTGGTGGTCCTGGCGGGAGTCCTCGACGACCATCCCCCTGATGTTCTTCGGGATCGGGCTGCCGGACACCAAACAGCAGACCTTCGACGCCATCGACAATGTGCTTCGTCCCAAGCTGGAGGCCATCGACGGAGTCGGCGAGGTCACCTTTTTCGGACAGGTCGTGCAGTCGGTACGGATTCTTTTCAACCGCAAGAAGGTGCAGCAACACCGCCTCAACCTCTTCGAACTGATCCAGAAGCTGCGGGGGGACAACCTGCGCATCCCCGTGGGCACCATCCCGGAAGGGGACAGTCGCTTTGTGGTGACAGCGGACCTGCGTTACGGCTCGATCCAAGCCATCGAGGACATCCCCATCGGTCCAGGACTCAAGCTGCGGGACGTCGCCGAGATCAAGAAGGTGCGCAGCCTCAGCAATTCCATCTCCCGGGTCAATGGCAAGATCGCCATCCACGGACTGATGCGCAAGACCTCGGACGCCAACGCCGTGGACACGGCCCGGCGCATCCGGGAGACCTTCGACCGTCTGGTCCGGACCGACCCCCGCCTCGAGGGCTTGGTCCCCATCTGGTTCTTCGATCAGGGGCTCTTCATCCAGGAGAGCATCGACAACCTCGTCGGCTCGGCCTTCCTCGGGGGTATCCTCGCCTTCTTCGTGCTGCTCCTGTTCCTGCGCCGCCTCAAGATGACGCTGGCCATCACCCTCTCGCTCCCCCTCAGCCTCCTGGTGGCTTCTTCGGTCCTCTTCTTCCGGGGAGAGACCTTCAACATGATCTCCATGGCCAGCCTCACCATCGCCCTGGGCATGCTGGTCGACAACTCCATCGTCGTCCTCGAAAACATCTACCGCCTCCGGCAAAAGGGCTACGCCTGGACCCGCGCTTGCCAGCAGGGCGTCTCCGAGGTCAGCACCGCCGTCTTCCTCGCCACCCTGACCAGCATCGTCGTGTTCCTGCCCATGTTCTTCATGGGAGACAGCCAGGGCAGCCGCGTCCTCCTCAGCGCCTTTGGGATCCCTCTCTCGACCGCACTCCTTGCTTCTCTCTTCGTTGCCCTCATCCTCCTTCCCGCGGCGACCCGTGTCCTGCATCGCAGGGAAAAGAGCCCAGCGGCTCCGAGCCAGGAAACCCCTTCCGCCCCCACCCCTAGTCTCGCCCGCTTCTCCATCCTCCCCCTCCTGGGCCGAATCCAGGGGCGCATCCTCGGCTTCTGCCTCAACCATCGTTTCCTCGCCAGCCTCGGAGCGACCCTCCTGCTCGCTGTTTTCTTCACTCTCATGAAGATGAACGCCCGCACGGATGTGACCGCCCAGGGAAACCGGGGCCAGGTCTCCATCAACTGGGAGCTACCGAGAGGGTACACCCTTGCCGAAGCCGACGAGGTCTGCCTCCGCCTCGAGAAGATCCTCCTCGACCGCAAGCAGGAATGGGACCTCAAATACGTCACCGCCCGGGTCAACCGCAAGACCTCCCAGATCAACCTGACCTTTAAAAAAGGAACGACCAGCAAGCGGGTCGAAGCCATCACCGAACAGATCAAAAAAGACCTCCCCGAAATCCCCGGCATCGAGACCACCGTCAGCTCCCAGGTTGCAGGCCGAGGCGAACAGGCCCGCGAGGGAGACCACGGCTTCATGATCCGCCTCGACGGCCGCGACTCGGACTTCCTCCAAGCATGGGCGAAAAAGATCAAGAAGGGTCTCCTCGCCTCGGGCCTGGCCTCCGACGTCGACCTCGGCCAGAGCGAAGGCCAGGACGAGATCCTCATGCGCCTCGATCGCCGCCGCATGCAGGAACTGGGCGTCGAAACCCAGATCCTCAACTGGATTGTCGGCGCGGGCCTCCGCGGCCAGGAAGTCTCCCGCATCCAGCGCCCCGACGGCAGCGAACTGCGCCTCATCGCCGAATATGACGACAGCGCCGATCTCGAACTCAAGGACCTCAAGGCCATGCGCATCTTCGCCCGCGGGCGCGGCAACCCAAGACTCTCCCAGCTCGCCAAGTTCGAACTCAGCAAAGGCTACGGCAGCATCGTCCGCGAAAACGGCCGCCTCTCCGTCCGCGTCGCCGGCTCACGTCCCAAGGATGTCAGCTGGGACCAGTTCCAGCGCGGCCTCTTCTTCCTCATGAAGAAATGGCCCATCCCCCGTGGCTACTCCTGGAGCATCGGCGGACAGGCCCACAAACAAGGCGCTCAGATGGCCGAAATGGCCAGCGCCCTCATGCTCGGCCTCCTCCTCGTGTTTCTTGTCATGGGCGTTCTCTTCGAGTCCGTCATCCTCCCCTTCGCCATCTACGCCACCCTCCCCCTCGCCCTTCTAGGCGGCCTCGCCTTCTTCTACACCCTGGGCGGCATGCTCGACGTCCCCGCCTACCTAGGTCTCATCGTCCTCGTCGGCGTCCTCGTCAACAACGGCATCGTCCTCCTCGACCACATCATCCGCCTCCAATCCCAAGGCCAGGACCGCCGCAGCGCCATCCTCCAAGGCACCCGCGACCGCCTCCGCCCCATCCTCATGACGGCCGGCACCACCATCGTCGGCCTCCTCCCCATGATCTTCCAGGAAAAAGGAAGCTCCCAAGGCTTCTCCTACCAAGGCCTCGCCAGCGTCGTCGCCCTCGGCCTCTTCCTCGGCACCCTCCTCACCCCCACCATCGTCCCCCTCGCCTACACCATCCTCGACGACGCCTGGACCTTCACCAAAAACCTCTTCCGCAGCGCCGCGGCTCCTCAACCCAGCTCCCCCACTTCCCCTTCGCAAATTCAAGCCCTCCCCCCAGTCGAAAGAAGTCAGAGTTAGCCCCCTTCGCTCGAGGGATCGAACCAGGACAGGCTTCTCTAGCCCTTGTTCTTCTCGTCCCAGAGCATGGGTTCCCAAAGCTCGAGTTTGTTTCCTTCGGGATCCATGATCCAAGCAAACTTGCCGTTTTCGTGAGACTCCGGTCCAGCGACAGGCACCACTCCCGCCGCCGAGAGTTGCGCGAGCAGCTCATCGAGGTGATCAACCCGGTAGTTGATCATGAAGGAGGACTCGCTCGGGCTGAACCATGCACTGTCCTTGTCCGCGATATGCCAAACGGTGAGCCCCTTGTCTTCGGCCCTGTCCTCCGGCCACTTAAAAATTGCCCCTCCGAAATCCTCAAGCTCCAGGCCCAGGTGTTTTTGGTACCAGGCAACCAGTTTCTCCCGGTCACCCTTGCACTTGAAAAAGACCCCGCCAATTCCTGTGACCTTTGCCATTCTGGCCTCCGAATCATTGCATCAGTTCTGAAAAAACGAATCTCCCACGGTACACCATCTCCAAGGGGTCAGGAACAACCCTTGGGCGAATCCGAATCTTGGGAACCGGGGATTGGCTGTCGTTTTTTCAGGAGTTGGCCCAAAAGGCACCGCTGCCCTTTGCGGATTTTCTGTTTCGCGCACTCGGTGGAGAACCAGGCCGCCCGGTCCACTTTGGGGAACTCCTTGTATGGACTGGAGAGGGGAGGACACCCCAAAGCACAGTCCCCTACCGATGCGAAGCATCCTTTGGGCTCGCCACTGGGCCCCACCCTCCTTCTCAGGCTGGTTGCCGCCTGGAACCCTAGGAATCATTCAAACAATCTTGTACTCCTTCAAAAGGCTCACGATACTCTGCCTGTTTTCAGAAAACGCCTCCCACACGGAATGGCACCATCGATGGATCATTCCATCACGTTCAGGTCCAGGAGGCGCAGCCATCACATCCTTGACCGTGATCTTCCCGCGAGTTTCAGGTAAGGAGTAAACGGGCCACTTACGCTTGCGACGCCCAAGTTTCATATGGACCACCTGAACCTCTCTTCCGGTCCAATGCTTCTCAACATGCAAATAAAGGCCCACGAGGGCAAACGCGAGTTGGATCGGTTTCTCCGTTTCTTTGGCGGTTTGGGCGGAAATGGCATCGACCGCGTTCTGATGGATAAAAGAGGAACCGTCGTGAGCGAGCGTGTAATGGAACAATTCGTCGCTGTTGTTCTGATCAATGTCCATGGCAGATTCCTTCAAGGACGAACCTTAGCTCCGGCAGCAGCGAAAACCAAAAAGGCGGTCCGTCCGGGTCTCCTTGTGAACCAGACATATCTTGCTCATCCTTCCGGAATCGTTTCCATACAGATCTCCGAACGAGCTCGCGGTAAGGCCACCAGCGACGATGAAGACCACAACGACCCCCTTTCTGCCATCCTAGGCAAGCCAGGCTGAAGTCCCTGCAAAGAGCAGCGCTGCGAAGGCCAAGATAACCACCGACGGCAAGGCATCCGCAATTGGATGGTGGTCACCTTTTGGAATCGAGAAAAAACCCACAGGATAGAAGACAAAGCACACCCCAAGTGCCCCCAGTGTTAGGGGGCTCCAAAGGCGGCACTCCTTTAATAGACTCCTCCGACTTGGGGTTATTCACCATGAGTGCACCCTTCATCCACGAAAATCGCAAGAATTCAACCTCAGGTCCAAGGCGATGTCCCTGGACCTGGGGTTCGAGAGCATTGTTGGAACGCTCTCCTTAGAGCGAGCTTGTTCGTGATGCTCAGGGATCATAGAAGGGGGCGACTTTTCGTCGCCAAAATCAACGGCAATGGGGTGGGCAAAGAAGCAGCCCCTGTTCATGAGTCAACTGGCGCTCTTGGATGGACGGATTCTATGTCCACTCCGTAATTTTGTTGCCTTCTTTGTCGGTAAAGGCACCGACAATGATCATGATCATATCAATCAAGGCCCATATTCCTAATCCTCCCAAAGTAAGCAACTGCAAAATGCCGGTTCCGATTTTTCCGACATAGAACCTGTGGGCACCCAAGAACCCAAGTAAAAAGCACAGCAAAAACGCGGGCAGGATACGTTTATCGGTCATTTTCAATCTCCTTTGGGGTTGTTGGTGTTTCGTTGTTGG
>DROQ01000264.1 GCA_011321845.1 Planctomycetota bacterium | reverse complement strand
GAGAGAGGCCACTGTGGCGGAGTTCCGCGAGGCTTCCCTTTTTCTGCTGAAGCCCGAATACGAGGGAAAGAATCTCTCGAAATGCCTCTTCCCGGGCAAGGAGATCCAAGGTCTGTTTTTTACTGAGAGCGCCAGGAAGGGCGACGAGATTGAGAAAAGCCAGGGTCTTTGCCAGGCGGTCGAAACCATGCGCCCATTGTTCCTTGGCCCCCTTGGACCCGATCTCTTTGAAAACCCAGGCTCTTGCCTCTGGCCCAAAGTTGGGCGGATTCTTGCACTGGTCCCCTAACAGACGGACAAACAGCCCCTCAGGCTCCTCGGCGAAGCGTTCTCCCAGGTCAGGGGATACCTGGGGTCGGGTTCGTTGGATCCAGGCAAACGCAGCAGCCAGACGGACCACTGCGGGATTCTTCTTGGACAGCGCCAGGCGGGAAAGGAAACCCTTCGAGAGTGGGAGACCTCCAGCCGAACCGCCCAAACACAGAAACACCAACTCCTCTGGGATTTTCCTGGCTCCACGGTACCAACTCTCCAGGAATGTGGCCGCCCGCCTGTTCCCGGACAGGCAAAAGGCTCCCAAAAGGGCTAAACGATTCTCATTTCCATGCCTTCCTGAGAATTCTTTTTCGAGGGCGGTTTCGCATAATGGCCCCCTTTTCAAGGCCGAATTCCACAGGCTTTTCCATGCCACCGGACTTTGGAGTTTTCCGACCTTGAAAGGGAGTTTGCGGTCCACTTCCACCCTGTCGAAAAACCCGTCACTTTGCCCTCTCATCACTTGAGCCTTTACGGATGGGGGACCGATAAACAAGGGGAGAAGGAGGCTGGGGATCCCATGCAGGAACCGGCATCGCCTAGGGAAACATAAGAGATTTTGAGGGGAAACCATATGTCCAATAATCAAGGAGGGCACCTCGGGAACGAGGAATGGAACTTCTTAATGAAGGATACCGATTCTCAAAATCTTGACGAGCTCCAAGAACAAGGATACCAGGCAACCCTGAATGGGGATCTCTCTCAGGTTTCCCTTCCGGATATTTTTCAGACCATCTCCATGTCCCAGATGGATGGAACCCTTAGGGTCACTTCCAGGCAAGCCGAAACCACTCACCTCCTCTTTCAGGATGGAGTCATCAAGGTTCTTCCCCCCTTTGAAGAATGGTTTCAGCGCTTTTGCAACCGCCTTGTTGCCTCGGGGCTTGCCGAACTCAAACTGGTCCGAAAGGGGATTCTCGAGTGGAAAAAGAATGGAGGGGACCCTCTCCTCTCCATTTGCACTGCAACGGGACTCAGTCAAGAAGACGAAAAGTCCATTCGGGAAGCCCTTGATGAAGACTGCCTCTTCGAGCTGTTCGCCCTGAGGGCTGGGAGCTTCGCCTTTTATCGCGGAACCCTGCCCCTTGGCTCCCTCGCCGAAAGAGCCGAAGGAGCGACCCCTTTTCCGATTGACCAATGCCTCCTCGAGGTCGCAAGGAAATCGGATGAATGGGACATCATTCTGGACACCCTCGGGGATTTTGATGAGTTCTTTTCAAAGGCGGCCGAACCCGAGGCGGATCTCCCCGAACTTCATCACCAGGTCTATGAAGCTTGCGATGGGAAGAAATCCCTACGCGAACTGGCCGGGTCCATGCTGGACACGGTTTTCGATGTGGCTAAGGCAGCTCAGGAACTCTACGAGAGGGGATTGATCGAGAAGACCTGTCTCCCTGACCTTGTCGATCTTGCTGAAGAAGCCGTAGAGCTGGGGAAATTGAGCCTGGCCAGGAACGCCCTCCAGATCGGAATGAGTGCGAGGGAGACCCTGGACGCATCCCTCCTCAATCATGCGGCCCAGCTATTCATCCGTCTGGGTGCCCCTAAGGAGGCCTCTGCCATTTATTACCGTTGCGCAGGCCTCATTGACGACAAGGAGCAGCGCCTCAAATTCCTCAAAAAGGCCCGGAAACAGGACCCCAGGAACTTGGAAGTGCTTCAGGCTCTTTTGGAGAGCCCTGAGGGATTTGACACAGACGAAAAGATTGAGATCGCCATCGCCCTCGTCGAAGAATACATGAACCGTGGGGAGGGGGAGCAAGCGGTCGAGATCCTTGAGAACCTTCGGAAACGTTCACCCAACAACCTGAACTTGTCGATCCAACTCGCCGCCGCCCTTCATCACATGGACCGGATCGAAGATGCGGTGGCGGAACTTCAGGAACTGGCCGAGACCTACAGGCTGAGCGGGGACCGAGAGGATCTGATGATCGTTCTCAAGCAGATCCTCAAACTGCGCCCCTCTCTGCACAAGGTCCGGGACGAGCTGCGCAAACTCCAAGGTAAAGGCAAATGGACCTTGAGAAGGATCATGATCGCCGCAACGGTCCTGGGG
>DROQ01000263.1 GCA_011321845.1 Planctomycetota bacterium | reverse complement strand
CTCTATCCTCCACCCCCCCCTCCCCAACAACCCCCCTCAAAACGGCTCCCCCAAACTAAAATGCAACACCCAATTCTCATCCCCCGGATCCAAATTCGGATTCACCCCAAAATCCAAACGAATCGGCAATCCAGGCACATGCACCCGAAGCCCCACCCCGATCGCATAGTGCAACTCCCTCAACCCATAGTCCTGCACATTCCGCCCCACATTCCCCGCGTCAAAAAACAAGGCAGCCTCCAACGTCTTCCCCAAAGGCGTCCGAAACTCCAAGTTGAATGTATTCCGATACTCACCACCCACCCGGTTCCCGTTCGCATCCCGAGGTCCCAGCTTGGACTCCCGGAACGAGCGCACCGACCGATGCCCCCCGTTGAAAAAGCGCTCCTGCAGGGGAACGCTCGCCGACCCATCCTCCGGCCATAAAAACCCCACATCCGCGTTGGCGATCATCCGCAGCCTCCGAGAAATCGGCTGGTAGAAGGTCCCCCGCACGCGCAACCGCGTAAAGTCCACATCCCCTCCCAACCCCTGAGCCGCCCGCTCCAGCGTCAGCAGCTCCCGGTGCCCACGGAAGGGCCGCAGAGGATGATCCCGCTTGTCCAGGGCCAGCTCCCCAAAAACCCTCCCCTCGTTGAACCCCCGCAGGAACCGTAGCGGCTCGATGATGGGCGTGCTCGTGTTGAAATGCCTCGCGAAGGCGTAGCCCACCTGCCCCTCCAGGGGCCCAGCGATCTTGTGCTTGTAGGCGGTTGTGAACCGGAGCGACTTGTCCGTGAAGGAGGGCTCCTCCCTGCGCATGAACTCCGCCCCAACATCCAAGGATCCATCGCTCGCGAGGAAGTCCCTATCACTCAGCTTGGTGGAAAGGCGGTAGCTCTTGAGGCTGATCTTGCCCGAGAGCAGCAGGTCCAGACCCAGGCCGAGGAGGTTGTGGTCCTGGTATTGGAGCCCCAAGCGGGGACCCTCGTAGGAGCCATAACCCACCAGGGCGGAGATCTCCCGCGAGTCCCCCTCCTCGACGGTGAGGAGGACGCGGAGGAGACCCTTGCCCATGTCCTCGTAGTCGACCGAGACCTTCTTGAACAGGCCCGTCAAGTAGAGGTCGCGGAGCCCCTGTTCCTCGAGGTCCCCCTGGAAGAGCTTGCCCCTGGGAAGGTCGAAGGTGCGCTCGATGAAGGAGGTCTTGGTGCGCTCATTGCCTTGGACCCGGATCTCCCCGACCTTGCCATGGATGCCCAGTTCCCCGTCGATGAGGATGTCCGTCTCGAACTTGCCGGGCGCCTTACGGACCCGCGGCCGGAGGCGCGGGCGGGGGTAGCCCTTGTTCCTGAGGAGGGCGATGAGCTTGTTGAGGTATTTGTTGGTGAGCCTGGCCGAGAGGGGCTTGCCCACTGGGGCGGGGGGGCGGTTTTTGCCCAGGGCCTCGCGCAGCTTGGGAGAGAGGAGGACCTTGCGGATCGTGTAAAGCGGGCCTTCCTGGATCTCGTAGCGGACCCGCGCCTTGGTCTCCCCCTTCTTGCGCTCGATGATCGGACCCTTGACCTGGACATCCATGTACCCCTCGCCCTGGTAACGGCTCCGGATCGCCTCCGCGAAGGCCTCGAGTTCGTCCCGGACGAAGAGCAGATCCCCCGTTCCAAAGGCTCCCGTTCTCTTCCGTGGAAGCATGGCCAGGAGCTGCTCCCTGTTGAGGTTGCGGTTTCCTTCGATCTTCAGGCTCTGGACCCGCACCTGGGGCCCCTCCTGGATTTCGAAGCGCACCCGCGTGGGCTGCCCCCTCCGCAGCTCATGCTGGACCACCACCTCCGGAAAGCCCTCCGAGCGATAAAAATCCTCGATCTCCAAGGCCGCGTCGAAGACCGCCGTATCCCGCGAAGGATCCTTGGCGAACTCCTTCAACAGAGGCCGCGTAATCCGCAAAAGCGTATCCGTAGAGACCGAATCATTTCCCCCGATCTCCACCCGAATTCTTGCCCCCCCCTCGCTCTGGATCTCAGGAGGAACCCCCCGACAAGAAAAGAGAACAAAGGCCGCCGGAAGAAGGAGAAGAAGGGAACGCTTTCCAAAGGACCATGGCATACCCCGAGCTTAGCCCCCAATCCCCCCGGTCCAAGAACCTTGAGTCACGGCAAAAAGGCTCCTGTACTTTCCAAGCCCGGCCAACAGCCGGTCGGACTTCCCCACCCGACCTAACCCGCTTGTTCCCCTACCCCCCTGTGTCAGGGTCGTTGTCGGACCATGTAGCGAACGAAGCGACAACTACCCTGACCCAGGGGGCGGTGGGTGTCAAGATAGTTGTCGCCTTCTGAAGTTTCATCATGCGGCCTTCGAGGCAGCATAATCCTTGTTGGGATTGAGGTGCACAGCCTCGATCCTTGACCAGTCTCTTGTGTTTCTTGCCAATCGCTCCGGATGTTCAGCCTGGGCCTTCTTGTACAGTAAGCGCTCTCTTAAGACCATCCACCGTTCCTCCTGGAAACAAAGCGGAAAATCCCTCCGCGCTTTCTGCCCGGAGCAAGCCCTTGCTCCCCACCCTTCTCCGGTACCGCAAGGAATTGCTTCCTTCCACTGATGACGCCGAAGGCTTTGTCCCCGTCGGGGGGTCCTCTCGGGTTTCTCCACTCCCGCCCTGGAAATCGAATTCCCCTCCGGCATCCAATTCCGCATTCCTGAAACTCGGTCAATTTCTCCAATTCTCTCCTTTTGTGGGCTTCGGAAAGTCTGCCGAGAGAATTTCTGAAAGTCTGACACTGCCTCAGTAAGGCATGCCCCCTCATAATGATCTTGTCCAAGGCTCCCAAGGCCTCTCCCTCGATCCTCAATACCAGGCCCCGCCTGAAGGACTCCTCCAAGGGCTTTGGCCGATTTCGCTGAAGGCGCCTGAGGCCAAAGCCCTTGGAGGAGTCCGATGCGCACGGAGGAAGGAAGAGCCATGGAGGGACGCACCCGAGTGCGGAGATTCCCCGGCGACACTCCTCACCTGGGCAGCCAATGTCAAGGGACCGGGTGGAGCGGCAAAGGAACAAAGACCCCGTCCGGCCGCGGGAGTGATTCCCTTTTTTGCTGCCTTGCTGTCCGAGGCTCGATATCGGAAACTGGATGTATGCGAAACCGTATCGCGATCTTCGCGCCCCTGTTTCTCCTGGCGAGCTTCTTTGTCGCGGGGATCGCGTTGGCAGCCAAGCCCTCGGGCGCAAAAAGTCGTACTTGGGCTTTCGATTTTGCCGAGCAGGTTGACTTACAAGTCGGACAGCCTGAATACGATCCCTTTGGAAGGAGATCGGTCTTCGACGCCAACGGCAACCTTCTCTCGGTCACCGCAGTCCAAAACCTCCGAGGGTACACCTCCCATCTCCACGATTTCGAGACCGGTTTCATCTACATGCGAAACCGCT
>DROQ01000262.1 GCA_011321845.1 Planctomycetota bacterium | reverse complement strand
ATGGGTGTCCCCTATATCCCTATATCGCTGGAATGCCCGGATGGATCGGAGCGGGCAGGCCCAAGGGTCCATGAATGGGTGTCCCCTATATCCCTATATCGCTGGAATGCCCGGATGGATCGGAGCGGGCAGGCCCAAGTGTCCATGAATGGGTGTCCCCTATTATCCCTAAACCGCTGGAATGCCCGGATGGATCGGAGCGGGAAGGCCCGAGGATCCATGAATGGGTGTCCCCTATATCGCGGGGAGCTCGGATGAATCGGAGCGGGTGGGCCTTGGGACAGGGAGAATGGGTGTCCCCGATCTCGATCCAGCCTTGCGGGGGCGGGGCTGGGCCGGTATCCAAGGTGCATGGATCCTGAGCGGAGGGCTGGGGGGCTGGGCTGGCTGTGGGGTTGGCGGGAGCTGGGCCTGGCCCTCGGGCTGGGGTTGCTGCTGGCCCTCCTGTCCTGGCCCGGGCTGTTCTTGGAGGGGGAGTCGATCTACTCGACCTCCGCCGCCCTGGCGCACGAGCCCTGGAAGAGCGCTTTGCCCGAGGGGGCTTCCCAGACCCCGAACAACCCGGAGGTGGGGGATCTGGACCTCTATTTTTTCCCCCAGCTTGCGGCGGCGCTGCGACGCATGCACGAGGATGGGGAGTTTCCTCTCTGGAACCCGCAGCTCTATGGAGGAGCTTCGGCCATCGGCAATCCGCAGGTGCCGGTGGCTTCGCCCTTCACCTGGGCTCTGTTGCTGTTTCAGAGAAGGGGGGAGCCCTTCGATCCCGCCCGGCTCTCCCTGGGTCTGAGCTGGATGGGGATTCTGCGCTACCTGTTCTGTTTCGTCTTTGGGTTTTTGTGGCTGCGGCTGCTGGGAGGGGGGAGGTGGACCGCCCTGGCTGGTGCGGCCTTCCTGTCCCTGGGGCCCTACAATGCTCTCTGGCGCTTTTCGACGCCCGAACAGGTGGCCTCCCTCTGGCCCATGGTCCTCTTCTTTGCAGAAGCCTGGTTGCGGAACAAGCGCGGAAGCTGGCTGGGCCTGGCCGCCCTGAGTCTGGGCCTCTCCAACCTCGGTGGTTATCCGCAGACTTCGCTGTTGTTTTTCCTGTTCCTCATGGGCTACATGGCGCTTCGGGGCGAGGGAAGACGCGGAGCCCTGGCAGGCCTTTTTGTCGTGGGCGTCTCCACCCTGCTTGCCATGCCGGTCTGGGGGCCCTTTGCCGAATATCTCGACCATTCCAGGGTCCGGGAGCTTCGGGCCGCCGAGCCCTGGTTGCCCAAGGGCGGGAGCCTGGGCCTTGGGGTCTTCCTCATCCTGGCCCTCGGCCTGGCCCTGCGTCTGGTCTGGAGCAAGGCCCGCGAGCGACCCCGCGCCTACCTCTGGATGGGCCTCCTCCTCGGCGGGATCCTGGCCGCCGCCACCCTCGGGGGCGCCGACGGCCAGGCCCTCTTCTGGTTCTTCCCGGACATCGCGGGACACCCATGTTTTGGAGGATTCCACGCGGGGGCTGGGCTGGGGCCCTACCTGGAGGTGAACCAGGACAGCCTTGGGCTCGCTTTTTTCCTGTTGGTTCTGGCCTTTCCGGGCGGGTCTCTCCGGCAGGGCCGGACCTTGTTGGGGCTTCTGCTGCTGGCGGCCTCGTCCTTTCCCATCCTGTTCCAGGCTCTGCGGCTGGCGGTCCCCATGGTGGCCCCGAGCCGGCTGGCCAGCCTGGTGCCCCTGGTGGCTGCGATGCTCCTGCTTCGCAGCGTGGCGGAGGGAAAGCGGCTTCGGGTCGGGGAACGGCGGCGCTGTTTTGGGCGGAGCTGGCTCCTGCTTCTTGGGGTTCTGCTCGTGCTGCTCGTCCATGGACGGGAGATGCTGCACCCCCGCTGGACCGTGGGGATCGGGCTTGTCGCGGGCCTGCTTCTGCCCCTGGCGCCGATCCGACTCTGGGCGCCCCTGGCCGTTCTCCCAAGCCTGGTGCCGGGGCTGGGTTTCCACCCCGCACAGCCGCTGGCAGCCTGTTATCCGAGGGTATCCCTCATCGAACGGATGCAGCGCGAGGAGGGGCGGCTCTGCGTGCTGCCTTTCGATGCGCTCCCTGGGAACACACCCCTGGTCTATGGCGAGGCCCAGCTGTTCGGCTACGACGGCCTGGAACCCAAGCGCTTCTTCGAGCTGGCGCAGTACCTCCCGAAACAGGGACCGGGGCTGCCGCGAGAGGATTGGAAGGCGGAGGACCTGCGTCTCGGGGATCCACTCTTCGACATCTTCGGGGCGGGCCTGGTTGTTGCTCGCAAGGGGGCAAAGCTTCCCAAGCATTTCGAAGTCCTGGAGCGAGGGAGCCTTTTGCTGGCCCGCAACCCCCGTGCGCTGCCCGAGTTCCAATACCTGGGCAAGGCTTACGATCTGACCCGCGATCCCTACGCCCTCGCCCGCCGCAACCCCCGCGAGGCGGTCGCCCTCGAGCGGCCCCCAAGGGGGAAAGCCAGGGACGGAGGCGGCAGCGTCCGGGTCCTGCGCCGCTGGGGGAACGGGGTGGAGCTGGAGCTGCGGGGCACGGGGGGCTGGCTGTCGGTGCGCAGGGGCTTCGACCCCGGCTGGCGCGTGGAGCTGGACGGGGAGCCGGTGGGTTTCGAAACGGCGTACCACATTTGGATGGCCGTCCGGGTGCCCGCGGGCACGCACAGCCTCCGCCTGCGGTACCTGCCTGCCAGCTTCGTCTTCGGACTCTGGGCGGCTGGGTTTGGGCTGCTGCTCTGCCTCCTGAGCGGATTCCTGTTCAGGAGGGGGGTGGGGCCGGGGCAGTGAGGAAGGCGCACAGCTTGCTGCCCAGCCGCAGGGCGAAGAGACAGTAATCCCGGCTTCCCTGGCCCCCCAGCTTCTTGGTCCAGGCCTCGGGGCGGACGGCCTTGCCCCTGGTGCGGACCTGCACCCTGCCCCCATCGTGGGCGCGGAGCCAGGCCTTGATCTTCTTCTCGCGGAGGGGAAGCTCCGCCAGAATCTCGAAACTCTGGAACCATGGATCCGGGCAGGGGCTTTCTGCCCGGAAAATCCCGAGCCCCGGGTGCAGTTCCCCGGCGGCCAGGCCCAGCGCCCGCAGGCGTGCCCCCGCCAGGCGGGCGTGGTCCAGCAGCGGATCGGGCAGCAGCAACCAACGCCCGCCCCCCGGCCCACGGGCCGGCCCCCCCGCCTCCCCCCCAAAGCTCCGAAGTTCCCCGACCTCCCCCGCCCGCCCCGCTCCCAGCAGCCGCGTCACTCGAAGCGGGACACCCATTTCTCGCAAGGTCCCGAGCCAGGCCACCGCCTGCACCACCCCGCCCGCGTCGGCGAAGTACTCCAGACTGAACTCTCCAAGCCCCAGTCCCTCCAGCTCCTCCCGGTCGACTTCCGGGCCCAGCTTGAGGGCGCCTCCCTGCGTGGACTTGGAGAGTTGATGCAGCAGCTTCTCGAAGGGAAGGAGGCCCTCCACCCCTCGGAGTCGCCTCCCCCCGGCGCGGCGAAGGGGATCGAAGTGAAAGAGCAGATTCCGCCCCTGGTCCCGGTTCTTCCCCGCGAACGGCTCCTGTCCCCGGACCTGGCTCGTCCCCGCGAGCAGCTCCTCCGGCAGCCCTTGACGCAGGTCCCACTCCCGCACTTCGGCCCCCGAGTTGTGCCGGGCCATCAGGCAACGCAGGGGATCCAAGTCCAGCCCCAAGTAT
>DROQ01000261.1 GCA_011321845.1 Planctomycetota bacterium | reverse complement strand
GGAGCGCGGGGTTCTTGGAGGGGGGGGCCCGTGGAGCCGGGGGCGAGGGCGAGGAGTTTGGCGATGGAGCGCTGGGGCCGGTGGGAGCGGCGGCCGGTTCCGGCGGCGAAGTCGGCGAAGTCGGCAAAGTCGGGGAAGTCGGCGAGATCGGCGACGGGGCGCTGGGGCCAGTGGGGGCGGTGATCGGGGCGACGCATCCGGAGATCGTTCGGGCACTGCGGGAGCGGATGCCGCGGTCCTGGTTTCTGCTCCCGGGGGTGGGGGCGCAGGGAGGGAAGGTTGCGGACCTGGGGCCGGCCTTTCTCCCGGATGGGACGGGGGCGCTGCTGCCGGTGAGCCGGGGGCTGGGGGCCTGTTTCGAACCGGGGGACGAGGACTGGGAGGCAAAGGTGGTGGCCCAGGCCCGTGCACTGGTGGAAGAATACCGGGGGAGGTGAGGGAGGTGGAGGTCTTCGAGCAGCGTCCTTGGGAGCGGGTGGGTTGGCCTTCGATCCCCCTCTGCTGGTCGGAGGGGAATCCGGCGCTGGACGATTTTTTGCCGGGTTGCCCCGAGGATGTGGCGGGGATCCTGGAAAGGGGCAAGGCCCGCCTGGGGGCGGGCCCCTGGGAGGAGCGCCGCGCGGAGCTGGCGCGCTGCCTGGGTGATTACGCCCGGGGGCTGGGGGCGCCCCAGGCGAGCCTCGAGGCCGCCGAGACCCTGGCCGAGCCGGGGACGGTGGTGGTGATGGCGGGACATCAGCCGGTGCTCTTTGGCGGGCCGCTCTTTGTCTGGCACAAGATCGCGACGGCCCTGGCGCTCAGCGAGCAGATCCGGGCCTTGCCGGGGGCGCCCAAGGTGGTGACGGTCTTCTGGAACCACAGCGATGACCACGACTGGGGCGAGGCGAACCACTGCTACCTGCTCAATCCCAACCTGGACCTGCAGCGGGTGCGGGTGTCCCTGCCGGCCTCGGGCAGGGCAAGCTGCCGGGTGGGGGTGGAGCACAGTCTTCGGGAGCTGCTTCCGCTGGTGCGCGAGCTGGGCCCGGACACGCAGGAAGCCCAGGCCCTGTTGGACGCCTTCGCGCCGGAGGAGGGAGAGACGCTGGGGGGGCACGTCGCGCGGCTGTTCTTCCGGGCTTTTGGGGAGCGGGGGCTGCTGGTGTTGGAGCCGGACGCGCTGCCGCGGGAGTTCTTCGAGCCGCTGCGGGCATGGGCGGGGGAGGCGGAGGCCTTCCGCGCGGAGCTGGGGACGCGGGCTGGGGAACTGCAGGACCGGGGCTTCGAGGTGACGCTTCCACCGGAGGCGCCGCTCTTCTTCGAGATCGGGCCTCAGGGAAAGCGGCGGGCGGTGCCCGATGGGCTCCCCTTCGGTCAAGGCGGCCGCCCCAGCCCGGGCGCGCTGATGCGCTGCCTGTTCCAGGACTGGATCCTGCCGACGCTCGCCTACGTGGCGGGGCCGGGCGAACTGGGGTACCAGGCTTTGATCCAGGGCTTTTACCACAGGCTCTCCCTCCCCCGCCCGGTCCTCGTTCCACGAGCATCCTGGACCCTTGTCGAGGCCCGCCTTGCGGGTTGGTTGGAGCGTTGGCAGCTCGACCTGGGCGACTTGGACCAGGCGATTCCCGCGGTCGAAGAGCTGATCGTGGCCAAGGAGGGTGGTGCGGCGGTCATCGACGAGGGTCCCTCCCAGGTGCTCGAGAAGCTCAGCGCGCGGCTCGCCGCAGAAATCGCGGGAATCGAGGCCCAGGTCGCCAAGGTGGATCCCAAGCTCCTGCTCCCCCTGGATCGTTTCCGGCTCAAAGCCCAGGGCGAGCTGGAGCGCCTTGCCACCAAGATCCGCCACCAGCAGCGCAACCTCTCGGGGGCCTGGCGCAAGCACGCTCGCCGCCTATGCGTGGAGTTGCGACCGCGCGGACAGCTGCAGGAGCGCGTGCTGGGAGGGCTCCAGTTCTACCTGCGCCATGGGGCCGCCCTCCCCCGTGGCCTCGTGCAACTCGTCAAGGGGATCCCCAAAACCCATGGTCTGGTCCTCCTGGACCAGGCCCCGAGTTCCGTGCCCGACCTCGAGGCCCAAGGCTCGGAATGAATCCCGCGTCCGGGCAGCCCCTGCTCGCCATCCTCGGCGCGGGCGACTCGCGCCGGATGGGGCGCCCCAAGCTCCTCCTCCAAACCGGAGGGGTCCCCCATCTCCACAAAATCCTGGAGACCGCCCGCGAGGCCGGGATCCAGGACTATCGAGTCGCCTGCCAGGCCGCCCACCTCCGAGCGCTCCGTGGCCTGGGTCTCCCTGCCAGCCGCCTGCACCCCGTCCCCGAGACCCTCCGCGCCCGCGGCCCCATCGGCTCCCTGGCCTCCCTGCTTGCCGCGATCCGGGATGCCGCGATCCGGGACACCCATTCCTCGCCGGGCGCTTCGCCCCAACTTCCTGGCTACGCCGGTCTTGTGGTCTGGCCGGTGGACCACCCCCGGGTCCAGGTCGCCACCGTCCAAGCCCTGCTTGTCGCCCCGGGGAACCTTCGCGTCCCTTGCCACGAGGGCCGAGGGGGACACCCCGTCTGGGTGGGAGCCGAGCACTGGGAACGCCTCCTCCGCCTCGCCGAGGAGAATGGGACCCTTCGCGATCTCTTCCATGAGAAGCAGGCCCAAGTCCATCGGCTGGAGGTCGACGATCCCGGCATCCTGCACAATCTCAACCGACCCGAAGATCTGGGTTGAGCCTGGGCTGGGGCCGTCTCCCCGTCGGCAGACCTTTCCAAGAGAGCTTTTCCCAAACCTCCCAAAGGTAAGCCTGAAAACCGGAAACCTGGGAAGTAGACAAGGGGAGCCAAATTTCGAAAGCTGGGGTTTTGGGCTTAGGATGCAGGTTTCAGTGGGAATGGAAGGGGTTTCGGGAAGAGAGTCGGATGATCTTAGACAGCACTGCCCCGTCGGACACCTGGAAACGTCCTCAGGACCAGGGGGTGCCCTTTGTGTAAACGTCGTTGCCGTTTCTGGTAGCGAACGAACGCCGGGATTGTCGTAACCTCACCAAGGACGAAAGGGGGCGGGGTCGTTCCCGCTTCTGGAAGCGAACGAAGCGGCAACCAGCTCGACCCTTTCTGGGTCAGGCCCGGGCCTTCTGTCTTGGTTCGGGCTCGTCCGCTTCCTATCCTGGAATGGCATCAAGGGAAAGAGGGACAAAGGGAACCTCAGGAGGAAGCAAGGATGAACCTGGAAGACTTGCCGGAAGAACCCGAAGAACGTTGCCCGGCGGAAAGGCGGGAGGAGGAGGCGGCAAAGGTCCTCGAGCGGATGTGGGCGCATCGTTCACGGCGGGCCTTTGAAGAGGAGGATCTCCCCCAGAAGGATTTGGAGGATTGTGTGGCGGCGGCCCAGCGGGCTTCGACTTCTTCCTTTCTGCAGCCTTATTCGGTGGTCGTCGTACGCGATCCTGAGCGCAAGCGTAGAGTGTATGAGCTTTGCTCCCAGCAGCAGATGATCCTGGATGCGCCGGTCTTTTTGGCGCTGTGCGTGGATTTCCATCGGGCGGAGAAGGCCTGCCGGGACCAGGGAAAGGAGCTTGCGCCCATCGATCTCGAGACCCTGCTGATTGGTTGTATCGACACTTCCCTCTTTGCGCAAAACCTCCTTCTAGCGGCCGAAGCCATGGGCTATGGGGGCTGCTTCGTCGGCGCCGCCCGGAACCATCCCCTCGAGTTGGCTCGAGTCTTGGGGTTGCCTCCCAAGGTTTTCGTCCTCTTCGGTCTGGTTCTCGGGCGTCCCTGCGATGATCCCATGCCCATGCCGCGCCTCCCTCTCGAGGCGGTGTTGCACAGGGAACAATATGATCTGGAATCGGTCTCGGCGCATCTGGACGCCTTCGACGCCCAGATGCGGGCCTTCGCCAGGCGCCTGAACCGCGAACTCCAAGCCCGGGGCGCGAAGAAGGTCAACGAAGATCGTGGATTCCGAGATCGGCTCGCTTTTCGCCTATCCACCGAGAAACGGCCCTCCCCCCGCGACCGCATCGAATCCTGCCTGAAAAACATGGGGTTTCTGGCGGAGGGGGAAGGCTAGGCCTTGCTTCGTCCTTTGAACAATCCACCCAATCCCTGGTCCTCTACGGAGGTGGAGTGGATCGGGGAGCCTCCCCCGGGGAGAATCGAGGTCTTCGAGGAGGAGGCCCGGACGGTTCTTTCCAGGAACGAGAGTCCGGACATTCCCTTTCGCTGGAGCCTCAATCCTTATCGGGGTTGCCTCCATGGCTGCGCCTACTGCTATGCGCGGCCGACGCACCAATATCTTGGGTTTGGGGCGGGGACGGACTTCGAGCAGAAGATCGTGGTCAAGACGAATGCCCCCAGGTTGCTGGCAAGGGAGGTTCGCAAGCTGGGGGAGGACGGGCTGGTATTCTCGGGGAATACGGATTGCTACCAGGCCTTCGAGGCGCGCTATGGGCTGACGCGGGCCTGCCTCGAGGTCTGCGCGCGGGCGGGAGTGCATGTGACTGTGATCACCAAGAGTGCTCTGGTGCAACGGGACGGGGATCTGCTGCGCAGGATCGAGGAGGGGGCGGGGGCGATGGTCTGGTTCAGTGTGGGGTTTCTTGACGAGGACCCGGGGCGCGGCCTGGAGCCGGGTGTGCCGGCGCCCTCGGCCCGGTTTCGGGCCATGCGGAGGCTGGCGGATTTGGGGGTCCCGGTCGGGATCTCGCTGTCGCCGATTTTGCCGGGGCTCAACGACCACCGGATTCCCGCTCTGCTGGAGCGGGCGGTGGAGGCGGGGGCGGGGCGGGCCTTCATGACCCTGCTACGCCTGCCGGGGCCGGTGGAGGAGGTGTTCCTCGGGAGGCTGCGGGAGCTGCTGCCCGATGCTGCCGAAGCCCTGCAGGGAAGACTCCGGGACCAGAGGGGGGGAGCGCTCGACCAGGGGGGATTCGGCACGCGGATGGTGGGGAAGGGGCCACGCTGGCAGGCGACCCGGGATCTTTTCGAGATGAGTTGCCGGAGAATGGGTGTCCTCTTTGGGGAGGGGGCGATGGCGGAGAGGCGGGGTCCGCGGCGGGGGCCGGGGTGGCTGTTCGAATGAGGGCGGGGGGCGAGGCTGGGAGCAGGGGACTTCGGGTGTTGGCGCTCGGGGTGCACCCCGATGATCTGGAATGCTACGCGGGCGGGCTGTTGCTGAGGCTCCTGGAGGCGGGGGCGGAGCTTTTCCCGGTGGTGTTGACCGATGGGGAGGCGGGGACTTTGCAGCCTGGGAGGGGGACGAGGC
>DROQ01000260.1 GCA_011321845.1 Planctomycetota bacterium | reverse complement strand
GGGGGAGGAATACATCGCCTTCATTGTTCTGCTGGGTTCCCTGTTCCTGATCTCCGGGGGAATCGTGATCACGGGAAACCTCAAAGGCACTCCCAAGATCAACACCTCCTTCCTCGCGGTGGGGGGACTGCTGGCGAGCTTCATCGGGACGACAGGGGCGGCCATGCTTTTGATCCGGCCCATTCTCACCACGAACAAGGAGCGCAAGCACAAGCTCCACACCGTGATCTTTTTCATCTTTATTGTTTGCAACACTGGTGGATGCCTGACTCCCTTGGGGGATCCCCCCCTGTTCCTCGGTTACCTCAAGGGTGTTCCCTTCACCTGGACCTTCACTCTTTGGAAGGAGTGGGCCTTTGTTGTGGGCTCTCTCCTCGTCATTTATTTTTTTCTCGACCTCTACCAGCACAGTCGGGAAACCAAGAAGGACATCCAACTGGACGAAGAGCATGACCGCCCCTTGATCGTTCGGGGCGCTCATAACTTTTTGTTCCTGGGTGGGGTGGTCATGGCTGTCGCCATGCCCGATGTCTTCCACTTCCCGACGCGCGAAGGCTTCATGATTTTGATGAGTCTTCTTGCCTGGTTCTCCACCCGCCCGCAAAACCGGCGGCAGAATGAATTCTCCTTCGCGCCCATCATGGAGGTGGCCGTGGTGTTCGTGGGCATTTTCAGCACGATGATCCCAGCCCTCGCGCTCCTGGAAGCCAGAGGGGGAGAACTGGGCGTCAGCAACGGACATCAATTCTTCTGGGCGACAGGAAGCCTCTCTTCCTTCTTGGACAATGCGCCTACCTATGTGTCCTTCCTGGCCCTCGCCAACGGGATCCACGAGTGGGGGAGCCAATACTTGGATTCGGTCCTGATCTTCGCCCAGGGACACGAAGCCCATATCATGAGCTTCGACCAGGCCAAGGCCCTGGCTGTCCAGTGGGAAGCCCAGGGGGTCGCCAACATCTTCATCATTCCGGAGAAGATCCTGACAGCGATCAGCCTCGGGGCGGTTTTCATGGGGGCGATGACCTACATCGGGAATGGACCCAATTTCATGGTCCGAGCCATCGCCAACGAATCGGGGATCAAAATGCCTTCCTTCTTCGGCTACCTGCTCTGGTCCGTCGGCATCCTGGTCCCCCTCCTCTTCCTCTGCAACTGGATCTTCGTGTAAACCGCAGGTCCTTGAGGCTTTGGTTGGGGCTTTCTTCTTTGCAAAGAGGGCTTCAGGGGGCAGTATGTTCCGTCCGATTTTCCCATTTGGAGCGCCTTAAGGATGAATCTGAGTGAAATCTTCCCCCCCGAAGGGGTGATTCTCGATTTTAAGGGAAGCGGGACCGAGGACAGCCTTTCTCGGATCGTGGACCATTTGGTCGAGAACGGGCTCCTTGAGGAAGAACTCAAGGAAAAGGCACTTTCCGCGCTTCTGATTCGAGAGGAGTCGATGTCCACGGCAATGGGAGACGGGCTGGCCATTCCCCACGCATCCCTCCCCGGTTTGACCCGTGAAGTCGGCTCCCTGGCGATCTCCCCCGAGGGGGTCCCCTTCGCTGGGCCCGAGGGGGAGCTTGTGCATCTGATCTGCTGCATGCTGATCCCCCCCGCGCGCAAGATTCTCCATGTCCGGACCCTCGCTTCGCTCGCCCGGCTTTTGGTTCGACCCGAAGTCCGGGAAGCGCTCCTTGGGGCGAAAACCCCCCAGGAGGTCCAGGACATCCTGACTGGGGCCGAGAGCAAGGCCTGAGCGATGCTCCGGAGGCCTCCAGCCTCAACTTTGGTGATCCGTGTTCTGGCCGCGGTCCTCCTCACCGGGTTCGGGGGACTCCTCTTCGAGCTGCTCGCCCTCCGCTGGGCGGCCCTCGACCTGGGCCAGGGATCCCAGGCCCAGGGGTGGGTCCTCGCCGCCTTTCTTCTGGGGCTTGGAGTCGGTGGAAGGAGGGCTTCTTTTCCCAGGAGTCCCAGGGGGGGGCTGCTCCCTCGGGCGGGCCTTCTCTATCTGGGGGTGGGGGTCCTGCTTCCTCTCCTGCCTCTCCTGGCTTCTCTTTTGCGCCCCGGAGATCCCCTCCTGGCTCCTCTTTTTTTTCTGGGTGTGGGGATTCCAGCGGTGTTCATGGGGGAGGCCTTTCCCCTTTGCGTGGCGGGCCTGCAGGAACGCTTTCCCTGGGCCGTCTTCGCCTTGAACGGGAGCAATCTCCTCGGATCCTGCCTCGGGCTGGGCCTCGGGGCCTTGGCCCTGCTCCCCCTGTTGGGTTTCGAGACGAGCCTCTGGTTCGCGGTCGGGAGCTACGGCCTCGCCTTCGTTCTGCTCCTCGGTCTACGGGATCGAGGGAGGGAGGAGGCCCGGGTCTGGGAGGCCGAGCCTGGGGCGCTTCCTTTGGAGCGTCCCACGGGGGGGAGGAGTCTCCTCTTCCTGGCGGGGGCTTCGGTCCTGCTCCTGGAGATCTGGCTCCCGCGGAGGTTGGCTTTTTCCTTCGGTTCCTTTTTGCCGACCCAGGCGGGTTCGCTGCTCGGGATCTTGCTGGGGCTCTCGCTCGGGAGTTTTCTCTTCGGAATTCGGGCTTGGGGGAGCCGCCTGGGCGCACGGACCCTGGGGCTTGCTTCCTTCCTGGGGGTCCTCGCCTCGATGGGGCTCATCGAGGTCTTGGCCGGGGAGCTTGCGCGGCTCCCCCTGGAGAGCCTCTCGGGGGCCCTGTTCCGGGCGAGTCTGTTTCCCGGTCTTCTCCTGTTGCCGGCAAGCGTCCCGATGGGGGCGCTGATCCCCGCCTGGATCGCCGAGCGGGAGGGACCTGAGGGAGGGGACATGGCCCTTCCGGGAAGGGCTTTTTATACCTTCTCGATGGGGGCAGCCCTGGTGGGCTTGGGGAGCCCGCTTCTCTTCGCCCTCCCGGTGGAGGCTTGGGGGCTGGGGTCCCCTCTCCGGTTTCTCCCGCTGCTCGCGGCGGGGCTTTTGATCTTGGGGCTGGCTCCCCTGCGCATGGCTGTCCCTCTGTTCCTGGCGACCCTGTTGGGGGTGGGGGCCCTCCTCCCCAGGACCCCTTTGCTTCTCGAAGCACGGAATTTCGACGCGGAGGGGAGCGGGCGACAGGTGTTGGCCGAGAAGACCGATCGGATCACCACGGCCTCGGTGGTCCTGGACCGGGTGCGGGGGGAGCGCTTCCTCTACACGGACGAATTCTCGGCGGCGGGAGGAGTGGAGAGCAAGTACATGGAGGCTCTGGGGCTCCTGCCCGTCTGGCTCTCGGACCAGGGAGAGGGGCAGGGGGATTTCGCCTGCCTCGGCCTGGGGACAGGCCGGACTGCGGCCGCCCTCCTCGAGGCGAACCGGGATGGCCGGACCTGGATCGTCGAGATTTCCAAGGCGGTGGCCGACCAGCTCCCCTTCTTCCTCGACGCCTGTGGGATTCGGGAGGCTTTTTCCCTGGGCGGGGATCTGCGCACCAGGATTCTGGACGGGCGTTTCTTTTTGGAGCTGGCTCCGAGGGAGAGCCTGCGGGGATTGACCCTGGAGCCCCTCCTGCCCCAGGCTCCGGGGAGCGTCTATCTCTATTCGGTGGGATTCTACCGCGCGGGGCGGAGGGCCTTGGAACCTGGGGGGGTTCTGGTGCAGTGGGTGCCGACCCACGCTCTTCCGCGCAAGGGCTTTTTGGCGCTGCTGCGCAGTTTTCGGCGTGGTTTCGAGCGTCCGAGGCTGCTGCTGGTGCAGGAGAGCAGTCTCCTGCTGGGCCGCAAAGGAGGGCTGAAGGGGGCGATCCCCGAGCGGGGAGAGCTGGGGGAAAGGGCGGCCTTCTTGTCGGGCCTGTTTCGCCCCTTGGACCTTGCTTTGGCCGAGCTGCCCTTTCCCGACGGGGGGGCCGGAGAGGTTGTGGAGGAGGAGCGGCCCTTCCTGGAACGTATGGGTTTCGAGCCAGCCGCCCAGCGCCTGGGCTGGTTGGCCCGCAACTTGGAAGCCTTGGGCCAGAAGCAGGCGCCGGCCGGCGATGGGCGAGACCTCAGGGACCTGGCCCAGCGGGAGCGTCTGGCTGCCCGGGTTCTCCTCGCCCGGCGCTTCGAGGATCCTGGCCTGGACGCGGCGGGGCTCGCCGCGAGGATGCTGGAAAAGCTGCGGGAGCGTTTCCCCTCCTCCACCCTCCTGCTCCGGGAGGAGAGGCGCGCCCGTTTCCTCCAGGAGCGGGACCGCGCCTGGAAAGCCCTGCTCTCCCTGCATGCGGAGGCGGCCCTCGAGGCCGCCGACCGGGCGCTGCGCCTGGGCCCCTGCGATCCCGTTCTCCTGGGAACCCGCGCCGCCGCCCTCCTGGCTCTACGGGGGGAGGAGGGCGCCAGAAGCGCCCTGGAGGACCTCCGGCGCTTCTATCCCCAATTTGCCGGGCTGCGGGCCATCCAACGACGTTCGGGCCTTGGGCTGGGGCCTCTGCTCCAAGCCTTGGCAAGGTTGCCGCGAACGCGGGGAGAGGGGGAGCCCGACCCCTCCCTCCCCATTCCCGGATTCGTAAAAGCTTTGAACGCGGGGGAGCCGAGGGCATGGATCGCCTTCCGGCGTCGGCCCCTGGATCATCTCTGGACCCTTGTCCAGGACCTCCGCGCAGGCAAGTCCCTCCGCCCCGAATCCCTGGAGCGCCTCGCTTCCTTCCTGGATCCCGCCTCCCTGGCCCTCCTGGAACCGTGGATGGCGCGGGCGAGCCAAAATCTCCTCTCCCTCGCCCGGGTGCTCCCCCCGGATCTCGCGCCCAGCGCCTGGATGCGGGCCCGCCTGGTCGAGGTTCCCGGAGGCTTCGAGGTCTATCTCAGGCTCCTGGAGAGGAGGAAGAGCCCCTGGGCCCTGCACGCTCTCCTGGACCTCTTCTCCTCCTCACGGCTCGGGAGGAAGGAGCTGATCCGCTGCAGCCTCGCCTGGCAACGTCTCCAACTTGTGCCTCCTCCCCCCTCACCCTCGGCGTCTCAAGAGGCTAGAGTTCGTTGGGTGAAGGCCCGCAGAAAGGAACTCCTCCCCATCTGGAACTACGGATTCCCCCATCAATCGAGGTTTTTGGAATGGAAATAACTGTCAAGGAATTGGCCGAGAAGGTCGGCGCGAGGATCGAAGGCGAGGAAGACCTCAGCATCCATGATGTCTGTGCCCTGGACGCGACCGGTATCGAGCCGGGTCGGATCGCTTTTCACGCCGGGGAGGCTCCGCCCGAGGCCCTGGACTCCGGCGCGTCCTCCGCTTCGGCCTTCCTGGTCCAGGAGGGGAGGAAGGATCTCCCCGGGCCTGCCGAGGGCAAGGCCTACCTCTGGGTGGAGGACCCCTACCTGGCCTTCGCTGAGATTGCTTGCTGCTTCCACCCCCTTCCGATCGCCCAGGAGACGTCTTTGCATCCCAGCGCGATCATCGACCTGGACACCAAGATCGGGGATCCGGTCGTGGTGGGCCCCCACGCCGTTCTCGAGAAGGGGGTTCAGGTCGGGGCCGGAACCCGCATCATGGCGGGGGCCTTTCTCGGGAAGGGGGTGGTCCTTGGCGAGAACTGCGTCGTCCATCCGGGTGTTTGCATCTATCCCGGAGTTCGCGTGGGAAACCGCGTTCAGATCCACGCGGGGGCTGTCCTCGGTTCGGATGGGTTCGGCAACGCCCGTCGCCCCGACGGTTCCTGGCAACGCATCCCCCAGATCGGGACGGTCGTGGTGGAGGACGATGTCGAGATCGGAGCGAACACCTGCATTGACCGGGCGACCTTCGCCGAGACCCGCATCCGTCGGGGCTCGCGCATCGACAACCTCGTCCATGTGGGGCACAACTGCATCCTGGGTGAGCATGCGGCGGTCGCTGCCCAAACGGGGTTTTCGGGCCATACGATCCTGGGGGACCGTGTCCGGGTGGGGGGGCAGGCCGGATTTGCGGGTCACCTCCGGGTCTGCGACGACGCCGCCTTTGGGGGCAAGGCGGGGGTCTTCGGAAACGTGGAAAAGCCCGCTTTCTATCTTGGGGGGCCGATTCGCACGGCCCGAGAGTTCTGGAGACTCTGGGCCGAACTCGCCCGCCTCCCCGAGATGCGGAAGCAGCTCCGCTCTCTACTCAAGAAACAGAAATGAATCACTCCAGGCCTTCGATGCTCGCCCGGAGCGCTTCCCGCGTCTCTACATAGAGGCCCAGATCTCCTCCGAAGGGGTCGGGGATGTCCCCCTCCGGCCGCAAGAGTCTTGGGGGGCGCGCGTCCTCTTCCAGGCTTCCGCCCATCCCCTCCAGGCTCTGGCGCACCAAGTCCAGATGCCTTTGTCCCATGCAGTAGATGCGGCTCGCCCGCACAAGCAGCGTAGGGTGGGCGAAGCGCGAGCGGTGGTAGGAGAGATCCAGACCCAGCTCCGCCATGGCCTCGATGGCCCGCGGGGACGCCGGCATTCCCGGCTGGGCAGAGATCCCTGCTGAACTCACGAGGTGGCCATGCTCCAGGAGGGAATCGGGGGAGACGCCCAGCTTCGTGGCCAGGTGCTGGTGGTAGAGCAGGGCGGCCATGGGGCTGCGGCAGGTGTTCCCCGTGCAGACAAAGAGATGCAGTGTGGCCGCCCGCGCGAGGAACTGTTCCTTGGATTCCAATCCGCTCCGGAGAATCCGGATGGATCCCTGATGCCCGACCCGCAGGACCGTCGAGGCGATTCCCGATTGGCAGGGTCCATGGTCCAGGGCAAGGTCGGCGAGCTCCAGGACCGCGGGGTCCAGGTCCTCTAGGGAGCGAGGGGCGGGACGGCCCTGCCGGTTGGCGCTGCTCATGACCAGGCCGCCTTCGAAGTTTCGGAGAAAGGGCCCCGTCCATGGATGATCCACCACGCGGTACCCAAGGCTTTGCCCCGCCCCGATTCCCCCTGCCCGGCTGCCGTGCTTCGGGCCCTCCAGGATCATGGTCAGGGGACCCGGCCAATAGTTCTTGGCGAGGCGCCGGGCTTGGACGGGGGCTTCGGCGAGTCCTGGAACCTGGCTCGTATCCCCCAGGTGGAGGGTGAAGGGACCCTCCCGCTCCTTGAGCGCCCGCAAACGGTCCATGGCCTGGGGGCGGTCCGCCCTGGCGGCGATTCCATAGACGGTCTCTGTGGGAAGGATCACGAGCCCTCCCCGATCCAGGGCGGCGCGGAGGCGGGCAAGCAGCTCCTGTTCCTGGCTGGGATTCGCTTGAAGGATCTTGGTCATTGGTCATTTGCTGCGAGGGGGCCCTCGACGTTGCGGTCGCTCGGGGGAGCGGGTACCGTTCGGCCTGTATTGCTTCTTCCAGGCAGGAGAGGATAGTCCCCGGATGGTTTCGAGTCGAAAGGACAAGGAGAATTCCCAAGAAGGGAAGCTCAAAACCCAGGGCCGCCGACTGGCCGAGCTGGGACAGTTCGTGGGTGGGTTCGCCCACGAGATCCGCAACCCCCTCTCGACCATCGGCCTCAACCTCAAAATGATCGAGGAGGAACTCAAGGAACCCATGAGTCCCCGGGAGCGCCGGGTGCAAAGGCGGCTCGGGAGGCTGAGCCGGGAGGTGGAACGCCTCCAGGATATCCTCGAGGGTTTCCTCAGCTATGTGCGGGCGCCGGGACCCGCCCGCCGGAAAACCAATCTCAACGACATCGTGCGGGATCTCTCCGACCTGGTGGGACCTGGTCTCGAGCTGGCGGGGCACAACCTCCGGGTCTTCTACAAACCGGAGCTTCCTGACATCCAGGTTGATCCGAGCCAGATCCAACAGGTGGTTCTCAATCTTGTGACCAACGCGGAGCAGGCCCTGCAGGAGGAGGGCAGAACGGGGGAGATTCTGCTCGCGACCGACCGGCGAAGGGAAAAGGGGCGCCGCGTGCAGGTCATCACCGTGACCGACTCCGGTCCCGGGATGGAGGAGGAGGTCCTTGAAAAATGCTTCCAACCCTATTTCTCCACCAAAAGCGGTGGGTCGGGGCTGGGGCTGGCAGTGACGCAGCGCCTCATCCACGATCATGGGGGAGAGGTTCGGGTGGAGAGCCACCCCGGGCACGGGACGCGCTTCGAAGTGATCCTCCCGGAGGAACTGGAGGACCCGGAGGAACTGGCCGATCGGGAGGAGCCGGAGGAGCGGAAAGAGTCGGAAAAGGAGGCTGAGGGTGGAACCTAGGATTTTGATCGTCGATGACGATCGAGGGCACGCGGAAACCCTGGAGGACGCGTTGGAGGTCCTGGGCTTGGAGACCAGTCTCGCCTCCTCCGCCGAAGAAGCGAAGAAGCTGATCGCCGAGGGGGATCCCTATGCCGTGGTCATCACCGACCTTGTAATGGGGGCCGAGGACGGCTTCGCCGTCCTGGACAAGGCCCGCCGCCGCAGTCCCAGCACCCAGGTCCTGATGTTGACCGGACACGGAGGAAGGGAGATCGCGGTCAAAGCCATGGAGGAGGGGGCTCTCTACTACCTGGAGAAACCCGTCAACCTCGACGAGCTGCGGACCAAGGTCCAGCGTGCCCTCGACACCTGGCGCAAGGAGGAGGAGTTCGAGCGCCTCAAGCGGGATCTGGGCCAGCTCCAGGGGATCCAAAAACTCGTCGGAAGGAGCCCGCAGATGCAGCGGGTGGTGGATCTGATCTACCAGCTCGCGCCCACCCAGGCCTCGGCCTTGATCCTTGGCGAGTCGGGCACCGGCAAGGAACTGGTCGCCCGCGCCATCCACAATCTCTCGCCGCGCAAGGAGGAGCCCTTTGTGGCCTTGAACTGTGGAGGGCTCTCGGAGGGGACGATCGGCTCGGAACTCTTCGGACACGTCAAGGGTGCCTATACCGGGGCGGCCTCCGACCGCGAAGGCAAGTTCGAATACGCCAACGGGGGCACCCTCTTCCTCGACGAGATCGCCGAGATGCCCCTCGAGATGCAGGTGCAACTCCTCCGCGTCCTCGAGGAACAAAAGGTCGTTCGCATCGGTTCGAACAAGTCCATCCCCGTGGATGTCCGCCTCCTCGCCGCGACCCACCAGGACCTGGAGAAGAAGATCGAACAGGGCAAATTCCGCCAGGACCTCTACTACCGACTCAAGGTGGTCACCATTCAGCTTCCTCCCCTGCGGGACCGCAAGTCGGACATCCCCCTGCTCGCGGAGCACTTTCGGGACCTCTTCGCCAAGATGCACAACAAGGACGTGGAGGGCATCGACCGGGAGGTGCTGGTGGCCTTCTCTTCTTATGACTGGCCGGGCAATGTCCGGGAGCTTCGGAACGTGATCGAGAGCATGGTGGTGCGGGCGCGGGGCAACATCCTGACGGTCCAGGACCTTCCCCCGGAGCTGTCCACCCACCCCGAGGAAATCGGGGATCCCTGGGCCTTCCTCGCGGGCAAGACAGTGGAGGAGGTGGAACGCAACCAGATCCGGGTCACCCTGGACCTGTTCCAGGGAAACCGGCAAAAGGCGGCCAAGGCTCTTGGAACCAGCGAGCGCACCCTCTACCGCAAGCTCAAGGAGTATGGGCTCGAGGGGAGGGGCCGTTGAACCGAGAGCCCGAGGAAGAGAAGGGGCTGCAGGTCGTGACCATCGACGGACCTTCGGGGGCCGGCAAGAGCACCATCGCCAAGGCTCTCGCGCGTCGGCTCGGTTGGACCCATCTGGACACGGGGGCCATGTACCGGGCGGTCACTCTGGCTCTCCACCGCGAGGGGGTGGACCTCTCCGACGCCGAGGCGGTGCGGGAGGTCCTGGATCGGCTGGACCTGCGGCTGGGGGAAGGGGGAAAGGTCTTTTTGGGGGAGGAGGAGGTGAGCGCCCTCCTCCGCAGCCCGGAGGTCGAAGCTGAGGTCTCGGCGGTGAGCGCCCTTCCCCTGGTTCGAGCCAGGATGAAGGAGCTGCAGCGACGCGAAGCCCGCCGGGGTCCCCTCGTCGCCGAAGGACGGGATATGGGTTCGGTGGTCTTCCCCGACGCGGCCTTCCAGTTCTACCTGGATGCCAGCCCCATCGAGCGTGCCAGGAGGCGGCACCGGGATTTCGAGGCCCAGGGGAGGCATGTTCCCCGGGACCAGGTCCTGGCCGAGATCGAGCGCCGGGACCATCTGGATTCGACCCGCAAGGATGCCCCCCTGGTGCGCACGCCCAGGATGGAGGTCATCGACTCCACGGGGAAGTCCGTCGAAGAGATTCTGGAGCGGATGGAGGCTCGGGTGCGCTCGGGGAGAGCGACCGGCCCGGAGGAGGAGCGGTGAAGGACTTCGATCCCCGGGCGGGTTGGATCTACCACTCTGTGGACCTCTTCGCGCGCTGGTGCTTTCGGATCTTCTTCCGCGTGCAGGTGATGGGCCTGGAGAACATCCCTGGGGACCGTCCCTTTCTGATCGTCGCCAACCATCGCTCCTTTTTGGACCCGCCCCTCGCGGTCTGTTTTCTCCGGCGCAAGATCGCCATTCTGGCACGGGGGAGCCTGTTCCGCTTCGGACCCTTTGGCCGTTTCCTCAAGATCCTGGGCTCCATCCCCCTCGAGCGGGGCGCTCCCGACCGCCAGGCCCTCCTCCTGGGGACCCAGGCCCTGGAAAAGGGCGCCCCCCTCCTGATCTTCCCCGAGGGAACCCGGAACCCCGGCGAGGGTTTGTTGCCTTTCCAGAGGGGCTTTCTCCTCATGCCCAAAAAGACTGGGGTCCCCGTTGTCCTGGCTGCCATCGAGGGAACGGGACGCGCTCTCCCAAAAGGCTCCCTTTTTCCCAGGCTGTTCCGGAGGGTCCGGATCCGGTACAGCGAGCCCATTCCTGCCGAGGAGGTGCTCCAGCTCGGGGCGGAGGGACTTCGCCGACGCCTCCTGGAGATGCTTCAGGAAGGGGACCGCTCCCATTCGGGCTCCCCTGCATCGTCGGATCCAGGCAACCCGGGTCCAGGCAAAGCCGCGAAATAACTCAGATGAGCCCTTTCCAGGGCGCCCCCAGGCCGATAAACTTTTTGCCCTTGTACCGAGAAGATTCGGTTCTCTGGGTCTCCTCTTTCGATCCCGAAATGGTTTCGGGTCCCCGCTGCCGCCTCCGCTGTGGCTGGGTTTTTCTCTTTTCGTTGTTTCCCTTTCTTTTTTGGTCCGCAATGCAATACGGAAAAAAACTGGTCAAGGAGTTTGACCTTGACGCAGAAACCCTCGAAAAGGAGCTGAATGAAGCGCTCGGCGAGACGCCGATCGACAGCATCCTCCTGGATTCGGTGGGGGACTTTAAGCCCGAGATGATCGTCAAGGGAAAGGTGGTCCGCCTTTCCGGAGAGTACGTCTTCATCGACATCGGATACAAGTCCGAGGGCTTGATTCATATTACGGAATTCGACGATCCAACGGTCGTCAAACCTGGTTTGGAGGTCGAGGTCCTGATCGAGGAACTCGACGATGGCGAGGGGATGATCCTCCTCTCCAAGCGCAAGGCCGATCGCATCCGGAGCTGGGAAAAGGTCATCCAGCTCTACAAGGAGGGCGACGAGGTCCAAGGCATGGCCACGCGCAAGATCAAGGGCGGCCTCCTCGTGGACATCGGTGTCAACGCCTTCCTTCCGGCTTCCCAGGTCAACATCCGCCGCACCGAAGACATCGGCGAGTGGATCGGCAAGGAGATCAAGGCCCGGATCATCAAGATCGACGAAGAGCGCATGAACATCGTGGTCTCGCGCCGCAAGCTGATCGAAGAGGAGCGCGAAGCCCTCAAGAGCAAGCTCATGGAGGACATCGAAGAGGACCAGGTCCGCAAGGGCGTGGTCAAGAACATCGCCGATTTCGGCGCCTTCGTGGACCTCGGCGGCCTGGACGGACTCCTGCACATCACCGACATGTCCTGGGGCCGGGTCAACCATCCCTCCGACATGCTCAAGATCGACCAGGAGATCGAAGTCAAAGTCCTCAAGATCGACCGCGAGCGGGATCGGGTCGCTCTCGGCCTCAAGCAGCTGACCCCCGACCCCTGGCTCTCCATCGAGGAGAACTATCCCGCGGGCCGCAAGGTGGTCGGCACGGTGGTCAACATCAAGGACTACGGCGCCTTCGTCAAACTGGAGGATGGTGTCGAGGGCCTGGTGCACATCTCCGAGATGTCCTGGACCCGCCGCGTCAACGATCCCCGCGAGGTGGTCAACGTGGGCGACCAGGTCGAGGTCGTTGTGCTCGACGTCAACAAGGAGAAGCAGGAGATCAGCCTTGGGATGAAGCAGGCCGAGGTCAATCCCTGGGATCTCGTCGAGAGCAACTACCCCCCCGGCACCATCATCGTCGGCAAGGTGCGCAACCTCACCAACTACGGTGCCTTCATCGAACTCCAGGAAGGGATCGACGGGCTCCTGCACGTCTCCGACATGTCCTGGACCAAGAAGGTCACCCATCCCTCCGAGATGGTCAAGAAGGGCGAGGAACTCAAGTGCGTCGTCCTCAGTGTCGACCGCGACAAGAAGCGTATCGCGCTCGGCCTGAAGCAGTTGGACCAGGATCCATGGGATCACGACATCCCCTCCCGCTTCCACATCGGCGACACCGTCACCGGCAAGGTCACCAAGTTGACCAACTTCGGTGCCTTCGTCGAGCTTGAGGAGGGTCTCGAGGGACTGCTCCATATCTCGGAGCTTGCCGACCACAAGGTCGACAATCCCGAGGAGGTGGTCAAGCCCGGGCAGACGGTCGATGTCCGGATCATCAAGATCGATCCCGAGGAGCGCAAGGTCGGCCTGACTCTGGTGCAGGCTCACTACGGCGCCGGAGGGGAAGGCGGAGAGAGCAGCAAAAAGGCTGCTTCGACCACTTCCTCCCCGATGTTGGAGGCCGAGACGAACACGCTCGCCGCGCAGCTGCGCTCCGTCGGGGAGAAGATCGAAGCGCGGGAAGCCGCCGAGGCCGAACCCCAAGCGGAGGCCAAGTCCGAAACGCAGGCGGAGGCTTCGGCCGAGGCTTCCCCCGCGGAAGAAGGCGAGAAAGAGCCTGAGACCAACGAAGGCTCCGAGGCTGAAGAGGAAGGCAAGGACTAGAACAGGTTTTTGCCCGCTCCCATCCCAAGCTCCGACTCCGTGGGAGAATCGGAGCTTGGGCGCTGGTATTCTGGGGGGATGGGTCGCATCGCCTTTCTTCTTCTCTTGCTTCTATGGGGACCTTCTTGCGCGGGAGGTCCCCAGGTGGATCCCTCCGATCCCGCCTACCAGTTCCACCGGAGCATCCTCTCCCAGGCGGAGCAGGCCTGGAGGGAGGGGGATGACGCAGTTCTGGCCCAGCTGCTGAGGGGATCTCGCAAAGGGGCCTCTCCCGCGCAGGCGACCCGCTACAAGGTCCTGGAGGGTTTGCTCCAGGGAAAGATCCTCCTCTCCAGGGGACTTGTCATGCGGGGTTTTCAGGCTCACTGCCCCAAGGCTTCCGCCATTCTCGAGCTACCCGGGATCCAGGCCTTCCACTTGGACGCGCCCTATCAGCTCGAACTCGTTCTGCGGGCGGCTGAGGGGCAAAAGGGAGCTTTTGGAGAGCAGAATTCTTTGTCGCTGCTAGTGGTCGAAGGGTCCTATGTGGACACCCTGGTCAGCGGGGGGCAGATCCGGAGGACCTTTCCCCTTACCCTTCGTGTTCCCGGTCGGGTCGAGCTGGGACCCGAGGGCTGGCGCATGGCCCTTCCCGGACCGGGGCTTCCTTCGAGCCAGGTCCTGATCCGCAAGGTGCAACTCCGGGGCCAGCTCTATTGCAAAGGAATTGTGTGGCAAGGGGTGGAGGTTCCTCTCACCAAGATTCCGCTGGAACCCCTCGCGTTTTTCCTGCTACCCAAGGGGACGGAGGCCGTTCAGAAGGACCCTCTCCGGACCTTGAAGCTCGCCGTGGCGACTCCCCTGAAAAAGGGGCCGCACCTCCTTGTGGCCACCTTTCTATGCGGGCTCAAGCCCGAAACCCGAAAGGCTGCAAAAAAGATCCTGGCCTCTGCCTTGGCGGAGGAAAATCTCGCGGCAGAATCCCTGCTGCGGCGTTGCTTTCGGCTTCTGACCTGGGCGGCCGAAAAGAAGAAGGGACTCGAATCCTGGGAAGGATTCTGGAAGAACCCCCGACAAGAAACCAATTGAACGAAATAGGAAGGCCATGGGATTCCCCCCGGTAGAAGAACAACTCGAGATCATCCTTCGCGGTGTGGTGGACTGCGTCACCCGCGAGGAATTGGAAAAGAAACTCAGGGACAGCAAAAAGGAGGGGCGTCCCCTCCGGGTCAAGCTGGGCATCGATCCTTCCAGCCCCGACATCCACGTGGGGCACACGGTCCAGCTGCGCAAGCTCCGGGCTTTCCAGGAACTGGGGCATCAGGCTGTCGTGATCTGGGGAACGGCGACGGCGATGGTGGGGGATCCGACCGGCAAGGACAAGACCCGGCCCCAACTCACGCGGGAAGGTGTGTATGAGAATCTCGCCACCTACAAGGCGCAGATCTCCAAAATCGTGGACATCGAGGCTGCCGAGCACGTGGAGAACAGCCAGTGGTTCGAGGGGATGAACTTTATGGACGGGGTCAAGCTCCTGTCCCGGATGACCGTGGCCCGAGCCATCGAAAGAGACAATTTCGAGAATCGGATGAAGGCGGGTCAGCCCATCCATTTGCATGAGATCATCTACCCCCTGATGCAGGGTTGGGACTCCGTCGAGGTTCGGGCCGACATCGAGCTGGGGGGGACGGACCAGCTCTTCAATCTACTGGTGGGGAGGGATCTCCAGGGGCAAGAGGGCATGCCCGCCCAAGTCTGCCTCACCCATCCTCTGATCGAAGGGCTGGACGGGGTGCAAAAGATGTCCAAGAGTCTGGGGAATGCGATTGGGCTGACGGACGAACCGTCGGAGATGTTCGGCAAGGTGATGAGCATCCCCGACAGTTTGATGGAGAAGTATTTTCTCTTGTTGACGGACCTTCCCGAGGCGGAAGTAAGAGCGCTGCTCCAGGGGCATCCCCGGGAGGCCAAGGCACGGTTGGGGATGGAGATCGTTTCCTGGCTGCATTCGAGGGAAGCCGGGGAGGAGGCGCGGGCGGAGTTTGACAGGGTGTTTCAGAAGCGGGAGCTTCCCTCGGACATTCCGGAGATCCGCTTGGGGGCCGATCTGCTGCGGGACGGAAAGATCCCAGTGTTCCTGGCGGTGGCCAAGGCGGGGCTTGCGGGGAGCACGAACGAGGCGCGGCGGATCTTGAAGGGAGGAGGGATCCGGGTGGATGGGGAAAAGGTTGGAGATGAAAAGGCGCTTTTGGGGGAAGGGCGCTATCTCATCCAGGTGGGGAAGCGCCGCTTCGGCTATGTGAAGGTCGGCGGGGAGTAGGCCATCCCGCATGGAACGCAGCATGGAACGCAGTAGGGAACGCCTCCAGGCGTTTCATGTAGAAAACACCTCCAGGTGTTTTAAGTAGAAAACCCCTCCAGGGGTTTTGCGTAGGAAAAGCCTCCAGGCTTTTCCGGGAAAACCCGCAGGGTTTTCCGGCATCAAAAGCCGAAGGCTTTTGATGCGCAAAACGTCTGGAGACGTTTTCTACTCAAAACGTCTGGAGACGTTTTCTACGCAAAACGTCTGGAGACGTTTTCTACGAGTGGTCACTTGTGCTGGATTTTTTTCCAGCGTTCGGTGAAATCGAAGCCGGGGGACTGCTCGAAGGTGTGGCAGGAATAACAGGCAACTCTTGCTTGACGGGGAGTCTTGGCCCTTTCTTTTCCGGCCTTCTCCACCTTCTTTCCCTTGTTCCTGGTCCAGAAGGCGACATGCCGGCGACTCGGACCATGACAGGACTCGCAACCGACTCCCATGAGTTGCGGAGTCTTCTCCGCCGAGCGAAAACCGCTCCGTTCTCCATATCCCACGCTGTGACAGATCACGCAGTCGGGATGTCGTGCGGGACTCCAGACCTTCTCTTCCTTCGCGCGCCGTTGGAGAGTCTCGAACGCTTTGGCGTGGTGGCTCTTTTTCCAGGCGGCGAAGGCCTCTTCGTGGCAGGACTTGCAGGCCTGGCTTCCCGCATAGGAACCCCCACTTGGATCCTTACGTTCGGCCATCTTCTCCAGGAGGTCGCTTTTTGTGATTTGCACCTTGAGATCGCGGAGGAGGCGGTGGGTCTCCGGATCCGTTCCGGGTGGGAGGGTTCCGGGGATCTTGGGGCGGGGGGCGGGAACCTGGATCTTGTGGAGTTGGAGAAGTTCCCAGCCTTTGGGCGCATGTTTGAGATCCGCCTTGAGGAGATACCGGCCTTCGCTTCCGGGGAAGAGCAGGTAGGTTTTGCGCCCCCCCTTTTTCGGGAAGACCCGGGCCTTGGTCTTGGCTTCGTGGCTCCCATCCACTGAAACCACCAAGTCTACTCCCTTGGCTGTTCGCGCAATTCGGGCGGCGGTTTCGGATCCGCCGGAGTGGACGAAGCAGAGGACGAGGTCGAAGCCGGTTTTCCGGGCGGCCCGGAGGGCCCTTTCGATGGCTTCCACGGGAGAGAGAAGCCGAAGGTCCTTAGGGATTTCCCAGGAGTCTTTGCCCGCGATGGAGAGGACGAGGATCTTGGCTTTGGGATGGGTTACGATCCGGTAGCTCTGCCCGAAGAGGGGCTTCGGGCCTTCCTTGGTCTTTATGTAGACATCGCTGCAGAGGAAGGGGGGACCGAAGGCTTCATGAAAATCCTGGAGTTCCTGGATCCCCATGCGCAAGTCCCTGGCGCCCAGGGGAAGGACGGGATAATGGAGAGTCGCCCCTAGGACCATGAGGGTGGTCATGAATTTTTCTTTTTCGAGGGGATTGGGTTCGTGGATGTAGTTGCCGCCCTCGAGGGCCAGGTCGAATTCATGCTTGTGGGCCTTGAGCCAAAAGGCCCGTCGGTCCAGGCCCCCGCTCTGGGCCGAGGCACATCCGCAGGGTTCGAGTTTGCCGTCCAGGTGCCCACTGAGGAGGAGGCGGAGGTCGGGGCGTTGGGGGAGGGTCGAGGGCGCTTTCCCGGGTTCCTTGCCTCCTTGCTTTGCTTTTGGAAGAGCGACAAAAGCCAGAGTACCCATGCCTAGGAGGAGGAGCAAAAGAATCGAAGCGGTTCGCATCAACGGTCCTCCTGGTTGAAGAGGACAAAGGGCACCGTGAACCGCTGGTGGTCCGGGTCCTTGCTCACGAGCAGGACTTCTCCTCGGATTGTCCGGTCCCTGGTTCCGCCCTTGAAGAGGATCCTCAGAATCCACCTTCCATCCCCCGCTGGTTCCAATCGTGAGTGGAAGAGGGAGGAACGGTCCACCCCATCTCTGTTCCGTCCTCGGGTTTCCAGAATCTTGAGTCCCGGATCCTCGAGCAACCCGTTGTAGATCAGGGTGATGAAGGTCTCCCCCTCCTTGGAAAAGGGGATCCGTCCGAAGTTGAGCTGCCTGGTCGGAAAAAACTGGAGGTTGGGGAGGATGTTGGCGCTGACCTGGACCTGGGCGACGTACCCGTCCAGGTCGGTGTGAAAGGAAAGAACGCGCTGGTAGGAACCTGCACGGTGGGTGGGGCCGAAGTGGATCAGGTAACGAAAGCCGTTCTTCTCCATGGCCGGGATGTTCTCGAGTTTCATGAAAGCATCGACTCCCTCGATCTTGGTGATTTTGAAGGGGCGTATGCCCTCGCCCGGGGCCAGCTCCAGGGGGCTGATCACCTTTTGCTCCTTTCCCAGGCTTCCAAGATCCAGGCTGGGGGTGGGGAGGATGCGAACCCTGGGGATGATGTGGAATCGGTACCCCAGGCGGACGATACCCGCCTCCGTGTCGGGCTCGAAGTGCAGCTCCGTCGTCCCCGGTTCCTTGTGCTCGACTGCGGAACGAAGAAGGGTGTTGACTGTGACGCGGACTTCGAGTTTCTCGCCCGGCTCCAACCATGTCACCAACCAACTCCCCTGACGCTGGATGGGGGGATCGTGGAGTTCCCGCTGGACCCTGTTGCCCTGGGCGTCACGGATGGAGAGGGATACCGAAGCGCAGCTGCAGGCGTTGCGGTAGCCCTTGAGCCGGACCTTGTGTCCGGATTGGTTCTGGATCCAAAAGCTATGGCTGGGTTTGTCGCCGTGGTAGACCTTTTTGAAGTCGTAATAACCTTCTTTCACCTGGAGCCAATTGCCGGGACCAGGTTCCTGCCCACTGTCGTCCTTCTTCCCACAGGAGGGGAGGATGAGGGTGAGGGCCAGGAGGAAGTTGAGGCCGGCCAGGCTGGTTGCTTGGAGCTTGGAGGAAATCATTGCATCCAGAATAGGCTGGAAACGCCCCTGGGCAACGACCGGTGGTCCCAGAAAAACCCAAGGATTCCTTCTTCTTGGGCCAAAGTCCTGGATAATCCCACCTTCCTGGCAGGCCCTGTCGCCTCCCGGGTTGCCTTTCAGAAGAAATGGTTTCGGGAATTATCGATGAACAACAAAGACCTCTCCCAAGTGGACCCTGTTGTCGCGCGGCTCTGCAAAGAGGAGGAAGAGCGTCAGGCGAGGACTCTGACCCTGATTGCTTCGGAGAACCACTGCAGCGCGGCCGTACGCGAGGCGATGTCCTCCTTTCTGACGGACAAGTATGCGGAGGGTTATCCCGGCAGGCGTTACTACGGGGGTTGCGAAGTGGGGGACGAGGTCGAACGGCTCGCCCGGAACCGCGCCAAGGAACTCTTCGGGGCCGAGGCGGCCAATGTCCAACCCCACTCGGGAACCCAGGCCAACCTGGCCGCTTATCTCGCGGTCATGAAGGGCGGCGAAGCCTTACTCGGCATGGCTCTGAACGCCGGTGGGCATCTTTCCCACGGCTTCGCTCGCAACCATACCGGAATTCTTTTCCAGGCCGAACACTACGGCTTGGATGACGAGACGGGCCTGATCGACTACGACGAGGTCCAGGCCAAGGCGGAGAGCCTTCGCCCCAAGGTCCTGGTGGGGGGAGGGAGCTCCTACCCCCGCCTCATCGACTGGGAGCGGCTTCGTGACATCGCCCATGGGGTGGGGGCCTACCTCATGGCCGACATCGCCCATCCGGCGGGGCTGATTGCGGGAGGGGTCATTCCCAGCCCTGTCGGGATCGCCGACCTGGTCACCATGACGACGCACAAGACCCTTCGTGGTCCGCGGGGAGGAATGATCCTCTGCGGCAAGGAGCTGATCAAGAAGGTCAACTCCTCGGTCTTCCCCGGGGGGCAGGGCGGGCCCTTCCTTCACGCCATTGCGGCCAAGGCCGTGGCCTTTGGCGAGGCCCTCCAGCCCGCGTTCAAGGAGTACGCGAGGCAGGTCGCCCTCAATGCCAAGGTTCTTGGGGAATCCCTCCTTGCCCTGGGTTACGAGCTGGTGACCGGCGGGACGGACACCCATCTCCTGACGGTGGACCTGAGGCCCAAGGGCCTCTCGGGCAAGGAGGCCGAGGCCCGCTGCCTGGAGCTGGGGCTGGTGATCAACAAAAACCTGATCCCCCAGGATCCACGCCCGGCCATGGAGACCTCGGGGCTCCGCCTGGGGACGCCGGCCCTGACGACCCGGGGCTTCGGGGAGGCGGAGATCCGGGAGGTCGCCGAGCTTCTGGATCGCGCCATTTCCGGCAAGGACAAGGAACAGGTCCGCGCGCGGGTCCTCGAGCTGGCCCAAGCCCATCCCCTTCCCTGAGCCGCGAGGTTCGCGAGTGTTTGGAGCAGGAGGGAGACCTGGCTAAGCCTACCGCTCCCCTTCTGCCGATGAATTCCCCATGACAAGGCTCATCGGCTCCCTCCTCGCTCTCTTCCTCCTTGGCTCTCTCTCCGCGCAGGTCTCGGGCCTCCAAGTCACGGTCCACTCCGGCCTCCAGAAGCCGGTCACCCAGGCCCTCCTCGGTCCCCTTCCTCCCAAGGCCCCCCGGGCCACTGGGCAGGCGACCCTCCGGGACGGGGTTCTCCTCTTCCAGGGCGGGAGGAGGGTGTCCTTCTCCTCGCGGGGTTTCGAGTTGCCGCTGGCGGGCGGGGGACTGTTGGGCTTGGACGCCCGGGGACGGGTGGTCACGGGCGGCAAGGTCCTGACAAGGCGGGTTCGTGGCTGGGTCCGCCTTTGCCTCGCGGATGGCCTGGAGTTGAGGCTTCGGACCGGAAACCTGAGGAAAGGGCCTCGGGAGATGTGGGCCGTTCTGGGGAAGCGCCGCTTCTATCTGTTGCGGGAGCGGGAGCGACGTCAGGAGAAGCAGAAACCCTTCACCGGTTTCAGCTTTTATCTCTCCGGCGCGGAGGACCGAGTCGTGAGTCTGGCGGGGCTCGGCCCCTTCGTTCTGGAGCGGCCGGTCGCAGTGCGCGGGGGAGACAAACACCTGCGGGTCCACCTCCTCGCCGATCTGCTTCGCCGGGCGGGCCAGGAACTGCGGGCCAGGACACCCAGGAACAGCGCGCAGTTTCCCCGGGCTTATTCCCAAGCCCTGTTTCTGGAACGGGTGGTGACCCAGCTCTTTCCTCCCGAAAAAGCCCACAAGCAGATCCTCGTTGCGGTCCCCGAATTCGGGCTTTCCCTGGCCTTCCAGGGAGGGGTGTCCCTCATGCTGCGCGAGGGCCTCGGAGGACGGTCCGGCCAGCTCGTCCTGGGTCTTCGCCTCGAGCCCCAAGCGCCGGTGAGCGTCGAATACAGAGTGCTCACGCGGGGTTTCACCGTGCAGCGTGTTCTCCCCGAGAAGCTCCAGCAGCGCTCCCGCACTTTCGGTCCGAGGCCCCTGATCCCCGGCGCGGCCTCCCTCCTCCCCTGGATCCCCAACCTGGCCCATCCGGCGCAGCGGGAGCTTTCCATGCGTGCCATCCGCCCCTTTTTCCGACGCGGAGCCTACGCGGTTCCCGCATCTTCCAAGAAGAAGAAAGGAAGCTGAGCAGGATTGGGCTAGAATCCCCGGGATGAAGGACAGCTCCCCAGAGAGTCGGAATCCTGAGAGCGCCCCCGAGGGTGGCAAGCCCCCCGTTGAGATCTCGATCGGGGAGCTGCGCAAGAAGCTCAAGGCCCAGCCCCTGCCCGAAAAGCTCTTTTTCTTTTCCAACCTCGTCTATCTCTGCGCCACCATTCTCCCCTGGGAGAGCATTCCCCTTTCCGGTCCGCCCGAGCCTTCGCTCTCCCTCAATGGCTGGACCTTTGGGGGGCTGACGGCGCTGGGGCATCTTGGGATCCTGGCGGCCCTCCTCATCCAGTTGGGCGGCCTGGCCGGCCTGGGTCCGGGCCTTTCCAGGGCTTTCTTCCGTGTGTACCGCTGGGTTCTCCCCTGCGTCGCTCTCCTTGTTCTCTTTCGCCTGCTGAGCGCCGCCCGCATCGGTCTCGGACTCTGGATCGCCATCCTGGCCCTCGCCATCCAGCTCAAGGTGGCCTACAGCTTTTGCGAGCGAATGGGGCTGCTCCCCTTCCGTCTCAAACCCTAGCCTCCCAAGGCCGCCCGTAGATCCGGGTTCGTGGGGTTCCCGCGCAGCGCGGATTGGAGCCGTTCCTTGGCTAATGCCGTTCCCAGCATTTGCCTGAGGAGGTTTCCGAAGCAGGGTCCGAGGCCCTTGGCCTCTCCCTTTTGCAGCAGCCTCAGCATCAGGGCCGGAAGCTCCCGGTCTCCCGCGCCGGCGAGGGCGCGCGCGCAGACATCCCGCAGCGACTTCTCCGCACTCCGGTTTTTCAATAGCTGCAGAAGGAGGCGGCGCTGTCCTTGGTCGGCGTAGCGCATCCCCCCCTCGCGGCAGAGGGTCAGGAGGGCAAGCGCCCGTGTCCTCGCCGGTCTGTTTTCCAGGGCCAGGGAGAGCAAAGCACTCGCCCTCCCCTTGGGCCCCGTCTTCCGGAGCAGAACCTGGAGCAGAGGTTCCAGCTCTCGGCGCCTTTTTTCGGTCCAAGGAACAAGCGTTCCCGGGTGCTGGAGCAGCAAAAAGTTCCCCGTTCCCGCCGCCTTGCGCAAAAAGGCGAGCTGGGCTCCCCCATTCTGTAGAGTTTGGGGACGGGGAAGGGCCCGCGGCTCCAGGACGACAAGCTCCCCGCTGGGGGGAGGGTTGCCGAAGCTCTTGAGGACCTTGCACAGAACTCTGTCTCCCTCGCGGGCCCTGGGCCGCAGGACAAGGACCAGGTCCGCCTGCCGGGCCGCGAGATCGAAGGCGGGCAGGCCGGGTTCGGGCTGCAGTCCCTGCATGGAGCCAAGCCCGAGGAGAAGGGGGAGGATCCCGATCGTAGGGAGAGGGCTGGGAATCCGCCGTTCAGTTTCCATAGAGGCAGGTCTCCTTGAGGTAGGCCTTGAGCAGATCGTTGAAGGCTGTTCCCGAGTCCAGGGATTTGGTGAAGGAGAGGCTCGGTTCCATCACCTCCTGGGCCGAAGCGCCGAAGAGTCCCGAAGACGCGAGGGAAATATGTCCCGTGCTCGAACCGGGAAAGTTGACACTGTCTCCCCCATAGAGCCCCGTGGGCTGGGCACCGTCCTGGACCAGTCCCATGGAGTGCCCGCACTCGTGGGCGAGCACCACGGCGAGAAAGCGGCCCAGCCGCCTGTAGGCCAGGTCCATCGCGCTTTGCCTGCTGTCGCCCGTGGTTTTGGCCAGCAGGTTTTGGAGCCGAGTCTTGTCTCCGCTGTCCTCCCCGATGGGTGTCCCCCGGTGGTCGATGAAGCTGTCGAAGGTCAGGCGGAAGGTGGAGCCAGAAACGTTGATGGCGCTCGAGGTCAGGGTGCGCAGGAACACCCCGAGCCGCTGGGTGGAGGGAGGCGTGCTTCCCGGATGCAGGGTGTCGTCCTCCTGGTGGGCGTTGTTGGGATCGAAGAAGGCGAGGCCGAGGACCCCCGAGAGACTCCGCCCGGTCAAGGAGATGCGCGAGTGGGTGGCGTTCGCGTAGAGCACGCTCGCGGAGCCCGAGGGAAAACCCCCGGGATCGGTGAAGGTGAAGGAGATCGAGACCCCCTGGTACAGGACCGCGAGCTGCTCGAGGATCTGGGTCTTGAGAAGGTCCAGGCTGACCTCGTTGGAGTTTTTACTGCCGGAGACATTGGGGATGGCGAGGGCGTCGGTGGTCAGGATGCCGAGGACCCTGAGTTCCTCCACAAAATCCGAAGTTCCGTTCGCGCCCGTGCTCGCGCTCAAGTCGATGGTCGTCCCTCCATTCGTGGTGGACGAGCCCAGGCTGTCCAGATCGCGGCCGGTCTCGATGAACCAGAGCTGTTGGCTGTTCTGCGAAGTCTCAAAGGGGCGCAAGGGGTCGGTCAGGTCATGAACCGTCAGATTGAAACTCCGCGGAGAACTGAAGTTTCCGGTCGCGTCCGCAATGGTCACCGTGAGGGTCTGACTGCCTGTAGGGAACACCAGGGAAGAGGGGACGCTGAGGCTGGCGCTGCCGGAACCCGGGCTTCCGCTGAAGAAGGAGATGAGGTTGGTTCCGGCCGCCTTGTTGTTTCCGGAGGCTGTGACCGCGACCGAGGAAGTGATGACGAGGCTGCTTGTGTCGATGGCGGAGCTGGGATCGCTGTAAGTCAGGTCGAGGCTGAAGCCGCTTGGGGGGACCTGGAGGGTGCCCCCTGCCGCGCCTTCGCCGTTGAGGAGGGAGGGGATGTCATTCAGGGTCATGCTGTCGATGCTGGGGCGATCCCCGTCCGAGTTGGTGATGGTGACCCCGTTATCAGGGGCGAGGAGAAGGCCGTTTCCATCCTGGAGCACATCCTGGCCGCTTGCCAGGTCCAAAGTGCTGCTGCCCACCGTGAAGTTCACCCCCGAGCCCAGGGTGACCTGGATGGTTCGTGCGTCCACCATGGTGGGGGCGCTGGTGATCTGCCCGAGGCTGCCGCTGAGTTGCACGTCGTTGTCATCCAGGATGGCCCCCGAAACCAGGGTGATGTCGCCATCGAAGTAGAGCAGGAGGGTTTCCCCCGGGCTTGGATCGGTGTCGCTGACCGAACTTCCCTGGAAAACGGCCTTAGTGAGATGGACGCTGCTCGTGCTGCTTCCCCCTCCCCCTCCTCCTCCGCCTCCACAGGATCCCAGTCCCACGAGGGTCCCAAGGAAACAAGCGATCAAGGCCCTTGGCAGCGGTTTTTTCCGTTCCACAGCTTCCTCTTTCTTTTCTGAAGATGGGGGTCGTGGGGGCCTCACGGGCCTTCTGGATTCTTCCATGTCATCGGCTTTTTGAGGAGTCCCGATTGAGAGGGCTTTGCAGGGAGTTTGGGACATTTTGCAGACAGCCTTGGGATGGAAGTTTCGCGATGTTCTCAACTCCACCTAAGGGGGCGCCGAAAGGACGGGCAAGGAAAACAACGCACAAACCGGCAGGGGGACCACCAAGGGGGGAAGCCGGAACGATGAACAAAATTGCCATGGGTGAGATGGTCGGGGGCTATCGGGTCCACCGATTTCTTGGGAGAGGGGGCTTTTCGTTTTGCTATCTCGGAGAGCACCCGGATACAGGGGAAAAGGTCGCCTTGAAGTTGGGGAACACCTCCGGGGGAGGGCACTACGTAACCCGCCTCCTCGAGGTCAGCTCCAAGCGGACCGTTCGGGGGATCAGTCCGGACGAGACTCCAGGGGAGGCCGTCTTTTTCCAGCAGGGAGGAGTGCGCATCGATTTCCTGGATCAGCAGGAGATCGATGAGTTGATTCGCAAGGAGTTTTGTCTTCTCTCCAACGCCATTTCTCCCAACCTGGTCAAGGCCAAGAAACTCTTCGAATTCGAAGGGCGGCCGGTCCTCGCTCTTGAGTACGTGCGGGGAAAAACTCTCAGAGAAAAGATTCGCAACCTCGAAGGGATCCACCTCAACTGGTTCCTCGCGGTGGTCCGTGCGCTTCAAGCGCTCAACGGGGAGGGGACCCTGCCCTACCACGGGGACCTGAAACCCGAGAACATTCTGGTCAAACCTTCGGGAAAGGTGGTCTTGATCGATCCGGCCTATCGCTGCGATGAGGGGGGGGCCTTCTCGACGACTCCGTACTACAACCCGCTCGTGCTCAAGGAGAGCAAGGCGGACGTGATGGCCATCGGGATCATGATCTATGAGATCCTGACGGGAACCCTTCCCTTCGAAGAAGTGCCTTGGGAGTATGCCGGCGGGAAAACGGGAGGGGAGACGCTTCGACTCTCCCTGTCCTATTTCCTCAGTTACCAACCTCCGAGGCTGCTCAACCCCAAGACGCCGGATGGTTTGGAGGACATCATCTACCGGAGCATCAGCGTTCCCTCTTACGGGCTCGACGAGCTTCGCAGGGACCTCGAAGACTTCATCGGGAAGGCCTAGGGAACGCCGGCAGGAAACGCCGGTAGGGAACGCCTCCAGGCGTTTCATGCAGGAAACACCGGTAGGGAACGCCTCCAGGCGTTTCATGTAGGAAACACCTCCAGGTGTTTCAAAGAAACCCCAGAGACGTTTCCTACCCAAAACGCCCAAAACGCCTGGAGGCGTTTTCTACCTGCGGTTCCTACGCTGCGACGGATTGCCGCGAATTATGAAGAGAGTTCTGCTCTGCCCTGCGGGTCGTCCGCGCTATGATGCGAAAATCTCCTAGGCGGGGACTCTTCCCATCAGCGTTGGAACCTTTCCCGCGAGAGCTTCCTATTGCAAGGTTTGGAGCGAAAAAATGACGACATCCACCGAAGAACGCCTCTCCCTCCTCGCGGATTATTGCAGAGAACGCGGGGTTCCGATGACCGCGCAGCGGCGGGCGGTTTTCGAAAAAGTGCTGAGCCACAAGGATCATCCCACAGCGGAGCGGATCTACGAGGAAGTGCAAACGGTCCTCCCTCAAACTTCGAGAGCCACGGTCTACCGTGCGCTCGATACTCTTGTCGAAGCCAAGTTGGTCCAACGCATCGCCCATCCCGAAGCGAGAACCCGCTTCGACCCTGTGATGCAACCCCACAACCATTTGATCTGTGAATCCTGTGGGCGTGTCGAAGACCTCGAAGAAAACGCCAAGCTCCTCAGTCCCGGGGACTTTGATGTTCCAAGTTGGGAGATCAAGCAGGTCACCATCCTCTTACAGGGTCTTTGTTCCAAGTGCCGGGGCTGACTTCCTTTTCACTTCTCCCTTTGCCCCATTTCCCCTAGACCGGCGCTTGGGAATCAACGGCGCCGCAAAGCGATCTGAAGGTGGCTCGCCAATCCGAGATAGGAGGGGCGTCCATGCACCTCTTCCTCTGCCTTTTTGAGTTGCCTGCGCTGGACGGGGTCTTCCAGCCAGGATTCATTGCTTCGTTGGACCAGGCAGGTTTTTCCGATGAGGGAGAGAGTTTCGAAGCCCGTCTTCGCGGCCAGTGCCTGAAGTTCTTGGGCGTCGAACATCTTCATGGGAAAGCTGTCTTCGGAGCGGTGGGCTTTCCACTCGGTCCTCCCTGTCTTCAGCAGGTCCAGCATCGGTCCGGGTTTCTTTCCTTGGGCCAGGGTTTTCAAGCCGGCCACCCGGTGGTCGACGGAAAGGACGCAACAGGCGCCCGGTTTCAGGATCCTGCGTAGCTCGGCCAAACCCCGCCTGGGCTGCTTGCAGAAGGAGAGGGGATCCCCCTGGGCCGTTGCGAAATCCAGGCATTCGTCCTCGAGTTCCCCCATGTCCTCGAGGCCGGCCTGGACATAGCGGGCCTTGGTCTTTCGACCCAGGGCTTCGAGGTTCTCCCTGCTTCGAGCGAGCATTCCCCCGCTGGGATCCAAAAAGACGAGGTCGAAGCCGCTCTTGGCCAGTCGCATCCCGAACCATCCCGTCCCGCACCCAAGGTCCCCCGCAGTGGCGGGGCGGTGCTCGGGAAGGAACGTTTTGAGGTGGTCCCAGGAGATCTCGCGGT
>DROQ01000259.1 GCA_011321845.1 Planctomycetota bacterium | reverse complement strand
GCGGAACCTGGTTCGCCTTCCCCACCGCTCTCTCCTTCCCCGCCACTCCTCTGGTCGGCCCCGGACCCTGCGGAGCCAAAGCGACCCGTTCCCTGCAGATCCCGGTCAACCCGACCTTCTGCGGACGCAAGTTCACCGCACAGTGGTTCATCCTCTGTCTCAGTGGCAGCAGCTTCGGCCTGGGACTCTCCAACGCGCTGGAGATCGAGTTCGCCTCCTCCTGAGCCCAGCGACAGGCTCCGATGAGAGGGGCTATCCGGCCGAGAGGTCCCTCTCATACCAGGCGACGTCAAGGAAGCGGCCCAGTTTGTAGCCCACTTCGTGGTAGTGCGCCACGCGGACATAGCCGAGAGACTCGTGCAAGCGCACAGAGGCCTCTCCCGGCAGTACGATTCCGGCATAGGCGCGATGCGCCTCCGGTTCGTCCTCCAAGGTCCTTAGGAGCTGGGCCAGGAGCGCCTTCCCCAGTCCCCTCCCCCGGGAGCCGGGCTCGAGATAGACGGAGGTCTCCACCGAGCTGCGGTAGGCCGGCTTGGGCCGAAAGGGCCCGCTGCAGGCATAGCCCAGCACCCTCCCCCCTTCCTCCCCTACGAACAGGAGATAGGGCCCCCCTTTCGAAAAGCGTTCGAACCAGGGCCGCCGACCCGCGATTGAAAAGGGCTCGGTGTCAAAGGTGCATATCGAGCGCTCCACATAGTGGTTGTAGATCCGGGTCAAGGCTCCTAGGTCTTCTGCCTTCCCTCTCCGGATCTCCCAGCGCGAGGTCATCGCCCTCCCCTCTACTTGGAGGAGCCCTCCCCGCCCACGCGGATCGGGGTCCTCGGATTCGCGATATCGGTCCTGGCGTCCAGCTTCCCTGTCTGGGGGTGCATGGCCATGTAGGTCGTCGACTTGCTTCCGTCCTTATGGAGATACCACCACCTTCCATGGTCATCCAATTCCTTGCCGATGATCGGGGCAAAGGGAATGTTCTTGGGCCAGAGAAAGGGAGCGGGCTCCTGGACCCCATTCAAAGGAGCGACGAAGGTCCCGTCGGGGAGATTCAAATACCGCTCAGGCTTGGGGACCTTCGAAAAAACCCGAATTCCCCCAGGAACGACTTTGGACACCAAAGGCCTTTCCCGAGGCTTGGAAGTCGCAGCCGGGCTGGAGTTTCGGGAGGTTTTCGGGAGGCTTTCCGTGGCCCCTTCTCGGCCCGAATCCCCGCTGGTACCGGCAGATGGAGCCTTGGGAAGCCCCTCCTCACCTTTCCCCTCGGCATCCCAGGGACCCAAGTAGACCGCCGCAAAAGCCGCCAAGACCACCACCAACACTCCAAACCATTTGCGCGCCATTTCTACCCTCGGACTTGACAAGGATGCAAAAAAGAGGCATGTGTTATGCGGAGCGATCTGCCTGGTTTCCAGCTTTGTTCCAAGGCTACCATGAATTTCTCCTTTCTATTTTCTTTCTACCCTTTCTTCTCAATGGAGCTCGTAATGAAAGTTCTCCCTCTTTTCATCGCCGGCGGAGTCATCGCCAGCGCCGCTCTCGCCCAAGGTCCCGTCCTCAACGGCTTCTCCGTCTACCCAGACACCGGGAACGGTTTATCCACCTCCTTCACCTCCCGCTTCCAGGCGACCACCCCCGCCCAGAAGGAACTCGAGGTCCTCGTCAAGTACTCCAAGGCCGGCTACGGCCCTCTCTTTGACGGGTCTCTCGGAGGGGGAACCATGACCATGGGTGCCTTCCGGCGGGTCGCGCAGGACCAGGACGCCGCCACCCAGGAGCAATGGCGCGTCATCGTCCGCAAGGACAAGGCCGGAAAACCGGACGCTTCGGCCACAGGGCTCATCTTCCGGAGCGCCCCCTCCTTGACCCCCAAGGGCACGGGAATCAGGGCCTGGGTCCTGACCACCGCGTTCAAGACTCCCGTCAAGATCCCGAACAACGCGGATATCTATGTGGGGATGGAGTTCGCGGCCATCACGGGACCGAAAAAGTGGCCCCAGGACGGCCAGTCCAACCACTGTGCGTCTCACCTCGCCGCCTTCCCCCGCGGGGACAACCCCCGGGCAGGCGTCCCCAACCCCGCCTGGGGCATCGTCCACGGGACCACCCCGGTCGTCTCCCAGCCCTCGGGCCGTTGGCTGCGCCAATGGGTATTCACCTCGGGCACCGTGCTCCAACAGGGTGGCGTCGATCCCAACAACACGCGGCAGTCCCCCAAGGGCAGCCCCAACTACGCCTCGGGCGGGATCTATCCTGACATCCTGAATACCACCAAAAACCGCTTCGACAACATCTCCCTCCGGATCGTGGATGGAAACTCCAAGAATGGCTTCGCCGCCATCCTCTGGGACACCGGCCGCGGCCCCGGGATCGGGATCTCCGGCATCTTCGGCAAGTACGGCCTCGGGACCACCGTCCAGGTGCTCACGGCCCTTCCCTTGGGAACCACCGGGATCAAGGAAATGATCATCCCCCTCGGTCCCAAGACCTCCCCGGTCCGCAGCATCCTGAAGGGCAAACGCATCCACTGGCAGGCCTTTGCCTTCAAGAAGATCGGCTCGGGCTTCCGGACTTCCTTCTCCAACGTGGCGACCCACAACTTCTAGACCGAAGCTTCAAGCAAAAGCCAGACAACCACAGACTCTCTCTCTCTTTGCAGCCGGAGCCCCGAGGGGCTTCGGCTTTTTTTTCCCATTGCCGATGAGAGGGGAGTGAAACCTTCGCGAAAAACCCTGAGGCTGGGACTCTCCACTCTCCCCGGCCTGGTGCTCCTGACGGGCGCCGTCCTCAAGGCCCTCGATTTCGACGGCTTTGTGGAGAAGGCCCTGTACTACAGGGTCCTCGACCCTCTTTGGATCCAGGTCAGCGCCCTCGCGACCATTTTCGTGGAGTTGATCCTGTCCATCCTCCTTCTCTTTCGGATCTGGCTCAGGCCCTTCACCCTCCCCGCCTGGATCGGCCTCCTCCTCCTTTTTTCGGCTCTGGTGGGCTGGGCATGGCAGCGCTTCGGGATCGAAGACTGCGGCTGCTTCGGCAGCTTTGTCGAGACACCTCCTTGGATGGCCCTCGCCAAGAACGGGATCCTCCTCCTCATGCTGGGAACGCTCTTTTTCCTGGAACGTCCCCCAAGCGGGGCCAAGCAGCCCCTCCGGAGACAGGCGCAGCCCCTCTCGAGTTGGGCTGGGCTGGGGTTCCTAGGAATCGGCCTAGCGTGGGCCTTTTGGACTCTTCTCCCTCAGCTCTCCTGAGCGGCGCAGAACCGGGGGGAGCCCGCGTCCCGGAAGTTTCCTCGAGGATGGGGACAGACCCCGGGGCGGACCCGGACCCTGTGCAGGGCTCCGCGGCGGGCGACCTCGAAGAGGACAGGTTCCCCCAGTTCGAGCCCGAGGCTCTGAAGAAAGGCCTCCAGGGGTGCCTCCACGCGCCGGCCGGCGATCGCGACCAGCTCGTCTCCGGGGAGCAGCATGGCCTCCCAGGCCGGGCTCCCCCTGCGAACCTGCTTGATGCTCAGGCGGCCCCCGTTCTCCTTGGCGTCGAAGCCGAACCAGGGGCGCCCCCCTCCGCTCCCAGCCTTGCCTTTCTCCTGGACATAGCAGAGCCCCAGGCCCTCGCACCATTCCAGGAGAGGCGGGTCCTCGGTTCCGCCGATCAAAAGTTCCAACTCCTCCCCCAGGTCCCGCCCCGCGAACTTGGAGCAAAGCTCGAAGACCAGGGCCTCGGACTGCCCCGGACCCTGGTCCAGGTAATCCTTCCAGAGCCCCCTCATCACGTCGTCGAGCGAATGCTTGCCCGCCGAGTGTTTCTGGATCAGGACGTCCAGGGCGAAGGCGGCGATGGCCCCCTTGAGATAGTACGAAACCGTGGAGTTGACCGTGTTCTCATCGGCCCGGTAGAGACGAATCCAGGCGTCGAAGGAAGCCTGGCGCAGGGTCTGCTCCTTGCGCCCGGGGATGGTCAGGAGGCGGTTCCATTGCTGGGAGAGAGCATCCAAAAACTCCGTCCGGCCCATGAGGCCGGCCCGGTAGAGCACCTTGTCCTGGTAGTAGGAGGTAAACCCCTCCGAGAGCCAGAGCCCGGTCGTGTAGTTCTCCTTGAAGTAGTCGTAGCGCTCGAGCCCCGTGGGGCGGATGCGCTTGACGTTCCAGGCGTGGAAGTGCTCGTGAGCGTTGAGGGAGAGAAGGCGTAAAAGATCCTTCTCCGAGTGGCAGCGATCCCGGGGGTAGTGGACCACGAAGCTGTTCGCGTGTTCGAGCCCCCCGCTTCCGCCCTTGTCGAAGACGAAGAGTCCGTGGTAGCTCGGGTAGGGCAGCTCCCCCCCAAAGACCTCGCGGGTCACCGGGACTCCCTTCTCCAAGGCCGCGCTGACCCGGTCCATCACCGAATCCTCCGCCCCGACAAAGGAGAGAAGATGCGGGACCCCATCCACCTCGAAGCGCCGCTCCTCCAGCTCCCCCATCAGCAGCGGGCTGTCCAGGAGGGTGTCCACATCCTCGGCCACATAGCTTCCCTCGGCCCCCTCCCGCGGAGGCAGGGGACAAGCCACCTTCCAGCCTTCCGGCACCAGCACCTCCAGCCCGAAACGCGGAGCCTCCTGCTCCCAGGGCAGCAAGAAGGTCGCGCAAGCGTTCAGGAGCACCAGCCGATCGCTGGCGTAATTCGTCCGCACCGACAGCTCCCCGCAATGCAACTCGTACTCCCAGCGGAGCCTTCCCCCCTTCTCCGGGGCCACCATCCACTCATTCTTGGAGACCTGGGCAAAGGGAACCTCCCCCCCATCCAGCCGGAAGGTGAGCCCCATCAAATTCTTGGAAAATTCCCGGATCAAATAGGATCCCGGCGTCCAAACCGGAAAAAGAAAACGGATCGCCACCCCCCCCAAGGCTTCCAGCTCCCCCGAGCAACGAATGGATTGATTCCCCGGCTTCCGGGCATCCACCCACAGTGAGATCTCCGTCCTGTCTCGCCCCAACCCGCCTCCTTCCAAAAAAATGGCACGCCCGGCAGGATTCGAACCTGCGACCTTTCGCTCCGGAGGCGAACGCTCTATCCAGCTGAGCTACGGGCGCAAACGCGGACAGGATTCATAGCCGAAGCGCCGTGGATTACAAGCAGAAGGTGTGTAGGAGAAACCCGGGAAACCATTGGTTCCTCTTCTATGAAGACAAGAGGTTGAACTTGGGCTTGTCCTCCGGACGCAGGAAGGATGGCCCGGCGGAATCAAGGAGGTCGAAGCAGGAACCTGGCGGATGCAAGAGATCTGGAACCATCCATAGGAGATGATGGAAAGGGTTTGGATTCCTTCCGCTGTTTTGTCACTCCCTATTCTCACTCAATGCGCACTGCGCATTGGGGCGCGCATTAAAGGCCCTCAATGCGACATTCAATGCTCGTTTTAGGGGGAAATCCATTCATAGCGCGCCCAACGACCCCTGCCTGGGGCCGGGATTTCTGGGTTCTCTTCTCGCAATTCCCGCATGAGACGGGCCACCTGGTTCCGATCCATGTGGGTAATGTGGCGGATTTCTGCATTCCTCAAACCCGGTTCTCCCCGCTCAGCACGTTGCTTGAGAATGCTCAGCACCCGGGTCTTGGCAGCTTCCCAGTCAATGCGCCGGTCCCGCTCGGGATGACCAGGAACAGAAAGACGCCGGTGCAACTCGGGCCGCAAACACCAGTAGGTCCCTCGACCCGTTCCGCCTCGTTCCAGATAGCCCAGATCGATTTCCATGCGACTCAATGCTTCCCTTGCGTCACCTTCCGTCTGCTGGGTAATCCGGGCCCCGATGGTCGTGTCGATCTCCGGGTGGCGAAGCAAATACTGGAGGATCAAGAGGTTTTCAACGGACAAAAGGCGCCCCTTGTCCGCTTCTTCCGCAACGAAGAGCCGAAAGGGGACAGAGAGATCACTGGCGCGAAAGGTGACCCGGACCGCCTCACCCTCATCGAGAATCTCGGGAGCTTCCTTTCCCTCGATGAGCAAGGCCTGATACATCCGGCGCACTCCCAGGTTGCTACGATTGACAAGACGCAAACGTGTCAAAGCATCCACCAGGGCCGGATTCCTAGGAACCGGCTCGTGGCGCAAGATGTTGTCTGGGGTAATCCCACCGGGAAGCCCGCCGGGATTGCTGATCTCTAGACGGTCAGGGAATTGCTTAACCAGGATGGGACCATGAATCCGGAAGTCGGAATGGACAAAGGCGTTGAGCAGGGCCTCGCGAAGGGCGATCTCCGGATAGGTCCGGATCTCGAAATGAAACAAGCCCTGGGGAACGGTCGTGATCGGGTTGTCCGCCATGATCCGGTCCAGGATGCGCTCCAAAGCAATCGGGAGCGCATCAAATCCATCTGCACGGTCCGAGTAGTCCGTGTCCGACACCATGCGCAGATGGGTCCAAACATAGCCAGGGAATGCCTCACGAATGGAAGCCTCAATACCGGTCAGAAACACTCCAGCTCGTAGGAGGCACCCATCCCGGACCAGCCCCAGAGTGGAAAGAAGGTCCCGATCAGGCCTGCGGAGCAAGTCCTCGGGAGCTTTTTCACGCCGAGCTGCTTCGCGTAGCCGCTCCATTGCTGCAGCAGAAACCAAAGACTCGAGCCTTCCTGGGACCGGGATGGCGGTGTAGTCGGTCTCGCCTGTCTCCACCATGACACGGCGCCGGAGAGTACCCGTAAGCGGTTGGCAATCTGTGCCTATGCGAATCTTTCCCCGTCCCTGGGTATCAGTATAGGGCGGAAGGCCGGGATAGATCTGCATGACGATCAGGCGCCCCGTCCCTTCCCGAACCGCCAGCTCCTGAAAAACCGGAGTCAGCTTGGGATCCGTAGAGTCATAAACCGCTTTTTTCAGCCGGTTGATGTCGATCTCTGGGGGGACACCCTGAATCGCGTTGGATCGTCCGACAGCCCTGTCGTTCACCCCAAAAACGACCGTCCCCCCACCCCCATTGGCCATACAGACAGCCATTTCTACGACAAGGGCGATCGAATCCCGGATGCTGTGGGAGTTCCACTCCTTGAAATCGAGATCCTGCCCTTCGAGGGAATCAGCTGGCCGGTGATCCAGGTCGTCAAGGAGGCTATGGATTTCTCCGAGTTCTCGCATTATGGCCTCATCTCATGTTCCTTTGCGTCGATTCCTGATTCTCACTCCAGCTCCGTCCACAAACGGCCAGACGAATGGCCCTCGGGAAACCCATCCAGGATTCCCCGAAGGGTCCCTTCTTCTCCACCGACGTCTCGGGATCATAATGCTCCCCCCCTCTCCCCGTGGAAGAAAACTCTTGCTTCCTCCCCGTTTCCCCATTTCCCGATCTCCTCAATTCCCGGACCTCCTCGGCGATCCCAGGGATACCTGCACCGTAAGCGCTCCCTGAAGGCCACCCCCCTTCCTCCAGGGATCCATCCTTAAATTCCCATCCTGCCAACCAATCCAAAAGCCCCAGGACCTTTGGTCGTAAGCGCTCCCTGCAGACCACCCCCCTTCCTCCAGGAATCCATCCTTTTCCATCCCTGCCCCCGCCAACCAATCCAAAAGCCCCAGGACCAAAGGTCCTGGGGCTTTTCTCCTTCTCAGCCCTCCCTACTTAGAGCCTCAGCCCTTGCCCTCCTGCTGCTTCTTCCAAACCATCGGAGTCAGCTCCTCCATCTTCTCTGGGTCCTGCGTCTTGATCCTTTTCAGCACATCGGTCAAGTAAGCATGTGGATTGATCCCCAAATACCGGCAAGTCATCATCAAGGAATAAAGAATCGCCGCCCTCTCTCCCCCCGCATCG
>DROQ01000258.1 GCA_011321845.1 Planctomycetota bacterium | reverse complement strand
TTTAAAGCAATTTCTAAATGAGAAATATAAGAAGTCTCCTGAAAGATTAGCCGAAATACTAACTACCGACTATATTGATGTATTGAAAGTTTTTTATTTTCTTGCAAAAGCTGATGGACAGTACAGGAAAGAAGAAAAGGGAGTCATCTCTCTTTACCTAGGGAAATTAGTGAGAGATGACAGGGTTACACCTAAAATGGTAGATGGAATCTTGAAAGAAATCTCTATCCCAACAATTCATGGCTTCAAATTAGCGATTGGTCGCGTACTGAAAGGTGGAAAAGTTAATCCAGAGCTTTTGTTGTCCTGCTGCCAAGAAATAGTTGACACTCAAAAATCCGTTCACCCAATGGAGAGAGAGGCTTTAGAATATATCGAGAAAAGACTTTCATCTTTATAGGCAACCAATCCATAGAATGGCGATCGTTCGAAACGCAAGCTATTCAGCGCTTTGTTTGCGCCGCACAGTTTGGTCTTTATGTTCTTCAATAATAAGCCAGATAAATGTTCAAAGCATTAAAAAGAATAGTAGAAGATAATGATACAAGGGCAGGAAGGTTCTTTGATTTAGGTATTCAAATTTTGATAATATTGTCGTTAATTTCGTTTTCGATTGAGACTCTTCCTAACCTAAGTTTATTCGGCCAAAAGGTTCTTTGGCTGCTTGAAATCTCTTGCGTTACAATTTTTTCCATTGAATATTTTTTTAGGGTATTAGTTGCTGATTCAAAATTGAAATTTGCGTTCAGTTTTTATGGATTAATTGATCTTTTTGCAATATTGCCATTTTATTTGTCAACGGGAATTGATTTACGATCAATAAGAGTTTTTCGGTTATTACGTCTGTTTAGAATTTTTAAACTTTTTCGATATAGTAGGGCGATTAATCGCTTTCGGTTAGCATTTCTAAATATCAAAGAAGAGTTAGTAATTTTCTTAATAGCAACTTCATTTTTGCTTTATATTTCGAGCATAGGGATTTACTATTTTGAGCACGAGGCTCAACCTGGACAATTTAGCTCTGTTTTCCATTGTATGTGGTGGGCGGTTGCTACTTTGACAACAGTTGGATATGGGGATGTATATCCGATCACTATTGGTGGAAAGGTTTTCACCTTTTTTATTCTAATGATTGGTCTGGGAATTGTTGCTGTGCCTGCAGGATTAATTGCTTCCGCTTTGACAACTGTTCTTTCCGAAGAGAAAAAATAATTATGTGGCTCTTCCTGGTTTTGTGTTGTTCAAATCGGCCCACGATCTAGATCGAGGTCCAAGGTGGAAAGGGATTCCCGTTAGAGAACCATCAAAATTTCGAAATACACAAGCCGACCTCTTTTTTGGGGATCTTAGAGCTGGTGCTCTCCGATCTGGTATTTGTTGCTCTCAAGATGTCCGCAAACAAGATTCTTGGCCAGTGATATCGGATAATGCGCCCTACCTTGATCATTGGTTTCAGATGTGAGCGGTGCTCCCAATCCCGATTTTTTTCCGTAAGCGCTTAATGAAGACCATCTAGGGGCCCCTTCGCTGGATTCCAAAACCCCCGCATGAAACAAAGATCCCGAAGGGAAAACTCTCCCTCCTTTCCCCCAAGAAACAAAGCGGAAAACCCCTCCGCGCTTACTCTGAGGTGGGGGGTGGCATGCGACTGAACGCCTCAAAAGGTTTTATTTAGACGGAGGTAAACCTTGCATTCAGGCGGCCGGTAGGGTGACCCTGGGCAACATGGCTCCCGGAAGGAGCATCTCTCGGCTGGTCGAAGCCGGTCTGCACGAGCGTGTCGTCCCTGATTGTGGGGTCATTAAACCTTGCCGCTCGATCCCTAAAAAACCGGTGTTTCTCTGGGAAAACCAATCCTCCCTCAAAGGGCGCCTATGTGGAGGCCCCGGGTGGGAAGGCGAGGAGATGGCGCGAAGCGTCGGCAATTCCGGGTAAATGCGGGGGAGTTCGGCCAGGAGGGGGAGGATCCAAAAGGTTGGGGTTTGTCAATAACCCCCGACGATTTGTATCGTTTGGCAACGATGCTGAGAACAGAAGGAGAGCAAGCGCTGCGGCTGATCGAGGAGAGGGGGCTAACCCGCCCCAGGGATCTTGAAGCCCATGGCATCACTCGGGCGCAGCCCGCTCGGCTGGTCAAGGAGGGGCTTTTTCTGCGGCAGGCTCGGGGCGTCTCTGTCTCGGGACGACATGCGCTTACGGCTGAACACACGCTGGCGCAGGTTGCCAAGCGCGTCCCGAATGGAGTCTTCTGGCTGCTGACGGTACTGCGCTTTCACGGGCTGACGACTCAGTCGCATGCAGAGGTTTGGATCGCCTTCCCCGAGAAGGGGCGCCGCCCGCGCCTGGCCCATCCTCGCCTGCGCGTGGCCCGGTTCTCGGGTGCGGCCCTGAACGAGGGGATCGAGGAACACTGCGTCGGGGTGGGTTCCGGCCCGCGTCTATTCGGCCGCCAAGAAGGTCGCCGACTGCTTCAAATACCGGAACAAGATCGGCATCGATGTCGCGGTCGAGGCCCTGCGGGATTTCAGCCGGAAGCATCGCCCCCCATGAAAGATGGATCAAGGGCTTTGTAGAAGCACCTTTTCACCTCCCAGGCATCTTTCAGGGGGAACCCAGCTTCCTCCTACTTCCCAAACGTCACTTCATACCCATTGCTCAGAGCGAAGCCACCCGGCCTCCCGGGGAAGACGGTTTGCCAAAGGGCGCTGAGACCGAGCAGATTGGGGTCGCTGGGCAGGGCGAAGGTCTGCGACCAGGTGGAGGCCTTGGGCGTAAGGAAGGCCCGAACGGGGAGCCAGCTGCGGCTGAGGTCGAGGTGGAGGCGGCAGGGTTGGATGCTGCCGCCGGGGAGGCGGGGGCCCTGTGGGGTGGTCTGGCCGAGGAGGAGGAGGGCGGGGGCGCCGCGGGGGGCGTCTTGGCCCCAGGCGCGGAGTGTGGTGCCGAGGATGGGGTCGGTGAGTTGGAGGGTTGGGGTGCTGAGGGTGGATTGGGAGCAGCCGGGGCCGTGGGGTTTGCCGCTGGGGCCGGTGGGCCAGAGCCAGGGTTCGCGGCCGTGGGTGGGGTCGGTGGCGAAGAAGATGAGGCGGCCTTTGCTGAGGCGGAAGGAAGAGGCGTTGCTGGAGGTGGGGCCGGGGTAGAGGTCGCCGAGGGGGAGGAGGGTTTTGCTGCGGAGGTTGGCGATGGCGGGCTCCCAGCCATGGGTGGTGGTTTGGATCTGGAAGAGGAGTTTGCTGCTGCCCAGAGGGAAGAGGAACTTCGCGGCGGTTGGGCCCTGTGGGGGGAGGGAGGCCTTGAAGATTTGTTTGAGGGGGGTGGGGCCGCCGTTGTTGGCCCAGATTTCGAAGCTCTTGCTGCGCGGGTTGGCGGGGATGTAGGCGTAGAGGCGGTCTTGGATGTGGAAGAGTTGGGGGGCGTCGTGTTCGCCGAAGGTTTGGATGGTCTTGAATTGGACTTTGCCTTGGACTTGTTGGACTTGGTCGAGGCGGGTTTGTTTGAAGTTGCTGCGGCGGACGGCGAAGAGGGTGTCGCCGACGCTGTGGAGCTGGTCGATGGAGATGTGGATATCCTGGTGGAGGATGCTGGTCTTGCCGCTGGGGTCCATGGCGAGGAGGTCGTGCCTGCGGTTGAGGGGGATGTCAGAGGTGTAGTGGAAGAGGAGTTTGCCCTTCCATCGGGCGAAGCCTTTGAGGTCCTTGGTGGTTTTGTAGGGGAGGGGGGAGAGGCTCATGCGCTTGGTGCCCTTGGAGCTTCCGTCGCTGATGTAGGCCGAAAAACCCTTTACGTTGAGGGTGAAAAAGGCGATGCGGTTGCCGAAGCGTTGGAAGGCGAAGGGGCTTATGGGAGGCTGGGGGTGGGTCTTGTCTACGAGCGGTTTTGTTCCCTGCGGGGTCCCGTCGCTTGCGTAGGGGACGGCGTTGGACTCTTTTGGGGGGGTAAGGGCACTGAAATAGAGGTGGTCACGGAATTCGACGACGTTTTCTGAGATCTGGGGGACGAAGCCGAAGAGCTTTGGCAAAATGCGGGTGCCCTGGGGTGTCCCGTCGCTGACGCCGATGGGGGAGTCCTGGTAAGGTTTGGTGGTGCCGAAGAAGGTGAGGCCGAAGCTGGTCTGGTAGGACCATGGGGTGTCCAGTTTGGGGATGCCGGGGACCTGGCCGAGGGAGCGGAAGCTGTGGCCGAGGCCGCGGAATTCGAAGAGGCCGGCGCCCTGGGGCGGGGTGGGGGTGAGCAGGCGGACGCGGTCGTCCTGTCCGGGGATGACGGCGATGCCGTTGCTGCCGAGGGTGGGGAAGAAGCCTGGGCCGAAATCCCATTTGCGGGTGCCCTGTTTGCTTCCGTCGGTTTCCCAGAGGGCGCGGAGCATGCTATTGGCGCCGAGGCTGAGGTCGCGGGCGGAGAAGAGGACGCGGTTTTGATCCTGGATGAAATCGTCCTGAATGCGCCCGATGGGGATGGTCTCAAAGCGCTGAAGGCCGGGGTCCCAGGCGTGCACTTTGGAAGAGGGTCCGTCTGTGAAAAACAGGACGCGCTGCTGGGTCGTGAAAATGCGGGTGTAATCGGTGAACTGCCTGTGGCTGGGGATCAGGATCCTGGTCCCCTGTTTGCTTCCGTCACTGAGGAGGCTGAAGAAGGTCTTTTGCTTGGTGTAGAAGGTCAGCAGAGCCTTGGACTGGAATTCCATGAGTGGGGGAAGCTTGAACTTGTTCCAGAGTTCCATGGCGAGACCCGGACGGAACTGGCGATCGAAGGAGAGGAGGAGATCGTGAATCCCATCGATTCTGGGGCCTTGGAAGAAATGGATTTTCATCAGGAAGTGGGTTTTGAGGGCGAGCAGGGAGGACGAATAATAGCTACCTTTGCCGATGGGGACCCGGAGCCTGGTGCCCTTGGCGCTGCCGTCGCTGGAGTAGAGGCCCAAATGGTTGTTTTTGAGGTCCCTGGCCAAGAACAAGACCTGCCCTCCGAAGAGGACGCTGGCCTTGGGATAGGAGGGGATGAGGTGGAGCTGCCCACCGGGGAGGATGGGGTGGGTGCCAGCGGTGGTTCCGTCACTGATCCAGGCCTCGCGCGGGCCGCTGGGGAAGTTGAAGAAGAGTTTGCCGCCGAGGTTTTGGACGTCGATGGTTTTATCGAAGCCGATTTTGATGTTCCATTCTCGGATCTTCTGGGTGCCCTTGGCGCTTCCATCGCTGGTCCAGAGCTGGAAGCTTGAGCCGGGGGCCTCGAAGAGGAAGAAGAGTTTGCCGCCGATGACGATGGAGGCGTGGGCGGGGTCTTTTTTGAGGCTGGCGCTTCCGGGGACCAGCTCCTTGAAGAAGCGGGTGCCGAGGGGAGTCCCGTCGCTGACCCAGAGTTCGCGGCCGCGGACGGGATCGTCGGCGATGAGGTAGACGAGCTTGCCGAGACGGCCGAGGAAGCGGGGGGAGGAGCTGCCGGGTCCGGGGAAGATGTCTCGGACGAGGCTGGTGGTCTGCGGCGTGCCTTCGCTGCGGAACAGCTCTTCGCCCGTGTCCTGGGACCAGGCGCTGAGGAGGTAGGCCTTGCCGATCTTGGCGAGAAGGCGCGGGCCTGGGATGCTCTTGAAGGAGAGGTTGGGGGCCTTGTTCAAATCAGCGATGAGGCTGGCCTTGTTCTGCGTTTTGGCGAGGCCGGCGAGGGGGAAGAGCAGGAACAAGGGCAGGGCGACACGGAAGGGGTTCATCGGATCCTCCAGGGTTGGCTGTTTCCGGGTTTGTGTCCGGGTTTGTGGGGGTGGCGTGGGGGGGCAAGCTCCGCTGGGAAGGGAGCATGGGCATCCTCCCCCTTTTTCCCGGGTCTGTCAATCGGGGGGGAGATTTGTGGATGTCCCCTGGAGGACCGTGGCTCCGGGAGGCAAGGTTTCGGGTTTTTGATCCAGGTGCTCCGGTCCAGGTTCATTGGTCTGGTTTCTACTGCCTTCCTTCACCTGGCCCCAAAACTCCTTCATGAAACCCAGAACCCACAGCAGGTGCCCCTTTCGACGCGCCTTGTCACTGGCGCCAGTTCTCGATACCCTCTCTCGATACCCTTAAGGCAAACCATTGTGCCAATCACCGGAGTGAACGATGAAGTTTCGTGTGCTAATTGAACAGGATGAGGATGGGATGTTCATTGCGCAGGTGCCATCTCTCCCTGGGTGCATTTCTCAGGGCAAGACACGAGACGAAGCGATTCGTAACATTCAGGAGGCGGTCATTGGCTACATCGAGAGTCTAAAGGAGCATGGCGACCCCATCCCGCCCTCGATCGATGAGGAGATACTGGACGTTAGCGTGTGAGTTCTCTGCCAGTTATCTCCGGGCGACAGGCGGTGGCTGCACTTCGTAAGTTCGGCTACGAGGTCGATCGACAACGCGGGAGCCACATCGTGATGCGGCAAGGTCGGCCGCCTTACCGGCGGCTTGTTGTGCCTGATCACAAAGAACTCGCCAAAGGAACGCTTCGCGCGATGATCCGCCAGGCAGGTTTGACGGTTGAGGAATTCAAGTCTGTGCTATGAAGAAGTGTCACCGGCCATTTCACACCCTTCCATCCAAGGTCACTTGGTTCCTGCCTGGATGGAGAGGGGCGGTTCTCATTCCGGATTGTGGAGGCCGAGGGCCTGGGCGAAGGTCTTCTGCGCCTGGGGGCTGCCTTGGAGCTGGAGGGCGCCGGAGCTGCGCAGGTCCTCGAGGCTCTGTTTCCGCGAGAAGAGGGCGATGAAGGCCTGGGCGGTGCCGCTGACCCTTAGGTCGGGGTCGAGGGGGCTGTTTTCGAGGATGTGAAGGTCGGGGCCGCCGATTTGGAATTGGAATGCGCGGTCCTGGATGCGGAGTTCGACTAGGGCCTTGCGGCGGGGTTTTTGGTAGAGGCGGCGGAGGAAGAAGAGGAGCCAGCGGGGGTTGAT
>DROQ01000257.1 GCA_011321845.1 Planctomycetota bacterium | reverse complement strand
AGCCCGCCTTCCCAGAGGGAAGGAACCAACGATCCAGCGTTTCCTTGGAGGCGCTTGTAGCCCCATTCTTGAGAGAATCCGGACCCTTGCCCTCAGGCGAGCGCCGGAGGGGGAACAATCATCAATCATGCCGAGAAACCCACTACTGCTTGTTTGCTTGAGCCAGGAAACTCCCCCCTTCCCCCCGAGCTGGCCATCGAACGTGCCGGGAAAACCGGGGTTCAGTCCTTTTGGCCATTCCCAGGATTTTTTTTTCGCGAAGATGGCTGGCCCATGGCCAAAGTGGTTTTGCCGAAGGCCAAAGCTCGCCGGGATGAGCCTCTAGGAGGGGCCTCTAATGGCTGCAAAGGGAGACTGGATCCCCTTTTGAAACGTGGGTCGAGTTTGTTTGAAAACCCTGGCAGGAGGAAAAAAGGTCTGAGGTCATGGAACTGAGTCCACCAAAGGGCTAATAGGCAGATTCCGTTCGTCGGGCCTTCTCCTCCAGCTCTTCCCAATGCTCCTGGATCTCTCTGACGATTTCGTCCAGATCAAAGAACCCTTTGCGGAAACGTCCCTGATGCTCAAAGTAGAATGCCAGTTCTTCCCGGGAAAAATCCGGCTGGATATCGATTTTCCATTTTCGCCCATCTTCGACTTCCACAACGGGGAACAGGCCGGAACGGACTGCTGCACGAACCAACTGCACTCCCTCGGCAGGCTCGGACTTCCATCCTGTTGGACAGGGCGCGAGGATGTGGAGGAAGCGAAACCCCCGGAGATCCAGGGCCTTCTCCATTTTTTGGATACAGTCCTCGGGATGGGCCAAAGATACGGTGGCGGCATAGGGGATCCGATGCGCGGCCATGATGGCGAGGATATCCTTTTTTTGCCGGCCTTTCCCCTTGGGGGTCGTGGTCGTGCGAGCACCCACCGGGGTCGCCGAGGATCGCTGCCCCCCGGTGTTCCCATAGATCTCGTTGTCGTAACAGAAATAAAGAATGTCCTCATTACGCTCCGCCGCGGCGGAGAGAGTGGCCATGCCAATATCGTAGGTTCCCCCATCACCCGCCCAACACAAAACACGGGTGTCCCGTTTCTGGAGGTTGGCGGCGCGGGAGAGGCCCGTGGCGACGGCGGCGGCCGAAGCAAAGGTCGAGGCCACGACCGGAGCACCATAGGCCGACCAGGGAAAAGGCCCGGCGGTGACGATTCCGCAGCAGGCTGGGATCACGATCTGGACGTTGCGTTTGCCGATGGCTCTGCTCAACATGTTGAGCCCAATGGACATGCCACATCCACCGCAATTGGTATTGCCGGGGCGGAGGAGAGGATCACTGCGATCCAAAGGCGTCTGAGCGATCCCTCCAATCATTGGTTCGTGCGTCATCCGACCTCCACAATTTTCGGGTGCATCTCATGCTCCAACTTTTGGAGATCCTCCAGGAGGCTCTCCAGATGCTCGGGCCGGATGTCTCCCCCACCCAAGCCGATCATGTAATCCTGAACAAGGCTGCCCTCGGGCGCCCAATCCTTGAGTTCGGACCAGGTGACACCGCCGAGGCCGAGACTGATGTTGCGATCGAGGACGGCGATCTTCTTCGCGCCCCCAAGGGCCGACCGGATTGCCTCTCCCGGGAAGGGTCGGAAGATCCGGATCCGGAGGCCTCCGGCCTTGATGCCCTTTTCACGGGCCCGGTCCACGAGAGTCCGAACGGTACTCCCGGTCGTCCCCATGGAGACAAAAACGATGTCCGCATCCTCCAATTGATAAGGAACAACTGGCCCTTCGGGTTTTCGCCCAAACACCTCCTCAAATTCCCTGCGGACCTCTTCATAGACCTCGAACACTCGGTCCATCGCCTCTGCGTGCTGCTTGCGATGGACTTCGGTCTCATGCGGAAAATCCAACCCCCCGATCGTTACAGGGCTGTCCCCAATTTGATGAGGCAAGTGGAGGGGAGGGAGGAACCTGTCGACCTGCTCCTGACTGGGAATATCGGTCTGCATCATGGTATGCGAGAGGACGAAGGCGTCCTGGTTGACCAAGACAGGAAGGAGGATCCTCGGATCCTCTGCCAGTCGGAAGGCAAGAAGGGTCGTATCGAGCACCTCCTGGTTGTCCTCGCAAAAGAATTGGATCCAGCCGGAATCACGGAGCATGAGACTGTCTCCATGATCCACCCAGATGTTCCAGGGAGGGCCCAGAGTGCGGTTTGCCGCCATCATGACAACGGGGAGGCGATAGAGCGCAGCGCTGAACACGTTTTCGCACATGTAGGCCAGCCCATTGGAGGCGCTGGCTGTAAAGGTCCTGGCTCCCCCCAGGGAGAACCCCATGCAAACCGCCATCGCACTGTGCTCCGACTCGACCCGGACGACCTCTCCCTTGGTGAAATCATGCGCACAGAGAAGTTCGATGCACTCTGTTTGCGGAGTGATGGGATAAACTCCCCCTCCAAACCCCCCGGCCTCCCGGTTGGCTTCACCTGCCAGGATCGCTGCCGTCGCGGCGGCATGGTTTGCGCTCAAGAGTTCTACGCTCATTGTGTCATCTCCATCGCCTCACGGGGACACTCCTCCACACAGATCCCACAACCCTTGCAGTAACTGTAGTCCACTTCGTATCCCAGTTCCTGCCGCCGTATGATCCCTTCCGGACAGTAGACCAAGCAGGTATCGCAGCGCGTGCAATGCCCACAGGAGAAACAACGGTGTGCTTCCAGGGATCGGGAAAAGCCGCCGTTCACCTCTTCAAAACTTCGGACACGCTCTCCTGGATCCAAGACAGGCATCCGGGTCGGGGCTGCCCGATCGAAATGGTCGAATCGGATATCGGTCGCAGGGACAGCCCTTGCCCGGTCGGGGCGCTCGAAGACCTCGACCTCTTCCCCAAGCTCCTTCATAGCCAAATCCGCCGCCCGGCGCCCATGACCGATCGCATGCGTCACGGTTCCCTCCCCGGTGGCGTAGTCCCCCGCGAGAAAGATCGGAAGAACCTCGCCATGCACCGAGACCCGCTGCTCGTGGACCTTCCAGCTTTCCGGCAAAACCTCAAGATCCCGGGACTGGCCCAGAGCAAGAAGAACATGATCGCAGGCCAGGGGTTCCACCCGCTCTGTCACGACTGGCCTTCGGCGCCCGCTTTCATCCGGCTCTCCCATCTCCACCTCGGCGAGAAGAACTCTCTCGATCCTCCGATTCCCTTCGAACCCGATCGGCTGCCTCTGGAGCAAGAGCTGGACCCCCTCCTCCTCCGCTTCCCGGATTTCTTCGCGAATGGCCGGCATCTCAAGCCTCGTCCGCCGATAGACCACCGTCACTCGCTCCGCACCACAGCGAAGCGCGCTCCGCGCACAATCCATCGCCGTGTTCCCCCCGCCCAACACCACCACGTGGCCGGAAAGCTCGGGACACTCTCCGAGATTCACCCGATGGAGGAACCCAATGCCCTGCTCGATCCCCTCGAGCTCCGCTCCGTCCACCTCAAGCTTTCTTAAGCTCTGCAAACCTGTTGCCAGGATCAGGGCCTCATGGTTCCTGGCCAGCATTTCGAGTTCCTCGAAGCGGAGAAAGCGCCCGGTCTCCGTCTCCACTCCCAGTTCCAGGATTTTTCCGACTTCCCGGTCCAGGACTTCCCGCGGAAGCCTGTAGGAAGGGATCCCGGTCCGCAACACCCCGCCCAATTCCTTCTCCCCCTCATAGAGCCGCACCCGGTGCCCTCTTAAGGCAAGCTGATAAGCCGCACTCAACCCGGCTGGCCCACTCCCCACCACCCCAAAATCCAGAACCTTTGGGGGAACCGCCTTCTCCGGGACGACGTCGAAGCCTTGATCGGCCACCCAGCGCTCCAAACCCCGGATCTGCACAGCCCCATCCAATTCCCTCCGGTTGCAACCCTCCATGCAGGGCGCAGGACAAACCCGACCGCAAACTCCGGGGAAAGGAGTCGTCCGTGCCAGGATTCTCGCAGCCTCTTCCACATCTCCTTTTCCCGCCGCCTGGATGAATCCGACGACATCATTTCCCGCTGGACACCAGGCGTTACAAGGCGCGAGATTCTCTGTGTAAACGGGCTGCTGGGTCTTCCAACTCCCGGTTTTCAGAGGCGTAGGGGGACTCAGGCGATGGGCGGGAAGGCTTTCGATCCGTTTCTCGACTTTTTCGAGAGCCCGGCCCTCCCCCGGGCTTAATCCCTCCCGCTCCTTAGGCCATTCCCTGGGTTCCCAGACCTGGACTCCATTGTATGCCTCGCGGGCTGCCTCCAGGTTGCTCATAAAGCCAAGCGCTTGATACGTAGCCTCGACAAGGTCAAAGGGAAGGCCCGCCATCTTTGCATACGCACCCGCAATGGTCGTGTTCACGATCACTAGGGAGCGCGTGCCGATCCGATGACGGCGAGCGATCCCCGTCGCGTCCACCAGGCCCAGTTGAAACCGAAGAAAACGCTGCTCCAGCTCCTCCCACCTCGGCTCAGGCACATTGAGAAGCAGGCGGCCTCCCTCCCCTAGCCCGTTCAAGACCTCCTTGGAAAGGAGGGTAGGATCCAGGACCAGGATCTCGTCCGGCTCATAGACCTTGTTTCGATTGGTGATCGCCTGATCCGAAACCCGTGTGAAGGCCCGAACAGGCGCACCCGACCTCTCCCCCGCGTAATCTCCAAAGGTCTGGACACTCTTTCCCACTCGGGCGAAAAAAGACGCGAGGAGCTTCGCGCAAGTCACTCCCCCCTGCCCCCCCCGACCATGAACACGTATTTCGAGAGGCTTTGTCATAACTTCGGGATTGTACCCCTCCCCACACCCCGCCAAAGGAAGACAGCCCGATTTCCCGCCGCAGTTTGTCGCAGTGAGGCAGAACCGGGTCAGGCCGCACAGCTCCTTTTCCCAAGGATAGAGCAGCCCCTTGCTAGCCTGGATCAAGGATGCAAGCTAATCTCTGCAACCCATGAGCGGACTTCGGGGAAACAAAGTGCATCCATCCGGAGGGAAGACGGTTCTCTTCGCAGTCTTCCTTTTCTTGGGGGCGCTCCTCCTCTATCTGTCGCTGGGACAAGAGACCTTCTACAAAATCGACGGACAAAGCCAGATCCTCCGAGTCACTCGAGGAACCGAACCCCATCCCCACCACATCCTCCAAGACCCGCTCCTCAAAGGCTTTGCCTCCCTCCTGAGCAACAGCGGACTTCGGTTCTTCGTCATCGCCCGGACCCTCTCCTCCCTGGGAATGGCCCTCGCCGTCTTCCTCGCCTTTTTGGCCGCCCTTCGCCTGGGACTGGACCGACCCCGAGCCGCCCTCGCCGCCCTCCTCGTGGCCACGGCCCCGGGAGTCCTTTTTTACGCCAGCATCATCGAGTTCCACGGCGTCTACCTCCCCTTCGCGACCCTTACCCTCCTCACCTGCATCGAAGCCGGAAAAAGAACAGGCCTCCCCTCCCTTCTCCTCCTCTGCCTCGCCTATGGCCTGGCCGCCCTCGTCCACAGCTCCGCAGCCCTTCTGATTCCTTTTTGCTTTCTCTTCGGCCTCGTCCTGAGCTACGAATCGACCGGCCAGTGGAAACTCCGCCGCTGGCTCCTCTTCCCCATCCTGGCCCTCCTGGTCGCCGTCCTCCTGAAAAAAGCCGTCCTTCTCCTGGGCATCGTCCCCCCCATCCAAGAGGGCACTCTCCGCAGGCTCGCCATCGATCGCTTCGGTCCCCTTCTGGGGCGCATCCCGGGTGCCGACTGGGTCCTCTACAATTTCGAACAGCTCCGCTGGTCCGACCTGGCCTTCCTCCCCCACAGCATCCTTCGCGAATGGCTTCTCCCCGCCTTCCCCGCTTCCATCCTTTTTCTATTCACCTTCGGACAAAGGGGATCCCGCTTGCGGGCGGGAGCGGTGCTGCTTGGGCTCTTGCCTTTTTTGGGGCTGAGCTTCGTCCTGATGACCCATAACGATGAATTCGGGGCCTACGTCCTTCCCATGCTGATTCCGGCCTCCCTGCTTGCGGCAAGCACCCTCCCCCGCCCCCTCCTTCTGCTGGGCCTTTCCATCGGGCTTGTTTACGGGGTTCGCAATGTCCGCCGGCACGACAAGAGACCCCAGGCAGAGCGAGTCCGCCTCCTCAGATTGGCCGAATCCAAACTCGGCCCCTTCACCCTCCTCTGTGATGAACGGCCCGATGGCTGGCTCTGGCCAGCGCTGATCGCCCAGCAACACCCGAGCGCCTGGACTCTCCAGGAACTTGGGCTGCCTCAGATGCAGGAGAAGGACCTCCCCCTGGTCCTCCAACGCATCGACGCTCTGCTCGCCTCCGAACATCGAAGGGGGCGCAGCCTCCTCCTGAGCCGCGGGGCCTTGCGGCTGCTCCAAGACCCAAACCGCCTCCCCATTGGACCCCGATTGCTGGAGAGTCTCCGAGCCAAGGGAAGAATCCGGGAATTCCCCCGCCCCCCTTTCTCCAGAATCGGAGCCCAGCTTCGTTAAGCTGACCCAAAAAAGGAGATAGAATTTCCCCAGCCCCATGTTGCACTTGGGAAATGGGATCCACAATAAGGGGAATCCAAATGCCAAGGCCAAGCCCCCAGAACGATCCTCCCTCACCGCCCCTCTCCCCGGAGCTGCGGCAGGGGTTCATCGAAGCCCATCTCGCGGCTCTCCGCGAATGGGGGGATTTTGGCATCGATCTCGAGGCATGGTTGGAGCATCGGGTTCCCGCCCTCCTCCAAAACATTCCACCCGGGGAAAAACCCGATTTCCGGGGTCTCTATCTCGCCCAGGGCCTCCTCGAGGGAAGCGATCCCGCCTTTCGCACCCTCTACCGTCTCCATGTGCCCGGCCTCCTCAAAGCCGGCCGCCACCACGGCTACCCCCGGCACCTCGTGGAGGAAGAGTGGCAAGCCCTGGTCGTCCGGCTCCCCGAGAACACAGGCTCCTCCCCCCTCCTTTCCTACCAGGGTCGTGGAAGTCTCGGAGGGTTCCTTCGGATCATTCTCCTGCGCAGGCTTGGTCGGAGAGCCGCCAAAGAGTCTTTGCATGTCCCCATTCGCGACCGCATCCTCCCCTCCACCGCGGCGAGAGTCCTCGAAGCCGAACGCCTCCGACTCGCCCGGGACCTGGTCCAAAGAACCCTCCGATCCATGAACCGACGAGAACGCCTCTTCCTTCACCTTTCCCACGGAGAAGGAATCCCCCTCACCCAGGCCGCCCTTCGAGCCCGACTGCTTCCCCCCGACCAATGCCACCTTCGGACCGCCGCCTCCAGGCTGCACCGGCGGCTCATCAAGCTTTTTCGTGACCGCGTTTTTCGCATCGCCCGCGAAGAGCTGGATCTAAGTCCGGAGAGCGTAGAGGGACTTCTCGATTCCACTTTCCCCGAGGAGCGAAATGGAAAGGAGGGAGGGGACATTTCATGAGAACAAGCGACCACCTTCGCGGATTCCTTGCGCATCCATCCTGCCCCCCAGCAGACCTTTTGGCCGCCTATTTCGAAAACCGCTTATCCCCCAACCTAAAAGCCGAAATCGGTCTTCATCTCCAGGACTGTCCCGCCTGCGCAGGTCTCCAACCCCGCTCCAAGCGCCGGCACCGAGGGCATCTCCTCCTGGCCGCGACCCTCCTTCTCGCCATAGGAAGCCTCGCTGTTTTCCGAGGCATCCCCGCGCCCTCCACCAATTCTTCCCAATGGCCGGCCAAGGCATCCCCCCACCCTCCTCTCTCCCTCAAATTCCGGGGGCATCCCGGCAGGGCCTATCTCCTACAACCCAGTGGAATCATCCACTCGACAAGGCCCATCTTCGTCAGTGGCCCCTTTGCGCCGATCCGGATTGAAATCTTCCCCCTCAGCCCCAGCGGTATCCCCAGCCTCCAGAGTTACCGTTTTCGGATCCAAAAACCCAAGTCCACACTCCCCTTTCCCAAAAGGTTCCCCGACCTGGTTCCCGGTTCCTACCTCTGCCTCGTCGAAGGCAAAGGCCTGGTCCCCTCCCAGCAGACCTTCAGGATTGAGCTGAAGAAAAAAGCACTCAAAACAAAAGGAAAGGAAGGGCATGAAAAATGAGAAGGTTCCGTAAAGCCACTCTCCTCGGAGTCTCCCTGCTTCTGGTTTCTTCCATCCCTTCCCAGATTTCTCCGAAAAAGCCCTCCTTGCACGCATCCCGTTCCAAACCCCCTTCCCCTTCTCTGGAAGAGGGCATCACCCAGAATTTTTTAGGGGTGAAAAAGATGGTCCATAGAAGAGATTTTGCGGGGGCAAAAACCAATTTCCAAAGGGCCATTCAGATCTTCGAAACACTCAACAAAAAAAACTATGCAGCCCTCGCCAGAGGCAACCTCGCCCGCCTCTACGCCGTCCATGGATGGTCGGGCGAAGCCCTCCTCCGCCTGAAGAACGTCTTGAAAGAACCAGAACTACCCCCCACCTCCCGCTGCCAAGCCCTCCTGACCCTCTCCGAAGTCCAACGGAACCTGGGTCGCCCCGACCTCGCCCTCCAATTCCTCGACCGTGCCCTTCCTCTCCTCGAGACAACAGCCGACGCCAAACGTATCCGAAAGGCAAGGCTCAGCCGCATCATCCTATTACGGGAATCCGGCAAACAATCCGAGGCCTTGGCAGCCCTGCAAAGTCTCCTATCCAGGGTGGGTGGCCTCCAACACCTTGCCCCCCGGGAGAAGGCCCTCTTGATCCCCATCCTTGGCATCAAACTCGCCGGTTACAACCCGGAACGGCTCAAGAAAGAAGCGGTGTCCCTAGCCCATCAAGGTTTCCCGGATCTCGCCGCGAGTTGCTTGTTGACCTCTTTCCATGCCTACTTACGGCATCAATCCTTTGCCAAGGCAAAGGTCGTTTTGCGCTTGGCAAGAGAATACATCAAAACAGCGGGAAACAAGCAACTCATCAAAGCCGCGGACCTGAATGAAGCCGCCCTCCTTCTCGCACAGGGAAAAACCACCGAACTCTTCCCCCTCCTTCAACCCCTTCTCTTGGTCCGTCCCCGAGATTCTTTCTGGGCCAGGGCACAAATGCTATTTGCAAAGGTTCATGAAAGAAAAGGGCGATGGGAACAAGCCGCACAAAGCTATGAGCGAGCGGCAAAGTTCTACGAAGCCCGCAAGAGCTATCCCCAAGCCCTCAGATCCTATGCCCAGGCAGGGATCGCCCTGTTCCATGCAAACCGTCCCAACAAGGCAAGGTCCCAGTCCAAAAAGGTACAAGCCCTCCTTCCCCTTGCCCGCGAGACCGCCCGCAACCCCGGCCTCTCCCCCCACACCAATGCGCTACTGGATTCCCTTTACAACTACTGGATCCAAAGCTTGTTGGAGGATCGCCCCTCCACCCCTCTCCCATCCCTGGAAGAGAAGGCTTTCGCCCTCGTGGACCAGCAACGTCAAGGCACCTTGATCGCCGATGCTTGCAATCCTCTCCCTCCCCAAAAAAGGCAGGAACGACTCCTCTCCCTTCTGGGAAAAAAGAGAGAAGAACTACGCCCAAGAATGGGGGAGGCTCTGCTCCGAGATCTCAATGGACCAAGGCCCAATTACTCCTTCCCCCTGGCTCTGCCTTCGGCCATCCAACGGGCTCTCGGCCCCAAAGAAGCCCTGCTCTGTTTTTACCTGAACCCCTCGACTCCTCGTGTGTGGATCATCGACCAGGAGGGATTGCATCTCCACCGTCCCCAGGATCCCCAGCTCCGAAAACGCATCCAACTTTGGCTACGCCTCCTCGCCGCCTATCCCGAGAAGGGAAGCCAAGGGCCCCTATGTTCCCTTCAAAGCTTGTTGGCCACCCGGCTTTTCGGCCCACTCAAAAAACGCCTTGCCCCACTCCAAAACCTGGCGGTCGTTTCCGATCCAGGCTTCGGTCCCCTCCCCGTAGGTCCTCTCCTCCGAAGCCTTTTCTCCCGGAAAAAGGGGGCTTCTTCGCTTTCAAAGCTTTCAAAGCTTCCGAACATCAGGACCCTCCCCTGTGCAGGGATCCTCCTCGTCCCATGGAAGAAGAAAAAAGCCCCAAACCACTTCAGCAAATCAGCATGGATCGTCACCCACCCCGACTTCGGCCCTTTGCCCATCCTAAGGGAGGTCCTCAAAAAATCCGAAATTCGCGTTTTCACCTTCGAAGGAACTCTCCCTCCTCTCCCCAAAAAGCCCCCTGAACTCCTTTACATCGGAGCCCACGGACGTGAAATCGGGAAGAAACAAGTTTTGGACCTTGGCTCTCAAATCCTCCATCCCGCCAACTTGTTTCGGTCTTCCCCCCGCATCGTTCACCTCGCGGCTTGTTCCTCCCTCCGCGGACGCTCCTTCTCTTTTGAAATGCAAGAGGGCTTTGCCAAGCTTCTCCTCTCGCAAGGAACCCACCATGTCATTGGAGCCCGCTGGGAAGTGGATGAGACAAGCATCGGGATTTTT
>DROQ01000256.1 GCA_011321845.1 Planctomycetota bacterium | reverse complement strand
AGCTCACGCCCATCCCCCCCGATTCCACAGGCCAGATCCAGGAGAATGGGTGTCCCCCCATGGCTGTCCCTCTGCTCCCCCCGAGTGCCCCTACAGCGATCCGCCCGCTTGCTCCTGCGGCTGCCACCACAACTTCGCTGGGCGAAGCGGTGGGCCTTGAGCCTGGCGAGGCGCTCCGGGGTCGCGACTTCGACGCCTTGGGGGTCGGCGAGGAGGTGGTCCGCCCAGGAGAATTTCTCCGCGCCTCGCAGGCGGGCTTCGGCCAGGGCCAGGGCGACGCGCACCAGCGCGGGTTCGCCCAAGGCGCGCAGGGCGCGGTGATGCATGGGTGTCCCCTCTCGGAGGGCGTGGCGGGCGGCGGCGAGGAGGTCGGGGGAGCGGCCGCGGGCGAAGTGGCGCCAGGCCTCCAGCTCCTCTTGCCGGGTCTCGGGCGAGTCTTCTGGGACTTCGCCCCGTTTTTCAGAATCGTCGGAAAAAGAAGGCACCCAGGCACTTTAACGGAGGAAGCTCCGCTATGCCTGGGTGCCTGGAGAAGGACTCCCCGATTCAGTTGCCGATGGTCGAGAGCCAGGCGTTGGACATCTCGGTGCCCGGCTTGGGGAGAATCAGGATGTGGAGCGCCTGCCAGAGGAACTGTGTGCCGGCCAGGCTGGTGTCGGCGGGGATGGGCAGGCTGAGACTCCAATTCCCGGAGGGAGGGACCAGGAGCCCGTTGAGGGAGAGCCAGAAGAGGCTGGGATTGAAGTAGAGCTTGCAGGAGGTCGCCCCGAAGGGGATCGGGACGGGGCTGGGGATCCCGAAGAGGGGAACGGCGAAGGAGTTGGGAGCTGCCTGGCTCCCTTGGAGCCGCATAAAGGTTCCCAGCACGGGGTCTGTGGCGCGCAAGGTGGGTGTCCTGCTCGCGACCGTGGTGCAACCGGTTCCGACGGGTTTTCCGTTGGCGCCGGGGAAGATCTTCCAGGGTTCGCGTCCCTTGATCCCGTCGTCGGCGACGAAGAGGACCATGCCGTTGTTCAGGACGAAGTCCGAGGGGGCGCTCCCGTCCCGCCCCTTCTTGATCTCGGCGAAGTGCACGGTCCCCTGCGGCGTTCCGTCTGTCCTCCACAGCTCGAAACCGCTGTTTCCGTCGTTGGCGGTGAACAGCAGGTGCCGTGAGCCGGTGTGGAAGAAGGGCCCTGGGTCCGAGGAGCCGCCGCCCTTGTTGATGTTCTTGAGCATGCCTGTCCCCGATCCCGTCCCGTCGGTGATCCAAAGCTCGGTGCCGTTGAGGTTGTCTTTTGCGCTGAAGAGGATGCGGCCTCCCAGCGTGGCGAAGTGACGGGGGTCGGAGGAGGCGGGCCCGGTGGCGATGTCGGCGACCATGTAGGTGCCGGCGGCGGTCCCGTTGGAAACCCAGAGTTCGATGCCGCTGCTGCCGTCGTTGGCCGCGAAGAAGAGCCTGCCTCCGGCGCTCAAGAAGCCGTGCGGGTAGGAACCTTCGCGCCCCGGCCGGATGTCCCGGAGCAGTTTGGTGCCCGATGCGAGCCCATCGGAAACCCAGAGTTCGGCCCCCGTTCCGCTGCGCGTCGCCTGGAAGAGGAGGAGCTTGCCCAGCGCTGTGATCTGTCTCGGATTGGAGCCCTGGCTTCCGGTGTTGAGGTCGGCGACCATGTGGGTCCCTGTCGGCGAGCCGTTGCTGACCCAGAGTTCGGTCCCGTTGCTGCCGTCGTTGGCGCGGAAGTAGACCTTGCCCTGGAAGGCCACCAGCCCCTCCGGGAAGGATCCCAGCGCGCCGGGCCGGATGTCACGCACGAGCCGCGTGCCCTTGGCGGTTCCGTCGGTCACCCACAGCTCCTCTCCGCTCTTCCCGTCGTCGGCCACGAAGAACAGCTTGTTGCCAACAGGCGTCAAGAACTTGGGGCCTGCTCCCAGCGCCCCCGTCCGGATGTCCAGGACCATGTTCGTCCCGCTCGGTGTCCCGTTCGAAGTCCAGAGTTCGCGCCCGTTCGTGCCGTCGTTGGCTTCGAAAAAGATCCTTCCTTTGAAGACGGTCAGCGAGGCCGGGTTGGAGCCGCCCTTGCCCGAGTTGATGTCCTTGACCAGGGAGGTGGAGAGAGTCTTGCCGTTGGTGACCCAGAGTTCGGCTCCATGCGGCCCGTCGTTGGCCCGGAAAAAGGTCCGCCCGAAGAGGTCGATCATCTCTCCAGGGTTGGAGGCCGCGGTCGCGCCCGGCAGGGAGGCGAAGAGGTCCTTGACCAGGTTGGTTCCCGAGGTCGTCCCGTCGGTGACCCAGAGTTCGAAGCCGTGGATCCCGTTGTTCGCGCTGAAGAAGCTGACGTTCCCGTTCGTGCTGAAGGAGGCCGGCGAACTGCTGGCCAGGCCGGGATAGATGTCGCGCAGCATGGTCGTCTTGACGGTGCTACCGTCCGAGATCCATGGTTCGAAGCCGTTGGCTCCGTCCTGCGCCCGAAAGAGGAGTTTGGTCCCAAAGGCGGTGAGCTGCGAGAGTCCCGAGCCCGCGGCCCCGGGACGAATGTCGCGCACGAGCCTGGTGCCTAGTTCCGTTCCGTCGCTGGACCAGAGTTCGAGCCCCTTCTGTCCGTCGTCGGCGGCGAAGAAGACCTTGTTCCCGACGCGTGTCAAGTGTTGGACCCGGGAGCCGAGGGCGCCGCTGTGGATATCCTTGAGCAGCTTGGTTCCGGCGGGTGTTCCGTTGCTGATCCAGAGTTCGCGGCCTTTCTTTCCATCGTTGGCCGAGAAAAGGATGTTTCCACCGAGGGGAGTGAAGTCACGGGGATTTGCGTCCACGATCCCTGTCGCGATGTCTTTGACCAGGATGGTTCCGGCGGCGGTTCCGTCCGAGGCCCAGAGTTCGGATCCGTGCAATCCGTCCACCGCCCGGAAGAAGACGCGGTTCCCCAGGACCAGGAGCCCCGTGGGGCTGGATCCAAAGTTGCCGGGGGCGATGTTCTTGACCATGCGTGTCCCCTTGGCCGTTCCGTCGGAGATCCAGAGTTCGGCGCCGTTCGTTCCATCGTCGGCCCGGAAGTAAAGGAAGTTCCCCTGGGCGACAAGCTCGGCGGGCGCCGAGCCCAATGCCCCCGGCCGGATGTCGAGCACCCGCTGGGTTCCCGCTGTGGACCCGTCGGAAATCCAGAGTTCGGTTCCTCCCTTTCCATCGTTGGCTGCGAAGACCAGTTTGGACCCGAGGGCGACCAGGTTGCTGGGAAAGGAGCTGAGACTGCCGGGGCGGATGTCTTTGACGAGGCGCGTCCCCTTGGAAGTCCCGTCGCTGACCCAGAGTTCCTCCCCGCGGAGGCCGTCGTCGGCCACGAAAAAGATCAAGCTCCCTACCGCCGTCAGGGAGTGGGGGTTGGAGGAGGCGTTCCCCGGGCGGAGGTCCTTGACCAGGACGGTGGTCGCAGTCGTTCCTCTCGTCTTGAACAACTCGCGGCCCGTGGCGAGGGTGGTCGCAGCGAAGAAACTGTCGGCGCCGAGGCCGAGGAATTCTCCTGGAGCCGAGGAGGGGTTGACCGAAGGGATGGTGTTGATGTCCCGGACAAGCTGTGGCCCCTGTGCCAGGATTCCGGTGGTCGAGAGGGCCAAGGAAGAGAGAAAGAGGGAAGCAAGGCTGCGGAGCGAGAGGTCGAACATCTGGATCCTCATTGAGTCCTTGGCCCCGAGCTCGCGCCAAAAACACTCTCTCCCATCCTCGCTCGAATCGAGCAAGGAATGGAGAGAGGAAAAAGAGAGACGACGCGGGACAGGGCCCGAAACCTTTGGCGAAAGCTTGCCAAAGGAAAGAGAGAAGAGTGGGGCTATCCTTTGGGAGAAGAGGAGGAGCTGTCAAGCGAAGCCTGGTGGCTTGGGTCTCGCCGGGCCTCCACTTGTCCTCCAAATCTCCCTGTCATGGACTTTTGCAGGAGGACACCGATTTTCGGATAAAACTTCCTATTTGGATTTGGCTGTTTTTTCTCCCGCCTTTCCCCTGCGACCCATTGGGCCGTTGCACCAGGCCGCCTCAGGGTTAACCTCCCAAGCTTGGGAGTAAAAGGAGGCAGCAATGGCGGTGGTTGTGCTCTTGTCGGATTTCGGTCTCGAAGACCCTTATGTGGGGTTGATGCACTGCGTTCTCGCGGGGATCTCTCCCGAGGCGCGAGTGGTGGACTTTTGTCATTCGGTCCCTGCCCAGGATGTGGAGGGCGGGGCCTGGCTCCTGGGTTCGGCCGTGGACTATGTGCCCCAGGACGCCATCGTTGTCGGGGTGGTGGATCCTGGGGTGGGGAGCACGCGACGTTCCATCCTCGTGCGCACGGACAAGGTTTTTTTGGTGGGGCCGGACAACGGGCTCTTCACCAAGTGGTATGAGTTCGATCCGCCCAAAGAAGCCTGGGTCCTGGAAAACGCCGAGTTCCACCTCGATCGGGTCTCGGCGACTTTTCACGGGAGGGACATTTTCGCTCCGGTGGCTGGTTGGCTCGCGGAAGGGAAGGACCCCAAATTCTTCGGGCCCAAGGTTTCGTTGAAATCCCTGGAGCGTCTCGACCTTCCCAGGATGCGGGTCTTTTCCGACAAAGTCGAAGGGCAGATCCTCTATTCGGATTCCTTCGGCAATCTCGTCACCAACATCGAGCGGGGAAAGGTCCCCGCGGATGCCCGGGGCCCTGTCCGAGTCTGCGGGAGGGAGCTTCCGTTGGTTCGCACCTTCGCGGATGTTTCGAAGGGGGCGGTGCTGGCCTACTTCGGCTCCATGGGACTGCTCGAGATCGCGCGCCGCCAAGGGTCCGCCGCGGATCTCCTCGCTGCCCGTCGGGGCAACCGGGTGCAGCTCTTCTTCGGGGAGGCTTCGTGAGTCTCCCTCTTCCTCCGGATCTGGACCCGGAGGCGCAGGACATCCTCTCCCTGCTCTTGCGTTTGGGGAGGGAGAGCGGGGAGGGGCTGCGCTCCTTCCTGGAAGCGCGGGGAAGCACCGACGAGCACCCGGATTTCAAAGGACGCAGAGAACTGGTCACCGATGCCGACCGCGAGTCGGAGCGTTTGCTCGTCCGAGGGATCCGGGAGGCTTTTCCCGAGCACGCCATTCTGGCTGAGGAGGGGGTGGAAACGCCGGCGGGGAGGGCCGATCGGGAGGCGCGTTTTTGTTGGGTCCTGGACCCTCTGGACGGCACGACCAATTTTGTGCATGGCCATCCCCACTGGTCGGTCAGCATCGGCGTGCTTCGGGATGGGCGCCCCTGGATCGGCGGCATCTACGCGCCCATGCTCGGGGGAAGGGAGGGGGGGACCTTTTGGTATGGCTGCGTGGAGGGGGGAGCCTTTTGCAATGGGGAACCCATGCGAGTGAGCAGGACGGCGTGCCTTCGCGAGGCCGTCGTTTCCACGGGGTTCTCCTACAACCGCAACGAAAAGGGAGTCAACAACAACCTCGGCAATTTCGGGCGTATGTTGATGGAGGTGCGGGGGATCCGTCGCTGTGGATCGGCGGCCATCGACCTGGCCCTTTGCGCCCAGGGGGTCTACGACGCTTTTTGGGAGATGTACTTGCAGCCCTATGATGTGGCGGCGGGCATGGCCCTCGTGCATGCAGCCGGTGGGTGGGTCTCGGATCTGGGTTCGGGCGAGGACCCCCTGTTCGGCTCCGAAATTTTTGTCACAAACGGCCTTCTCCAGGAGGAGATGCGCCCCCTGTTGAAAGGAATCCGAGGAGAGGATCCAAGTTGAACCATCCCAAAGAGAGTGCCACCGTTCGTGGGGGGAAGACCCACTTCGTGCAGGAAATCCAGATTCGGGAGCACCGACTCCTCAGCGATGAGCCGCCGGAGCTGGGAGGGGGGGACAAGGGACCCAACCCCTACGAGCTGCTTCTGGCTGCCTTGGGCTCATGCACTTCGATCACTCTTCGGATGTACGCCGATCGCAAGGGTTGGCCGCTGGAGTCGGTCGAAGTACGGCTGACGCATGAAAAGGTCCCGGCCGAGGAATGTGGTGGCGAGGCGGGGGATCGCACACCCATGGACTGTTTCACGCGCAAGATCCATCTCGAAGGGCCGCTCGATGAGGAACAGCGTTCACGGCTCCTCGAAATCGCCAACCGATGCCCTGTGCACCGTACTCTGCACTCCGAGGTCCGTGTGCGCACGGAGCTATAGGCAAGTTCACGAAACAGGTCGAAGGCATGGAAGTTCAATTCGGGAAAACCTCGGAAGACTATGGGAAGCATCGGCGGGGTTTTCCCCCTTCCTTCTTCGCCTTCCTGGAGAAGGAAGGCTGGGAGTTTTCCTCCATGCAGGTTCTGGACCTAGGTACGGGGACCGGGACCCTCGCCTTGGAGTTGGCCCAGCGCGGGGCGCAGGTTACTGGCATCGACCTGGCGGAGGAGCAGCTGCGGGTTGCCCGGACCAGGGCGAAGGAGCTGGGGCTGTCCCTCGGGTTCCAAGGGGCCAGGGCGGAGGCGCTGCCTTTTTCGGAGGCCTGTTTTGATGCGGTTTTCGCCGGGCAGTGCTGGCATTGGTTCGATGGGCCGCGGGCGGCGGAAGAATGCCACCGAGTCCTGAAGCCCGGGGGAAGGTTGGTGTTGGCGCACTTCGACTGGTTGCCTCTTTCTGGTCGTGTCGCCGCGATGACAGAAGCCCTGATTCTGGAGCACAACCCCTTTTGGACCCTGGGTGGGGGAAATGGGCTGCACCCCGAACACATCCCAGGGCTCCAAAAGGCCGGTTTCCATGTCCTTCCTGCCCGGCATTGGGATGAAGAAGTCCTCTATTCCCATGAAGATTGGCGGGGGCGCATCCGCGCCAGCGCCGGAGTGGGCGCGAGCCTTCCCCCCGAGAGAGTCGAGGCCTTTGACCGGGAGCATCGTCGGCTCCTCGCCGATCGCTTTCCGGAGGACCCGCTACGGATTCCTCACCGGGTTTTTGTGCTGGTGTGCGAGAGGGGATCCTCGGCGTGAGCAGCTTCCTGGGAATCGATGCGCCCTGCGCCCATGAAATCGAAAAGATCAAGGGCTCGCGTTTCCTGGGCTTCGCCTTTCCTGTGAGGGATGAGGAGGAAGCGCTCGCCTTGGTGGCGGAGAAGCGCAAACAGTTTCATGACGCGAGGCACTGGTGCTGGGCCTACAGACTTGGGATCCAGGGGGACCGTTTTCGGTACCAGGACGATGGGGAGCCTTCGGGGACCGCGGGCCTTCCCATCCTCAAGGAGATCGACGCCCGAGGGCTGACCGATGTGCTTGTGCTCGTCGTACGTTACTTTGGAGGAACCAAGCTCGGGACGGGAGGGCTGGCGCGGGCTTATGCCCAGGCCGCGCGGGAAGTCTTGGAGCGAGCAGCGCTCGTCGAAGTGCGGATCGACCGTCCCGTGCGGGTTTCCTTCTCTTATGAAGATACTTCGGCCGTCCAGTCGGTCCTGCATCGCTTCCAGCAACAAGCCATCGAGGCCACCTACGGCGAACGGACCGAGCTGCTCTTTTCCGTCCCCAGCGCCCAGGCCGAATCCTTCGCCCAGGCCCTGAGAGACGCCACCTCCAACCGCGCTCAAATCCAAATCGGCCCCGAAGCCCCCGGCCAACGAACCCCCCGGTAGGAAACGCCTCCATGCGTTTCACGTAGAAAACCCGGTAGGGAACGCCTCCAGGCGTTTCACGTAGAAAACACCTCCAGGTGTTTTCAGTAGAAAACCCCTCCAGGGGTTTTGCGTAGGAAAAGCCTCCAGGCTTTTCATGGAAAACCCGCAGGGTTTTCCGGCATCAAAAGCCGAAGGCTTTTGATGCGCAAAACGTCTGGAGACGTTTTCTACTCAAAACGTCTGGAGACGTT
>DROQ01000255.1 GCA_011321845.1 Planctomycetota bacterium | reverse complement strand
GGAGGACAGGAAACCGCCGAGTCAAGCTCTGGCCAGGTGGGAGTCGACGTTTCGTAGATGGATCGGGTTGGCTTTTCATACTGACTATTTGAGACCCATCCGCATCAAGGCGCAAGAGGGAACGGATCCTCCTTTTCCGCCCTCTTCTACAAATTCCAGTGCTGTCCAAGATCATCCGGCTCTCTTCTCGAAACCCCTTCCATTCCCGCTGAAACCTGCATCCCAAGCCCAAAACCCGCCCTTTCGAAATCAGGTTCCCCTTGTCTACTTTCCAGGTATTTGGTTTTCTGGCTTACGTTTGGAAGGTTTTAAAAAAGCTATCTTGGACAGGCCTGCTTGGAACCCAGTCGCATGGGTCCAGGAGTGGGGAAGGAAAAGCGCTTAGAAATTGGCGCTTCCAAAGAGCCCCGCCCACGGATGATCATTTTTTTATTCCCTCCACCTCAAGTTCGCTTGGTGCCAAAAGTGAATTTTATAGGGCCAAAGGCTATCCTCCCCTCCAATGCCAGCCTCACTTCGAAAACAGATCCTCGCCCGGTTTTTCAGCCAGATTGAACCAAGGGACCATGCGGATATTTATGTAGTCCGGAACCTCCCTCAAGAGATTCGAGCCACCCTCAATGGGCTTTATTCCAGGAGTCACCTCTCCATGCGCGAGACCTTCTGGACCCGTCTCCAAAAGGGCTTGGAAAAAGCTGGAAAGAGCCTGGACGATCTCCATCTCCCGGCAATTACGGATGAGGAAATCCTGGGAAAATTTCTAACGGAGAAAGCCGGAAGCTTTCTTCGTACTTATGCCATCGACCATGGGCATAACTCGTTGAGAGAAGGGGCTGTCGTTCAACTCGCCGTTGAGCAGGTCTCTCAGAGGGTAACTCGCTTCATTCAGCAGGAACGCCGGGCAAGCTTTGAAGAATCGAGCACGCGCTACATCCCCTTTACAAATGAGGGTCATTGGAGAAGCCCAAAGGTTTTCGATGCAGGGGAGAAATGGAGGAAACTATGGGATGAAGCAATTTCGCTGAGCTTCAGTTTTTACCAGGAATCTATCGAGGCGCTCCAAGCCCATATCGGCAAGGCACGCCCACTGAGGTCAGGCGAAGATCCCAAAGCTTACAAACGTGCCGTTCGAGCCGAGGCTTTTGACTCGGCTCGCTACCTTCTCACTCCAGCCCTCTTCACGAAATGGGGAATCGTCGCGGATGCCAGAACGATCTCTGATATCTGCACCCGTCTTCTCTCCCATCCATTGGCGGAATTCCAGATTGTGGGAACCCGAATTCGGGAAGAGGCACAAAAACAACTCCCCACACTCCTCTCCCACGCGGGAGAAAACCAATACCTGCAGGAAACCCGAAAGCAGCTTTCCACACTCGCAAAAGAATTCGGGATAGCGAACCATCCTGCACCCCTCCCTCAAGCGAAGGAGGCCTCCCCCTCTGTGCGCCTCCTGGACTCCCCTGCAAACCCCGATGACAGGATTCTTGCCTCTCTCCTCTTCACCGAGTCATCTTCAAACTTCGATGAACTCCTTCAATGGAGCCGTTCCCTGGAAACCTCTGAAAAGAGCAGAATCCTTGAAAGCCTCTTAGCGGCCCGAGGGCAAAGAGACGCGATGCCAGAAGGGGTTGAAGGGGGAGGAATCCTTGATTTTGAAATCCTTTTGGACTTTGGCGCATTTCGGGACATTGCCCGGCACCGTAAAGGATTTATCCAACAAGAAGAGTTAACCACTGCTCATGGAT
>DROQ01000254.1 GCA_011321845.1 Planctomycetota bacterium | reverse complement strand
GGTTTAGCGGTCCCAGAGGAGGGGGACGGGGTTGCTGGCCATGGTGAAGCCCTTGCTGTCGAAGACCAGGTAGGCGTGCCAGAAGCGGAGCCAGAGGAGGCTGGTGGGGATGCCGGGGGGGAGGATGAACTTGGCGCTGGCGCGGCCGTTCGCGTCCAGGACGCCGAAGGAGGAGCGGAGGAAGAGGGCGTTGGGGCCTTGGCTGGCCGTCCAGGAGAAATAGGCGTCGGGGTTCAAGGGGACGTGGAGGCCGGCGTAGTTGAAGCCGGGCTTGGGGCCGCTCAGGCTGCCGAGGAGGAGGTAGAACTTGCCCGCGTTCGTGTCCCCGGCTTCCAAGCGGAGAGATTGAACCCTGGATCCCTTCCCGGAGATCGAGACCAGGTGCCGGTCGCTGCTCAGAGCAAGATGCTTGTGGTTCCAGATCTCGAAGTAATTGGGCTTGGTTATCGTCATGGAACCATTGTCCGTAACCACGAGGAGTTCCGAGATCCCATCTCCGTCAAGATCTCCAATGTTCCTCAGATGGCTGCCAAAACCTTCCCACGTGAGCCCCCTCCCCTCGAGAACCTTGAAGGGCTTCCGTAGAGTCAGCTTCTTCCCCGAATAGAGATAGACAAGGCCTTCGTATTGTTTTTTGGGGTAGGTCGAAACCCGGGTGGCGGCATAGACCGCGAGATCATCCCGGCCATCGCCATCCCAATCCCCGAGAGGGGCAAGGGCCAGGCCTAGATGTTCGCCCTTAAAACTCCCGGGCAGGGAATAGAGGGTATAGGCCTTCCCCTTGGCCGCTTCCTTTCCGGAAAAGAACCAAACGGCTCCATAATCATAGTTGTCTTCAGAGATTCCAATATCGGTCCAGCCATCCCCATCCAAATCGCCCACCACCGAGACTTCCAGACCGAAGTACCTTCCTCGATACCTGGAACCAAGTTCAAAGGTGCAGATTTCCTTTCCGGTCTTCCCCGAATAGAGCCAGACTTTCCCCCAGCCTTGGTGATAGCGGGGATTTCCCCCGTAGCTGGAGGATGAGATCAAATAATCATCCACTCCATCCCGATCCATGTCGGGAGCAGGTCGCATGACGGCTCCAAAGTAGGGGGAAATCCCGGGGCCTCCCGTATGGAAGCGGATTTTCTTTCCGGTCTTGCCGGATACAACCGCGACGCCGTAATGTAAAGCTTCTACTCCGGTGGAGAGCAAAACATCCTTGACACCATCCCCATCCACATCCCCGATCACTTCGAGAAACTTTACCAACGCAGTAGGAAGAAACCACGAGGAGACAACTTTTTGATAAATGACTTTTTTTGTGCGGCCTGAGCGAAGAACCAGGGAAACCCTGTTTGTGTTGGCACCGAAATCTTGGAGAAGATAGACAATGTCCCCTCTTCCATCTCCGTCTACATCTCCGATACCCGCGTAATAACCGGCAGCCTTCTTGAAAGAACCCTGATCCTTTTCCCATCCAGGATACCCCTTTTGGCCCCAAAGGTAGGACCCATCGGATCCCGAAAAGATCCTCACTTGATAAATACCTGGATCAGCTTGAATCGTTTGGTGATAGCAAAAATCGGGGATGCCATCTCCGTTTACATCCCCAGCCCATCTTACTAAGGAGGTCATATCCAACTTCACGCTTTTCCCCTCCATATGAAAGAGCCTAGTCTGTCCCTGAAGAGAGGAGAAAGGGAATATCCCTAGGAATATGATCATGAAAACCCAATTGCTCTTCATAACTTTCTCCTACTGCCAAGAATTGCCACTGAGGACATAGGGATTGGGCTTGGTCCCTTCCCAACGGTCCAGGTAGATGTAACTCGCTCCGTTGGCCAATTCGTTGTTCAAGATTTGAACGCTGCCCGTCTTGGAAAAGAAAAGGAGAGATTGGGCAGCCCTCTTCGCCTCTGCAGGATAGTCCAACAAATAACCCCAAAAACTGCTGTCTTCGAAGGCGCAGTTTTGAATCGTGATCGTATTCGTGGACCGGCACACCACGTTGGTCCCCCCAACCGTCGAAAAATCGCAGCCATCGATCAGGACGTCATGGACGCATCCTTGGCCACCATAGGTCCACTCCTTATTCTTCTTTCGCCAGAAGCCCCCGATCGTCACAGCTCCTTCCCAAGGATGCCCAAAACCATCTCCATACCCAAGGTCCGTAAAGCTGCAGTTCCTAATGGTAACCTGCTTGCCGGATGGACCTTCGTTCCAGTATCCCACGCTGGGACCCACGGTGACCGCCGTTGCTGGAGCCCCAACCACGGTGCAGTTTTCAATGGTGACATTGCGCCGGACCAGAAACCCATTGCCCTGGTTGCGATCGACCGTGCAGTTTTGGATAGAAACCGAATTGGGATATTGGCTCAAGTTGCAAATGTAGGTAATGGGCCGGCCACTTACTTGGGGAAGGGGGTTGTTGAATTGAAGCCGCAACCCATCTGCGCCCACCGCACAAATGGGTGTCAAAAGAGCCTTCAGAGTGTCCGTCCCCAAAGGTCTCCCTTGCTCATCCAAAAACTCGAAGAGGTCCCCAGGCTGGTACAAGCAAGTTGCCGCACAGGCATGGTCCACCTCCAGGGTCCCTCCCGGACCATCAAAACAACTTTGCTGGGTTGTATTCTCTCCATGGTAGACCTTGTCCATGGGGGTATAGATGTTGAAGGCGTCATCCCCCATTCCAGCAAACAAACAGTCGTTCCATTGAACGGTTCCACTGATCTCCCGCAGGTGGATCCCATCCGAAGTCGTGGACATGGGATAGCTGGGAGCCCGCTGGGGATCGGGGGCAATCGTTACCCCACTGAAGCTGAGATCCGAGCTGTAATGGATCCCGATCCCCATTCCCGCCCAGTGATGGATCGTGGTGTTCACGATCTCCACGCTGTTGCAGGCGGCGATGTCGATTGCGGTGTTTTCCCGGTAATGATGGGTGAAGAGGACTCTTTGGTTCGCATAGAGCTTGCCATGTTCATTGGCCTGGGTTGGCAGATCATCCAATAGTCGGAAACCCTCCTCGTTTGAATATGGAGATGAGTAATTCCCGGAAAACCGGTACTCGTTGGAGCCTCCCCCGGGGGTCTTGCCAAGCAGTTTGAGAAAGGCCGGTTGTCCAAGATCCTGGACATAAAAGAATTTGAACCCTCCCGGGTGCCCAGGGGTGGGGTAATGCGTGAGCATCTCCACCACCATCTTAGAGAAATTACCGGTGAAGGAGGGATCGATTTTTATGTCAAAAAAACTGGACTGTAGGTTGGAATTGGAAGCACGGTACACCTTCGAACAAGTCCCCATCGTATAAGGCAACCTCCCCATGGTCACCGTCAGATCCTGAATGTGCAGGTTCAACAAGCGGTTGTTTCCCGGGGCTCGGCCATTGATGTAGAACAGGCTGTACCAGGCCTGACCTATGGGATCTGTGATCTTGAATCCATGGCAGAGGAATACAGCACCATTCCCGGCAATCGTCAGGTCTGAAACGCTTTTCGAGTAATTGGTGAAGGTAAAAAGAGTCTGTCCTGCTTTGGGCAAGCCTAAAACCGTTCGTGCGCTAAGATCATAAACTCCAGCCTCAAACTCCAAAATAACGTTGGAGGCATATTGGGGAATGGCTGCGATCGCGGCGCGAATGCCTGCAATGTCATCCAAACCATCGTCCGGGTGGGCTCCGTAATTGGAGACAAGAATGGACTGAACTCCCTGCCCGGGGAGGGTTCCTACCAGGAACAGGGACAGCGAAAGAACGATTCCTGTGATGGATTTCATGCTTCCTCCTCCTCAGCCTCTGGCCTTTGTTGCGGTGAAACGGACGGAGAGGCGGAGGCGGGACATCCAGACGCCCTTTCCCTGGGCGCTCATTTTGGCGTAGCCCAAAAAGCGGATTCGCAGTCCGGTGGAGGTCAGGCTGAAGTTTTTGAACTCCTTGAGAGTCAGGCGCTTTTTGGGGTTCCAATTGAGGACGTAGCTCCACTCGCCGGACTGGAGGAGGATCTTGAAGTCTCCGGTCAAGCCCTTGGGGCCGAAGGAGGCGGCGCGAAGGACGAGGCGGCCGGTGCAGGGGGTCTTGGTGCTGATCCAATGCTCGACGCAGAGGGGGTCTTCGCCGCTGGGGCCTCCGGCGGAGCTGCGGAGGAGGAGGGTGCTGGTTTTGTCGTGGTTTTCGCCGCGGAACCAGAGGGAGCAGTAGGCTTCGGCGGATTTGGAGCGGCGGGTTTCTCGGCAGAAGGCGCCCATGCCGATGCGGGTGAAGGCTTGTTTGCCGCCGGCTTGGAGGGAGGTTGCGTTTTGGGGGATGGGGCCTTTGGGGAGGGATTTGCTTCGGGGGGTGCCTGCGTCGAAGGCCATGCAGTGGAGAGGGGTCAGGGTTTTGGTGCTGAGGGTGGCCCAGGGGGGGTTGGGGGTGCCCTGGGGGAGGGGGGTTAGGCTGGGGAGCCAGCTAGAGAAGAGAAGAGAAGAGAAGACGGGCAGAGGGTCATTGGTCTTTCCTTTTCGGGGTTGTCAAACTTCTGGTTGTCAAAAATTAAATTGGGATGGAACGGGGTTGTTGGTGGTCCCGGGTTGGGGGGGATTGGAGCATGGTTTGGTTGGGGGGTCAAGGGGGGTGGGGAAACGCCTGGAGGCGTTTCCTACTTAAAACCCCTGGAGGGGTTTTCTACTAAAACACCTGGAGGTGTTTTCTACGTGAAACGCCTGGAGGCGTTTCCTACGGGCGTTTCCTACGGGGGTTTTCTACGGGGGTTCTCTGCTTTGGTAGCGGGGGACGGACTTGAACCGTCGACCTCAGGGTTATGAATCCTGCGCTCTCACCAACTGAGCTACCCCGCCATGAAGGGCAGGAAATGTAGCGAGAAGGGGGGCGGATGGCAAAGGGAAAGGGCTGGGGTTTGAGGGTTTGGGGGAGGAGCGGGAGAGGATCAGGGTGGGAGGAGGCGGCGTTTCTTGTCTTTGGAGAGGGGGATGGGGTCGCCGGGGGTGAAGAGGCGGTCCCAGAGTTTGCAGGTGACTTCTTTGTGGCGGCGGTCGAGGCCTTCGCAGTAGTTGGTGAAGGTGCAGCGGCGGATTTCGTGGCCGCGGCCCTGTTCCATCTTGAGGAACCAGTCGGGATCGGCGAGGCTCTGGCGGGCGGAGGCGATGAGGTCGGCGTTGCCCTTTTGGAGGAGGTTTTCGGCCTGGGTGAAGCCGGCGATGCCGCCGGCGGTGACGACGGGGGTGGTGAAGCCGGCGGCGCGGACACGGGCGCGGATCTGGGCGGCGAGGGGGACGTTGCGGGACCAGGGGCCGGGGGGGCCGATGCGGGTGGTCGGCATGCACTCGTGGCCGCTGGGGCCGGTGTAGGGGTAGGCGGCTTCGCCGACGCGGGGTGGTTTCGCATCTTCGAACTTGCCGCCCTTGGAGATGGAGAGGAAGTCGAGGCCGGCGCGGGCGAAGGCCTCGGCGTACCCGCTGGCGTCCTCGATGCGACTGCCGCCGGGGATGACCTCGTCGCCGAGCATGCGGCAGCCGAGGCAGTAATCCTCCCCCACCGCGGCGCGGACGGCGGCGATGACCTCGAGGGGGAGGCGGAGACGGGCCTCGGGGCTGCCGCCGTAGCCGTCGTCCCGCTCGTTGGTGCGGGAGAGGAACTGGGCCATGGTGTAGGCGTGGGCGTAATGCAGCTCGACGCCGTCGAAACCGGCCTCCTTGGCGCGGGCGGCGGCCTGGGCGAAGAGGGAGGGAAGAGCGCGCGGGAGGTCCCGGATCCAGGGGAGATGCAGGTCGTTCACGCTCTCGCGGGCGCCGTAGACCAGGTCCTGGAACTCGCGGGGGTCCAGGACCCCTGCGAGGAGGTCCTGGCCCTGGACCGCAAGCCACCGGCGCAGCTCCCCCTCGGGGAGGGCGGCGACCTCGGGGGCCAGCGCCTCGAGGCGACGGCGGTGCTCGGGGCGCAGCTCGAAGAAGCGCTCGAAGTAGACCGAAGGCTCGGGGCGGCGGCGGATGCGCAGGAAATCGAGGATCTGGATCAGGAGGCGGGTCTCTCCCCCGCTCTCCTCGCGCACCCTCTGGACGATGCGGGACAGGCCGGGGATGAAACGCTCGTGCGAGATGCGCAGCAGGGGGCCGCTCGGGATGTCCCGGATGCCGGTGGCTTCGAGGACGAGGACCCCGGGACGCCCGCGGGCGAAGCGCCCATACCAGTCGAGGTTGGCCTGGGTAACAAAGCCGTCCTCGGTGGCCCGCCAGGGCACCATGGCGGGCACCCAAGTGCGGCGCTTCAGGCGGAGGGACCCCAGGTCCATGGGCTGGAAGAGGAGGGCCTCCTTGGCTTCTTCACGGCTCGGCCAGCCTCCGGGAGGCAGGGGCCAGGGGCGGGAGGCCCTGTTCCTCTCAGCCACGGTGCCCGTGGAGGATGCGCATGAACTCGGAGCGGGTCCGATCGTCGCTGCGGAAACGCCCCCGCACGCAGGAGGTCACGGTGACGGAGTTCTGCTTCTGCACCCCCCTCATCATCATGCAGAGGTGGGCGGCCTCGATCAGGACGGCGACGCCCTTGGGCTTCAACACATCCTCGAAGGCCTCGGCGATCTGCACGGTCATCCGCTCCTGCACCTGAAGCCTGCGCGCGAAGATGTCGACGACGCGCGCGATCTTGGACAGCCCGACGATCATCTTGTCGGGGATGTAAGCCACGTGGGCCTTGCCGAAAAAGGGCAGCATGTGGTGTTCGCAGAGCGAGTAGAGCTCGATGTCCTTGACCACGACCATCTCGTCGCACTCGGCCTCGAAGAGCCCCTTGCCGATCACCTCGCGGGGATCCTCCTGGTAACCCCGGGTGAGATCCCCCAGGGCCTTTTCCACCCGAAGAGGGGTGTCCCGCAGCCCCTCCCGCCCGGGGTCCTCCCCGATCTCCCGGAGAATGATCTGGATCTGGTCACGAATCGACATGCGGCGCTCCTCTTTCACATTGCGTCCAAGCCGCGACGGGGCGCGGCGCGCCCACCCCTACCATTGGGGACGACGAGAGAAGACCAGCTGGTCCCCTTCGGGGCGCCGACGACGATACCCAAGAAGGTGGAAGACTTGAACCGTCCCCCAGCGGGCAATCTTGGGATCGACGAGGAAGCGGTCCTTTTTTTCGGGATGCGGGCGCACACCGGGCAAAAGCGGCAGCAGCCGGCTCGCGTGCAGACGACGAAGCAGGGAGGCAACCAGGAGCCAGAATCGCGGGACCCTTCGGCCGATGAAGAAACCATCCTCCCCCTGCCCTTGGTACAAAGGAAGCAGGACGTACCCGTCCTCGGTCGCCCGGAGGACCTCGCCATCCTTCTCGGCCAAGGGAGTTCCCTTTTGAATCCGGTCGAAGGTCTTGAAGCCGGGGATCATGTGAAACTTCTCCCCCGGACGGATCACCTCCCGATAGCGGATCTCCAGGATATGCGGAATCCCCCTTACTTCGCGCTCGAGAAGGCGTTTGAAATCCCCGAGCCGCGGAAGGTCCCGCTCGTGCAGGTTCCCCGATGCCACCAAGGCAATCCAGATCATGGCCTCGAGGTTGTCCACGGTCTCCCGGGCCTGGTGCTTGCCCCCCTCCACCGCGATGGCCACGTGCCCCTGCTCGTAGAACCAATCCAACATCGCACCGTCGATGGCCTCCTCGAGGCCGAGGATCACAGGAACAGGGAGGGCGAAGGCCAGCTTGCGGTTGGGAATGGTGTCCCCCATGCAGGAGAAGGGCGGTCCGTCCGCCGAGCTGGTATGCAGGTCCATGATCAGCACCTTGCCCCTCGCTCGCCCCAACTCTTTCTCGAAGCACCCCAGCAGCTCCCGCGCCTCCGCCTCCTCTGCGTCATCCAGGCTCGGGTCCCCGGCGAGCAACCTGGCGATCCCCTTCTTGGTCCAGAGCCGGTTCAAATCCTGGTCGATGAAACGCACCCCGGCGCGCAGCCCCTTGAGGTTGCCCGCAAAGGCAACGCAGCGCCCCTTGAACCGCCCCGCGGGCGTCCCCTGGGCTTCTCGGAGCGCGGCGAAGACCCGCTGGACCGCTTCGACCCCCGCCCGTTCGTTCCCATGGATCCCCGCCGTAATCAAGAAGAGCGGCCCCTCGTCCTCCTCGCCAAAAGTCCCCAGCACACGCTGAAACCCGTGAAGAGGGATCAGGCGCTGGGACTCTTCGGCTCCACCCATCGCTTGTCTCCCTCCCGGCTGCTCCACGGCTCTACGCTCATCCATCCTTGGGGGGTCTCCTGGCCCCCGCTCAGACTAACCCCCGGATCTCAAGAATTCTTCAATTGTTCTTCGACCAGCTTGGCTGCGACGAAGACGAGATCCCGCTCGGTCACGATGCCAACGAGCTTTCCGTTTTCCACGACCGGGAGACAACCCACCCGCTTGTCCTTCATCAAACGAATGGCGTCCAAGGTCTTGGTCCCGGGCTCCACCGTGAGAGGATCTCTCTTCATGATGGAGGAGACGGCCACAGGCTCCCGCTCCGAACTCTTTCCCTCCGCCACCATGCGAAGCAGCGCGCGATGGGAAACGAGTCCCACCAACATCCCCTGGTTGTCCTCCACCGGGACATGGCGGATGTGCTCCCAGTCCATCAGGGAGGCGGCGAAATCCACGAGATCCTCGGGACGCACCGTAAAGAGGTCGGTGGTCATGAACTGCCCCACCGTCCTGTAGCTGTCCCTCCAATCCGGAGCCTCCTCCAGGTCGACGAGGTCCCAGGTCCCGACAGGTTTCTCCTCGAGCTGCATGCGCAACTGGCCGCGACAGAGGGCCTTCATCCGCTGGTCGGTGGTGCCCCTGTCTCCCATGGCCTCGAGGCTGCGCAGTGCCCAATCCGAGCCGGTCGCCCCCTTCCTCACCCGCTCCTCGACGACATTGAGGTAGCGATCCACGTCCTCGGGGTCGATGTCCATCTCCAGGAGACCGCGACGGGCCTCGGGGAGCAATTCCTTCAGGAGCAACTCCTGGGCAGAGTACGTGCGTCCGTCGAACCAGGTGAACTGCGCTTTGAGCCCCCGTCTCGCAGCGGCGAGGAAATTGGTCTTGGCGTCGGCGAACTTCATCCGCTCGCGCACGTCGGGGATGGCGTGCGAAAGGCCGCTAAGCAGGCCGAAGAAGAAAGCCGCGTTGGCCACCTCGTCCAGAACCGTCGGCCCCGAGGGGAGGACCCGGTTTTCGATCCTCAAATGCGCCAGGCCGTCGTTGACTCCGTAGCAGGCCCGGTTCCAGCGGTAGACCGTACCGTTGTGGAGTCGCAGGGCTTTGAAGCAGGGAGCCTTGCCCGCGTTGAACTCCTCCACCGCCGTCTCGTCGATTTCGGTGGTCAGCATCACCCGGAACCTCGCAATGTCCTCCTTGATGATCTCCAGCACCGACTCCCGAACCCAGTCATCGCCGAAATGCACCCGCGGGCGATTGCCCCGGGCCTGGTGGGTCACCGATCGCGCGTCCACCGAGTGCTGGAAGACCGCGATCCGCGTTTCCTTCCAGAGGCGCTTGCCGAGCAGAAGCGGAGAGTTGACCGCGGCTGCGAGGACAGGGGCGGTGACAACCTGGGCGATGTTGTAGAGATTGGCAAACTCCTTGGGATGCACCTGGAAATGCACCTGGAAACTGGTGTTCACAGCCTCGAGCATCACGTTGTCGTGCCGGATGTCCAGCTCGTCCGCGCCCTTGATGAGAACATGGACCTCTCCCCCCTTGAGACCGATCACCGCGTCGTTGAGAGCGCGGTAGCGGGGGTTGGGGGTCATGTTGTCCAGGCTCAGGTCCGACTGGAGGATGGTCGGAAGGATGCCGGTCAGCAGGACCTCCCCACCCTCCGCGCGGGCTGCCTCGCGCGCCTTGCCCACGAGGTCCAGGCACTCCTCCTCCATGCGGCGCAGACAGTTTCCTCCCAGGACCTGGGGCGATAGGTTGGCCTCGAGGTTGAACTGGGCCAGCTCCGTCGTGAAGTGCGGGTCCGAGAGCTTGGCCAACATGGGACCGGAGAGGTTCGCCGGCCGGCCGGAACGGTCCACCAGAAACATCTCCTGCTCAGCACCAATTCTCCGCACCCCCGACTCGAAGAGTTCGGGTTTTTCCAGCATGCGAGCGAAGATCCGGACCTCGTCGAGGAGGTTCTTCATAAAGGCTTGAGAGGCGGCTTCGCTCTGAGGCAGGTTGACGTCGTGTTCGCCCATGCCCCATAGGATAGCAGGGAAGGGAGCGGTTCAGGTGGGGGGATTGGAAAAAGAAAGGTCCCGTCCCACCCAAGCTGGAGGGGGGACTATTTTTTTTCCACGCGGTAGATGACCCCAGCGAGCTTGCGCGAGGGAGTGTCATAGTTTCCCGCACAGAGGAAGAGCCGGCCATGGCGGTCGAAGAGGATGTTTCCGCAAGCGGTCTTTTTTCCCAGGAGGATGCGAAGGTCGGCGTAGGGAGGCGCGCTGGTGGGAACCTTCTCCAACTGGTCGTTGCCCTGGAAAACCTGGTCGGGATCGGGCTTGCCGATGTTCCAGATCCTCCCCTCCTTGGAGCAGGAGACGAAGAGTTCCCCCTGGGGGTTGAAGGCCAGGTCGATCAGGTTGGCGCTCCTCCTCCTTTTGGGGTCGTAGGGCTCGAAGACCGCGATCAATTCCCCCGGCCTGCCTGGGAGGAGCCGCCCCTTCTTGTCGAGGGGAAAGCGGAGGACAATGGAGGTCGTGCGATAACCCACGTAGAGGTAGCCATCCCGAGCAGCCAGGGCCGAAGGGCCGAGGGCCGCGATCTCGCGCAGGGCTCCTCCGATACGGACACGGAGCCTGGGACCCAGCACCCGTCGGGACGGTGGAGCGCCGGCCCCTGGATCCTTCCGCAGCGCGCCGAGGTCGTACGAGACCACGCAGTGGTTGTCCTTGCCGGCCGCGAAGAGCCGATCTCCCGAGACGCAGAGAGCGTCGGGACCGTTCAACCAGCCATGGGGAGCCGGGTTGCTCTCCGGATCGTGATGGGGAAAGAACTGGTTGGGCACTACCCGAGTCAGGGCCGATACGGGAACGATCCTGGAAGCGTGGCTCTCCACCACCGACCAACGCCGGGACCTGAGGTCGAAACGAAGCACCGAGTCGGTGGCGTTCTTTCGAAAACGTCCTCCGGGGAGGTCGATCCCCGCAAACCCGCAGATGAAAAAGTTCCGGGAGGAGGGATCGTAGACCAGACTGCAGTAGGGTCGGTCGATCTCATGGGATTCTTCGGGAGCCATCCTCGGGTCATAAAGATGGAAGACGGAGCCCTGGGGCCTGGCGAAGAGGCTGCCGTTGGTCCGAGAGGGAGGAGTGCTCTCGGGTTCGCCGGAACCGGGGACCCCGGCGGCCCCCCCGGGCTGGACGGCCTCCCCCAGGTTGGGATCCACCATGAAGAGACTCCCCGCGTGGTCCTCGATCCTGGGGTCCAAGCCCCCAGCGCGCCTGTGCCGCCCGCGAGCGAGGACAATGAGGCGATCCCCATACCAGGCCAGCCCCCGCGGCCAGGGTACCACAGTGCTGACCCGGGAAATCCGGACGGGCGGGATCCCGGGACCCTTCTTCCAGCGGACCCCCCTCAGATCCAGCCTGGTTCGCTCCGCCATGGCGGGGGAGTTCTGGCGCTTGGATGAGAACTCTCCTCCCCCGGGCTCGCCCACCCCCGCCCCCAGAAAAAGGGCAAAGGAAAGGCCCCACAAGCCCAAGGAATGTCTTTGCTTCGCTTTCATCGCTTCCCTCTATTCATACTCGCAAGAGCCACCCTAATGCAAATCGCTTGCCCAGCCCGAAAAAAGGAGGAAAATGGCCCCCCAATCCCCGTATCGTTCCTGCTCCCCCCTCTCCGTCACCCCTGGGTGACGAGGGATTCCCTCAGACAAGGTCCCGATGAATCCCCCCAAAGTTCTGCTTTTCGGATCCACCCGCAGGGATTTCGATCCCTGGGGGGAATGGTTCTGGGATCTCGCCGCAAGGCTCCGGGAGCGGGGCTGGGATCCCGTCCCCATCGCCCCGAAGAAGCTTGGCAAGGACGCGAGAGAGCTGGTCCAACCCTTCCGGCACAAATCCATGGAAGGGTATTTCCTTGGCAAGGCCTCGGTCACCAAGCAGGACTTTACGAGCCTGTTCCGGGCCAGGACCGAAGAGATCGAGTTGAAACGCTTTCTGCTCGAAAAGCGGACCAAGGAGAACATCCAGGCCGCCATCATCCATCGCTGGCAGGGCTTCCCCCTCATCCTCCCCAAGCTTCTCTCCGAGGTGGGGATCCCCACCATCCTCCTCCTGGCCGACGCCTGGCCGCTCTGCCCGCGGCGCAAACTGGTGAACCGAGAGCGGAAGCGCTGCCAGTCCATCCAGGAGGCCTCCTGCGCGGCCTGCATCGGCGAGACTTGGAAGCAGCGCTTGAACCCCGGTTGTTTCCCCACCAAGGGCTTTTTCGGCGAAGAGGTCCCAGGCAAGACCGCCATGACCATCAGCCTGCAGCAGCGGAGCCTCGAAGAGATGATGCGCTGCGAGATCATCCTGACCCCCAGCCAGAGGGTGGGGCGAATACTCCAGTCCCAGGGCCTGCACAGGAGCAGGATCGCCCCCCTCCATTTCCGGCCTCCCGAGTTCCCATCGGAACCCCGGGAGAGACCCGCGGGGGAGCGCGTTCCCCGCATCGGCTTCCTTGGAGACTTGGACCCCACGGGGGGCCTGGACATCCTGATCAAGGCCTTCTTGGGGTTGCCCCCAGACCAGGCCGCCCTCCGTATCTGGGGCTCGGCTTGCTCCTATTTCGGAGACCTGCGTTTTCCGGGGGATGTTTTCTCCCTGCTTCGGCCCAAGCTGGACTTCGCCTACCTGGGTCCCCTCCCCCTCGCTCCCGGAGAAGAAGATCCCCAAGGTCCGAGCGCCTGGGACAAGATCGCCGAGGAGATCGATCTCCTGGTCTGTCCCGAATCCTTTGGAGACCCCACTCTGGAGATCCCGAGGAGAATGATGGAGCGTGGCATTCCGGTGGTTGCGGCGGACGACTCCGAGATCACCCCCTGGATCGACCCGGGAAAGAACGGGGCCATCTTCCCCACCGGGGATGCCGACGAACTGCGGCGGGTCCTCCAGGAGCATCTCAAGCTCCTGGGGCAGGGTAGATTTTCGGCCCCCGAGTTTCTTGAGAACCAGGCCCCCGCTCCCGAGGAGCGCCTGAGCGAACTCCTTTTCAAGGTCCTCCCCCCCCAGGGAATCCCCACCGGAACGAGTTTCTGGGCTCCCGACCTGAACCGGCGGGTGTTGCTCGAAGGCCTCCCCGGGGAGAGCGATGGAGGCTTTCTCCACCTTCTCGAGTGGAGCGAGCGGGGCTGGGAGTCCAGCTGCCCCCCCCGCCAACTCGTGGGGGAGGAAGCCCTCGAGAAGAACCTGGACGCCCTCCTCCTCCGCGGGTCCGCGCATTGACCCCCGATACGGCATCCCCGGCCGCTTGGAAATTTGCAGCGCGGGGGTCCTGTCTATATACTCTCGCGGCTTTTCTCCACAGCCACACATGGCAGCCACAAGGCGGCCATCCGAAACGATTCTTATTTTAGGGATTCACGAATGAATCAAGAGGAAACCGCACAGGTTCAGAGCCCAAGTACCCCCGATCCCATCGCCCTCCTCAAGCAGAGCCCATGGGACCTCGCGCATCTCTTTGGGATCCGCCGGCTGGTTTTTGCGCAGCCCTCGCTTCGAGGCGTGGTCAAGCAGTGGATGACGGAGCAGAACGAGCCTTCCATCCCCGCCGGACTCGGTGCCTACGTCCTCGGGGACTACCCCAAGGCCATCTCCTACCTCGAAGGATTCCTGGATCAGCCCGGAGTGGCTCCCGTCATCGGACGGGCACAGAATTCGGTCGGAAACCCCGACTGGTCCATCGAGCATTTCCAGGATCCCAAGACCCCGGACGAAGCGGGGACTCTCCTGCAAGCCTGGCTCCGCAAGGCCGAAACGGGAGACGAGGACGCCCTGACCAAGATCAAGGCCTTTGTCGACAAGCCCGGACTCCTCGAAGGCAGCGGCTGGGTCCCCTATATCAAGGGATGGCTCCTGGAGCGGGAGCTGCGCATCGACGAAGCTCTGGATCTCTTCAAGGAAGCCAGGGACATGGATCCGAGCTTGACCGAAGCGACCTTCCGGCTGGCGCGTCTGCTCGACTCCAAGGGGGAGGACGAAAAAGCCATCGAGCTGTATGAAGCCATCCTCCACCGCGGCCCCGCCAACCTCGCGGTCCTGATCAACCTCGGGTTGCTCTTCGAGGACCAGGGCGAGTTCGGCAAAGCGAGCCGCTGCTTCCAAGCCGTCCTCGACGTCAACCCCAACCACCCCCGTGCCCGGATGTTCCTCGAGGACGCCGAGGCCTCCCGGAACATGTCTTACGACGAGGACCAGGTCAAACGCGACGACAAGCGGAACAAGATCCTTCGGACCCCGATCACCGACTTCGAGCTTTCGGTGCGCAGCCGGAACTGCCTTTCCAAAATGGGGATCCGGACCCTTGGCGACCTGGTCACCAAAACCGAGAACGAGCTGCTCTCCTACAAGAACTTCGGCGAGACTTCCCTCATGGAGATCCAGGAGATCCTGCGAGCCAAGGGCCTCCGGCTGGGGATGGACTTCGACCAGGCCTGGGCGCCGTCCACTTCGGCTCCCGCCCCTGGAATCGAGCTGGTCGAGGGCAATCCCGACGACCCCAAGAACCGCCCCATCGCCGAGCTGGACCTCTCCGTCCGCGCGCGAAGGATCATCGAGATGTTCAAGATCCGAACGATCGGAGACCTCTGCCGCAAAACCGAGGCGGAACTGATGTCCTGCCCCAATTTTGGCCAGACCTCGCTCAACGAGATCCGGACCAAACTCGACGACCTGGGGCTGAGCCTGAACAGCTGAGATGTTCGACTACCTGGAGGGGCTTCTCGAGCGCATCGACGAAGCCCAGCTCGTGGTCCGGGTGGAAACGGGAGGAGGCTGCCTGGCCTACCGTTGCCGTTGCCCTCTCCGAACCTTCGACCGGCTCCAGGAGAAGGCGGGGAGCGGGGCTCCGGCCCGCGTGTTCGTCCTGACGGTCTCCCAGGACGACTTGCCCCGGCTTCTGGGATTCGCCACGCGGGAGGAGCGGGAACTCTGCCGAATGTTCCTCAAGGTCAGCGGGGTGGGACCCTCCCTCGCCCTGGCCTTGCTCTCCTCCGACCAACCCCGGGCGCTGCTGCGGGCCCTGCGCGATCGGGACATCCCCTTTCTCAAATCCATCCGAGGCATCGGGGCCAAGACGGCCGAGCGGCTCGCGCTCGAGACGACGGACAAGGCCGCCGAGTGGCTCCAAGCAATGGGAGAGGGGGAACCGTTCTCCGAAACGGCCGGGGGTGGGCCTTCCCCCCTCCTGCGGGACGCCCGGGCGGCGCTCGAATCTCTCGGATTTTCGGCCGAAGAATCCAAAAAGCGCGTCGAAACCACGGCGAAAAAACTCCAGGACCCGGACCTCGAGACCCTCGTCCGCGCCTCCCTCAAGGGCTAGGCCTTCAACCCTAGCTCCGTTCGAGGGCGACCAGGAGAATGGAGAGGTCCGCGGGAGTCACACCAGGGAGGTCGCGGGCCTCGGCGAGAGTGCGGGGCCGTCGCTTGTTCAGGATCTCGCGGGCTTCGGTCTTGAGGCCTTCGAAGCTCATATAGTCCCAGTCGCTTGGAAAACGAAAACCCGCCAGGCTTTCGAAGCGCTCGACTTGCTTTCGCTGCCGCTGGAGGTAGGTCTCGTAGAGAACCTCGGAGTAGACCTCCTCTTCCTCCTCGAGGTCGAGTTCCAGCTCACGCAACTCCGGACAGAGGGAAAACAAGTCCGCGACCCGAACTCCAGGCCTCCTGAGGTAGGCGGCCAACTCCTTGCCTTCCTTCTTGCGTGTCCGAAGAAGGCGAAGGGCCTTTTGGATGCGCTGGCGCTTGGTCTCCACGCGCCGCTCGTCCTCCTCTCCAAGCAGCCCCAGGGACCGGGCGTACGAGGTCAGGCGCAGGTCCGCGCTTCCATGGCGAAGAGCCATTCGGTGCTCGGCCCGGCTCGTAAACATGCGATAGGGTTCGGCGGGGTTGACCCGGCAGAGGTCGTCGATCAGAACCCCGATGTAGGAGGAGCTGCGAGGAAGGATCAGGGGCTCCTCCCCCCGAACCCAGAGAAGAGCGTTGACTCCTGCCACCAGCCCCTGGGCGGCAGCTTCCTCGTAACCCGAGGTTCCATTGATCTGGCCTGCCGCGAAGAGGCCTGCCACACCATGCACGGAGAGGTCGGCCCGGAGCTGGTCGGTGACGAGGTGGTCGTATTCGACGGCGTAACCGGGCTGGAGAATCTCGCACTCCTCCAGCCCCGGGATGCTGTGGAGGAAACGCTCCTGAACCTCCACCGGGAGGCTGGTGGAGATCCCGTTGGGGTAGATCCGCCCGCTGCTCCGGCCTTCGGGTTCGAGGAAAATCTGGTGACGGTCACGGTCTTGGAAACGGAGGACCTTGTCCTCGATCGAAGGGCAGTAGCGGGGACCCGGACCGGTGATCCCCCCTCCAAACATGGAGGAGAGGTGGGCGTTCTGGGCGATGATCTCGTGGGTCCGGGGAGTGGTCCCCGTCAGCCAGCAGGAGACCTGGGCGATGTCGAGGGGAGGGCTGCGGAAGGAAAAGGGACGGGGGATGGGGTCTCCCGGTTGCTCCGTCAGTGAGGAAAAGTCGATGCTCTTCTCGGACAGCCTGGGGGGTGTCCCGGTTTTGTGGCGCCCAAGGCGAAGGCCCAGCGCAAGCAGGTTCCTGGAGAGGTGGCTGGCGGCCCCCTCTCCGATGCGGCCCCCGGGATGGGCCTGTTCCCCGCTGTGGCAGACCCCCCCAAGGAAGGTCCCCGTGGTCAGCACGACCGCCGGACAGGACAGGGTCTCTCCGTCCGCCAGGCGGACCCCCCGGACCGAGTGCCCCTCGGCAGTCCGGCGGGTCAGGATCTCACGCGCCTCGGCCTCGATCACGCTGAGGCCCTCTTGGGCCAGGACGCGGCGGACCATCGCTCGGTTGTAAACCTCGCGGTCGCACTGGGCCCGTGGGGAACGCACGGCGGGGCCCTTGGAAGCGTTGAGAATGCGGAACTGGATCCCCGCCTCGTCGGCGCAGAGCCCCATCTCCCCCCCGAGGGCGTCCAACTCGCGGACAAGCTGGCCCTTGCCCACACCACCGATGGCCGGATTGCAGCTCATGCGCCCGAGGGAAGCCTTTTCCAGGACGATCAGGCCCACGCGGGCCCCCATCCGGGCAGCCGCCAGCCCGGCTTCGACCCCCGCGTGTCCTCCCCCGATCACAACCAGATCGAAGTCCCTGGTGCCTCCCACCCGGTCCCCCGCTTGCCGGGTTCCCCGCCCCGCCCTCATCGCCCCCTGCCCTCCTCATCAAGAATGCGGGCGGAAACCCCGAAAAAGGAGGGCATGTGGAACGAAGTTTTTCGGATTCGGAGGATGCTGCGGGGGTTCCTGCTCCGCACCCAAAAGGTTTCGGACGGGACCCGGGGGGAAGGCTGGCGTATGATAGGGCCTTTGGCCCCTAAGGGCTCCCGGCGTTCCGCTCCTCCCGACGAGGAGGAGAGGGGCTCCAGGGAGAGGACATAAGCTCCCCGCTGTCCGGCCCCTTGGCTCCTTCTCCAGGTCTGCGTCTTCATGTGGAGCACGATCATTTCTTACCTTTCTTCGACAGCCATTTCCTCAACGGACCTTCCCTCAAAAGCTTCGTTCCCCGAGGCCCCGGGTTTCTCTTCCAAAATCCGCATCCGATCCCTCGGTGTCCAGGGGCTTGCCCTGGCCTGCGTTCTCCTGCTGGGAAAGGCGCCCGCCATGCGGGGGGGACCCGGCCCCCAGAAACCCGGCCCCCAGAAGCGCGCCCCTCGGAAACCCAGCGGGACGGAACCCAGCGGGACGGCCACGGGCAAAGGGAAACAGGATAGCGTCAAGACTCCCTGGCAGAAGCTCCTAGCCGAGCTACGGGAAAAAGCCGCCCGGAAGAGGGCGCGGCTTTTCCCAGGCTTCGAGAAGAATTACCTCTCGGACCTCAAGCTCCCCTACCGGCAGAACCAGGAATACCTGGACGGGCTCTTCGACAAACTTCGGACGGAGGATCCGGACCTGGTTTCCTTCCTTTTCGAGACTCTGCGGAAGCCGGGAAAACAAGGAAGCCTGGAGAACAATACCTACCGGCTCATCGAACAGGGCAACCCCCTCCTCTTCCGGCTCCCATTGCTCCGGCACCTCCTCTCCAAGAACCCCGGGGACCGGGTCCGTGCCCTCGAGATCTTCGCCAAGACCAGGACACCGGGGGTTCTGCCCCTGCTCCAGGAAACGCTCAAGGAAGCGCCTCCCGGCCTGCTGAGACGGCTCATCAGCATCTACGCCGAGCTTGGGGACCCCAGGCTCGCCCCCACCCTCCTGCCCTACCTGGACCATGGCGACCCCAGGGTGCGACTCCTCGCCCTTCGCGCCCTCGTCTCCATCGGCTCCCCCTCCCTCTTCGGGAAGGTCTTCGAAAAGGGGCTCGGCCTCCCCGACGGATCCAAGGAGGAACTCCTTCTCGAGTACCTGGCCAAGGTCGCCCCCGAGAAACCGAAACCCGAGCATCTTCGCGCCCTCACCCTGCTCCTCGAGATGGAGCTGCCCCGGACCGCCCTGGACAAGGCTCTCGACCTCGCCGCCCGCCTTTCCCCTCCCGATCGCAAAGCCAGGCTCGCCCTCGACAAAGCCCTGGAGCGCTGGCTTTCCCATCCTGGCGCCAAGGTCCTCGCCGCCCGGGCCATGGCGAGCCACGGCAACAAGAGCGGAGTCAAAAAGGTCCTTTCCGAGCTGGGCCGTTTCATCCGCCGCAACCGAAGGGTCCCCTACGGCTACATCCAGCGGGCCAGGGCTTATCTCGCCTTCGGGCGCTATTCGGAGGCTCTCAAGGACGCCAAAGAGGCACTCCGCTACTCCAGGAACAAGGCCAACTCCTCCCTCTTCCTCCTCGCCGCCGAGATCGAGATGCGTCGGGGAAAACCCCTAGGAATCCTGCGTTACCTCAAGGAGGGGGACCTCTCCCGGGAGACTCTCCAGCAGTTCCGCAGGGACCACCCCGAACTGGAGGCCTTCCTCAAGAGCAGCAGTCGTCTCAGGCGCTTTTTCCGCGGGAATTAGACCGTTGACTCCCCCCTCCCAGGCTCTACCCTATTTCCCCTCAGAATTTTCGCCCTAGGGGAGAAATCCGGCCACCGTTGCGCCCTTCTCCGCCTGGGGATCCTTTGGAGATGCTTACGATGGAAGTCCAGGTCGAAGAACTCGGTCCCTGCCGGAAAAAACTGAATGTCTCGCTCCCCGCGGACGAGGTCAAAAACCATATCGAAGAACTCTATCGGACTGCGAACAAGCAGTACCAGATGAAGGGCTTCCGTCCTGGCAAGATCCCCAGGAAGGTCCTCGAAAAACAATTTGGAGAGGCCATCAAGGCCCAAGCGAGAGAAGACCTGGTGGAGAAGGGTTTCCGTGAGGCTGTTCTCTCCCAAAAGCTGGACGTCATCGGCACTCCCAAGGTCGAGCTGGGCGAAGAAGAATTCGACCTCGACAAGCCCTTCACCTTTTTGATCGAACTGGAGACCAAACCCGAGGTCAAAGTGGGCAAGGTGAAGGAGATCGAAATCGAGGCCATGTCCGCCGAAGTCACGGACGAGGAACTCCAAAACGGTCTCCAGGAACTGGCGCAAGCCAAGCGGAAACTCGGCCCCATCGACGAACCGATCCAGGAGGGGGACTTCGTCAAGGTGGACCAGACCTTCCTCCTCGATGGAAAAACCGTTCTGGAGAGAGAGGGCCTGCAGATCCACACGGGGATCCCCGTCGCGGGGACCGACCCCGAGGAGTTCAAGGCCAAGCTCATTGGGCAGGAGAAGGGAGCCGAGATCGAACTCCCCATCACCTTCCCCGAGAACTTCGAAAAAGAAGAAGCCCGAGGAAAAACCGGCACCCTCAAGATGAAAATCCTGGAGGCTCTCCGTTTTCAGGCTCCGGAGATCGATGACGAATTCGCCAAAGCCTATGAATTCGAGGACCTGGAAGCCCTCAAAAAAGAGCTGCTAGCCCGGATGGCGGAGGAAAAGGAGCGTCGCGACAAACGGCGGATCGAGGAGGAGGCGCTGGATCAGCTCTTCGCCGAGAACCCCTTCGATCTTCCCTCCAAGATCATCGAGGAAGAGACCGAGGGTCGTCTCAAGCAGTTCATCGAAGAACTGAAGCGAAACGGAGCGAGCGAAGAGCAGGCCAAGGCTCAGGCGGAAGAGGCCCGCGAGGAGGCCGAGGCAGACGCCAGGCGCACCATTCGGAACCTCTTTTTGATCGAAGCCATCGCGAAAAAGGAGAAGCTCTTCGTCACCGAGACCGACGTCCGCAACGAGTTGCAGGTCATCGCTTCCGAGAACAAGGTTTCCCTGGACGAGGTCCAGAAGGAGTTCGAGACCAGGAACCTTTTCGGAGAACTGCGCCTCGAACTCATGAGCCGGAAGGTCCGGAATTTCCTCAGAGAAAACGTGACAATGACCGATAAAAAAGGGACCGATAGCAAAGAGGCGGAGAAAAAAGCCTAAGCCGCAGCTCAGCTCCTTGTCGGATCGGGGGCCTTCCCCCAGACTCCGGTGGGAGCGTATCTTGGACGATTCCTTGGGTCCGGGAGGGATGCGGGCTATAGGTGGTGCCTAGGAACATGCCAGCCCGTTCAGGAAAACAGGAGCGAGATTACATGAGTTACTACGTCCCCTATGTCGTCGAGAAAACGGGCCGTGGCGAAAGAAGCTACGACATCTACAGCCGTCTCCTCGAGGACAGGATCATCTTCATTGGGAGTGAACTCACGGACCCTCTGGCGAACGTGGTCATCGCCCAGCTCCTTTTCCTGCAAAAGGAGAACAAGACCCAACCCATCAACCTCTACATCAACTCCCCTGGAGGTTCGGTGACAGCGGGGCTGGCCATCTACGACACCATGCAATTCGTGCACTGCCCCATCGCCACTTATTGCATCGGGCAAGCCAGCAGCATGGGCGCGGTCCTTCTCGCCGCCGGAACCAAGGGGCAGCGCTTCGCCCTCCCCCATTCCCGGATCATGATCCACCAGCCCTGGGGAGGCGTCCAGGGAACGGCCCAGGACATCCACATCCAGGCCGAGGAAATCCTGAAACTCAAGGGGACCCTGGCCCAGATCCTGGCGACCCATTCGGGGAAGGATCCCGACTACATTGAAAAACAGTCCGATCGCGACTACTACATGTCCGCGAGTGAGGCCAAGGAGTTCGGCCTTGTGGACGAGGTGATCACCCTGGAGTAATCCTCCAGGCTTTTCTCCAAGTCTTTGGACTTCCTTCACCCACCCCACCCTCCTGGGGTTACAATAGGCCTCTTGTCACAATCGATGGAAACTGGAAGGTGGGCGAGGTTTCCCCTTCCCTGGATTTGAGGGTCCCCCCCTATGGTAAAGAATGGTAGTCGCGGGAAGAGCGTCGAGCGCTGCACCTTTTGCGAAAAATCCCGCAACCAGCTCGACCGCCCCCTGATCGCTGGTCCTCCGGGGATCTACATCTGCGCCGAATGCGTGGACATCTGCAACACCATCCTCCAGGAGGATGGCAAGCGCCGCCCCAGGGTGACCGGAGATGGAGGCTTCTCCACCAAATCCATCCCCACCCCCGCCGAGATCAACAAGGCCCTGGACGAATATGTCATCGGGCAGGAAGGGGCCAAAAAGGTCCTCTCCGTCGCAGTCTATTCCCACTACCGCCGCCTCCAATCCAAGCTCGAAGACAATCCCGACCTCGAACTCGAAAAATCCAACATCCTACTGGTCGGTCCCACCGGCTCGGGCAAGACCCTCCTCGCCCGGACCTTGGCCCGCATCCTGGACGTTCCCTTCGCCATCGCCGACGCCACGACCCTGACCGAAGCCGGATACGTCGGCGAAGACGTCGAGAACATCCTCCTGAAGCTGTTGCAGGCCTCCAACTTCGACATCGAGAGGGCCCAGCAAGGGATCATCTACATCGACGAGATCGACAAGATCTCACGCACAACCCAGAATGTTTCCATCACAAGGGACGTCTCCGGTGAAGGCGTTCAGCAGGCCCTCCTCAAGATCCTGGAGGGAACCGTTGCCAACGTCCCCCCGGCCGGAGGACGGAAGCACCCCGAGCAGTCCTACATCCAATTCAACACCGAGAACATCCTCTTCATCTGCGGCGGAACCTTCACGGGGGTCGAAGAGTCCATTTCCCGACGCCTGGGCCATTCGGTGATCGGCTTTGGAGAGACGGAAAACAAAGAAACCAGGATCGAACCCGGCGGTACCCCGCACCAATCCGAACGGGACCGGCTGCTCGCCCACTTGGACCAGAAGGACCTCATCGAATTCGGTCTGATCCCGGAATTCGTGGGCCGGCTCCCCGTGGTGGCGACCCTCAACTCCCTGAAACAGGAGGACCTGGTCCAGGTCATGACCAGGCCCAAGAACGCCATCATCAAACAGTACCAGGCCTACTTTACGATGGAGGGCAGCAAACTGGAGATCACGCCCAGCGCCCTGATGGAGATCGCCGGCATCGTTCTCAAACGGGAGACGGGGGTTCGGGCCCTTCGCTCCGTCATCGAGAACCTGCTCATGGATCTTCGGTTCCAGCTCCCCGACCTCGCGCACAAGGAGCCCATCCAGGTCACGATCCACAAAGAGGCGGTTCTGGGGAAGGAAAAACCCAAGGTCACGCCCCTCAAAAGAGACGAGACCAGAAAAAAACCTCGAAAACCCCGCAAGCGTCCCCCACTCCCCCCGGATCCCAAAGAGCCGGAGGAACGCGAGAGCGCCTGATGCCCGGAGAGTCCCCCAGAGCCCCTGGGGCGAACCGGCTCCCCCTCGCCCGGGGGCTCAGCCCCAGTGAACTCGAGGCCTTGGTGGCCGCCGAGGGAGGCAAAGCCTTTCACGGTCGCATCCTGGCCGAATGGGTGCATCAAAAAGGGGTCCTGGACTGGGAGCGAATCTCCAACCTTTCCAAGGTTCTCCGGCAGCGGCTCGCCCGAAGGATGCGCCTCTCCACCTCCACGGTCCTGAAAACCAGTGTGGCCGAGGAGGGAACGAAAAAATACCTCCTTAAGCTCGAGGACGGAGAATCCATCGAAATGGTGTTGATCCCCGAGGGCAGGCGGAACACCCTCTGCATGTCCTCCCAGGTGGGCTGCCCCATCGCCTGCATCTTCTGCGCTTCGGGGCTCTACGGTGTGCGGCGGAACCTGGGGAGTGAAGAACTCATCGAACAGTTTCTCCTTGCCCGCCAGGAGCTGGGAGAAACTCCCCTGACCAATATCGTAGTCATGGGCCTGGGAGAACCCATGCTCAACCTGGCTGAGCTGCTCCCGGCTCTTGAGCGGATCGTTCGAAACCATGGCTTCTCCGCCCGGAGAATCACGGTCTCCACCTCCGGGACTTCGGAGCGGATCCGACGCTTCGCGCGCTCGGGCCATCCCTATGGATTGGCCCTCTCTCTCCACGCGGCGGATGCAGAGCTTCGCAAACAGCTCGTCCCCACCGCCACCGAAGAGCCCGAAGTCTTGGTACAAGCGAGCCAGGATTATTTCAGGCTCACGGGAAGGGAACCGACCTTCGAGATCGTTCTCCTCAGGAACCGGAACGACGAACCCCAGCATGCCCGGGCGCTCGTCCGCCTCCTCCAGAAACAGAGGGGCAAGGTCAACCTCATTCCATGGAATCCTGTCGAGGAGATCCAGGACCTCTTCTCTCCCGAACCCGAGCGTGTGGAGCGCTTTCGGGAAATCCTCGAGGAGGGAGGCCTCAAGGTGACCCTTCGCCGCCGCAGGGGGCGTGATCGAAACGCCGCCTGCGGACAGCTTCGCCTAAACCAGCTCGTAGAGCCGGCTTAGACCATCTACTGTAGAAAAAAGCTGAGGATCAATAGCCGAGCTCGAGCACCAGGGCGCGGGTCTTGTTGTAGATTCCGACGTCATAAGTGGGCTGGCTGTAGTAGTTGTAGAGCATGAAGCCTTCCATCGCCTTGGGGAAGCCGTTCTTGCCGATGGTGTTGGAATAGGTGTTGGAGAAGCGGAGGTTGAGAGAGTTGAAACCTGGGTCCACGACCATGTATTGGGCGTGGATGGTCACCCCACCGAGAGAGGAGATGTTGGGAATGGGGAGGTCGTTGGAAACATAACCATCGGCCCGGGTTTTCTCGGTCACGGTCGGGATGAGAATGTCCATGCTGACTCCAAGCTTACAGCCCTTGGCCCCGGCGACCGTGAGGTCAAGGGGAAGGGTAAAGGCGCCCCATTTCGTGTTGCTGGCCCCAAGAATCAGGAACCCGGGCTTGGCCGTGTTGGCCTGGACGCGGGAGTACCCATAGAAACCGATGGCTCCACCGGGCCAGTTCCCACCCGCGCGGTACATCGTGAAGTTGGTGGGGCAGGCCGTGGAAGTGATCTTTGCTCCCCCGTAATCGGGGTTGTTCCCCGTGATCGTGAAGTCCTGGGCGTCCGCGTACCAGTACTTGGTCTCCTTGAGACCGAAGGTCTGGAAGTCCACCACAAGGGTCTGGTTCTTGTAGAGGAAGGGCTTGGCCAAGGGAATGCGGAAGAACGCCGCAGGCTTGCCTGCAGGCGGCTTGGTGGGAGCAGGGAGGCTGATCTTCTTGCGGGGGAAGACCTTGGTCCCGCCCACGAGGTTTTTGGAGAACAGCCAGGAGTGCTTGCCTGGAGCCTGGGAGATGTTGGACATCTGGATCTCAATGTCCCAGGTTTTGTTCACCGCGCTCGTGGTGCGCACCGCGTCGGAGCGGATGCCGATCTCGCGGAAGATCTTGAAGCCGGTTCCCACCGTCTTGGAGGAATAAAAACACTGCGTGTGGTTGGGGTTGTACCTCGTGGGGCACCAGTGGTAGCTCGTGCCATCCTTGGTCGCGGCGGAAGCCGGAACAACGACATGCTTCAACTGGGAAAAGGCCGTGGTGGAGAGGGTCGCAACCGCGGCCGAGAGGAGGAAGGAATGCTTCATTTGAAAGAGCCTCCAGGAGTTTGAGGGAACGAGAGGAATGAAAACAAAGATAAGAAAAGATCGCATTCTAAAGGAAATTTTTCGACCCCACAAAGGGCAAGCGATCCTTTTCAGGGAGAAAAATGGCGGAAGAGGATGGGAATCGAACCCACCGTCAACGACTCGGGTCGCCGACCACTGGTTTTGAAGACCAGGCGGGACACCAGCCCCGATCCTCCTCCTCGCAGGCCCTCTCCACCAGGGGAGAAAGCCATCTTCCGTTTTCCGTTTTGCTCTCCCAATCCCCCATGGCAGGGAGGTTTAACCTCCGCCTCTTCGCGTTCGACTTGGCTCGCTCTGGAGGCGTGGGAGGATCTTCATCCTTCTCTTGCTCCGGAGCAAGGCCTCCGAAGGAGCGGCTGGGTCCTTGGGGTTTTTGGCTTTTCCAGGGACAGGATCGCCCTGGGCGCCCTTGAAAAAAGATGTATACGCGAAAAAACTCACGCCCCTGCAACCCGCTTTGAAGGCGATCTCCATCTGCCGAAGCGTCTGGGCAGGGTCTTTGTGGAGATAGACACCGATCCCCATGATCAGCCGGTCCGGAGGAACGGCCTGGGCGCAGGCCTGGACCCGCCGAGCGAAGCGGTCGTCATTGCGGTCGTACTGCATGGGAAAGACCCCGTCCACATACCCCCTACGCACCCAAGTCGGCCAGTCCTGGTGGACCTGCTTGATCGCTCTCTCTGGAGTCCGCATGACGGCCGCAGTGAGCGAAGCCCTACGGTTCACCCGACGCACAGCTTTGCGGCAAAGCTCCACCAACTGGGTGACCTTATCCGTCTTCCACTGCTCCCAGGCCTCGGGATGCTCCCCAAGAGTAAGACCCGTCTCCCGCTCGAAAAAGCCCACACTCACACGATCCCTGGGATAGTCCAGCGGGCGCCCCTGAGCGTCCTTTTTCTTTTCCAGGAAACGGATGTAGTCGAGATGGATGCCCGCGACCGGATAGCGGGAAGCGATCTCCCCGCAGATGGAAGCGATGTATTCACGGACCTCGGGAAGGCAAGGGTTGAGAGCCACGTAATAGTCCTTCTGCAGGGGCTGGCGGTTTCCGAACTGGTCCTTGAGAAACCAACCGGGCCTCAGGTAATACAACTGCCGAAGGAAAGGCTTGCCATCCCTTGTTGTCGGGGGATCGATCCCTCTCCAGCCGGGAACGGCGTTGACCCAGGCGTGCAGTGCCAATCCCTGCTTGCCGGCCTCATCACAAGCGACCGCCAAAGGATCGAAACCGGGGTCCTGGAAACCGAACTCCTCCGACCAAGGCTCGATGTCGGAACGATAGAAGACCGTCCCATTCCCCCGGACTTGGAAGAGGACGGTGTCGAAGCCTCCCTGCGCGCAGTTCTTGATGATGTTCCGGACATCGGCCTCGGTCCGGTAATCCCAGCGTGTCACCCAGATGGCATAGCGCACATCCTCGATTCTCTTTGGGAGGAAGCTGCAACCCGTGCTCAAGGCCGAAATCAAGAAAAGGAGAAGGGTGAGGATTCTAGCTTTCATTTCCATTCCGCGGGGAAAGGAGCCTGCGCTCTCGCCCGCCCCAGGAGGACGGCGGCGATCGCCTCGAACTGACCGATTCTATACCCAAAAGCCGTCAGAGCGGTCACCCCATTCGGCACGAAAATTTGATCGAAGGGGTTCCTCGAATGGACGACAACGAGCCGGTCCCTGAGGTTACGGGAGAACTCTTCGAGAAGAAAGCGTTGGGCCGAGATCCCCAGGGCGTTCCAGGTCATCAAAACCACCCGGTCGAAACCTTTGGCCGCTTCGAGCAACTCCCCCACCCCTTCTTCGTTCAGCTCCGCCCCCAGGGTCCGCACCTCCGTAAGGCCCGAGCGGGGCGAAGCGAATAGCCTCTTAAGCATCCCGGCGAAATCCTGTTCCGCCTCCTCTTCCACTCCCACGACCGAGAAAGGCTCCGTGGCCAAGACCAGGAGGGACTGTTCTCCCTGGATGGGAAGGAGGCCCTGGGGATCCGCGAAGAGGTGGACCGCTCTCTGCGCGATCTCGGCGGCAAGGCGGTCCCCTTCGGAGGGATCCACAAGCGGCCCCCCCCGGGAGCGTGCCGAAAAAGCCGCGATCCGCGCACAGGCCGCCCGGTGCTCCTCGGGGTCCAGACTCCCCTCCGAGAGCCCTCGCTGCAAGGCCTGGGCCGCAGCTCTCTGCGCCTCGCTGCTGTGGCAGATGGGGACGAGGTCATGCCCCACCGCCGCCGCTCGGAGCGCTGCTTCGGGAACCTCGTGGTACTTGGCGATCGCCCCCATCTCCAGATCGTCCGCAATGCTGAGCCCGCGAAAACCCAGCTCCTCGCGCAGGAGCCCATGCATGACCGCCCGCGAGAAGGTTGCGGGATTTTCCCCGTCCAAACCCTTCACGACGATGTGGGTGCTCATCAGGGCGATGTCCTCCCTCCCCTCGCAGAGATCCCTGAAGATCTCGATATGCGGATCCCGGAACTCCTCCACAGGCAGGTCCAGGACAGGGAGGTCGATGTGCGCGTCCACCGAAGCCGCCCCCTTGCCCGGAAAGTGCTTGAGGCAGCAGCCCACACCCTCCTCCATGTGCCCATCGATGTAGGCCCTCGCCAATGCCAGGGCCTGCGCCCTGTGGCTTCCAAAGGAGCGGATTCCGATCCCCGGATTCCGGGGGTTGGTCTGCAAGTCCACCACCGGCGCGAGATTAAGATCGACACCGATCGCGCTGAGCTGCCTCCCCGATTCCCGGCCCTGGGCCAGGGCCAGACTTGGATCTCCGGCCGCTCCTAGAGCCATGTTTCCGGGGAACACCGTCACGCCCCGAGTGAGTCGCACCACACAGCCCCCCTCCTGGTCGATGGCGATCAGGAGAGGCCAGGGGACCAGTTCGCGGATCCCCGCGATCAGCTCCTGGGCCTGCGCGGCGTCCACAAGGTTTCGGGTAAAGAGAATGACCGAGCGGGCCCCCGTCTCCAACAAGAGTTCTCCCAACTCCTCCGTGGCCTCCACCCCGTCGAAGCCCACCATGAGGCGGGCGCCACCAGGGGGAATCTCGTGCTTGTTCATCCTTCCACCTCCGCCGGCGAGGTCCTCTGGGGTTGGCGGAACAATGCTCCTACCCCAAAACTGATGAGAGTTCCAAAGACCGAATTCCAGACCCAAGCCCAGGGCCTTTGATCCGGTGTCATCCCGAATTCCACGTAAAGGAGAATGGCGATCCCGAGAGAAAAGGCCAGGATGTTTCCCCAGTCGGAGCCCCGCCTGGTCAGGATTCCCAGCAGAACAATCCCCAGCAGAGGAGGGAAGATCCAGGAGAGCACCTTGAGCCCCAGCATGAGAACCCCGAATCCCTCCCTGGCGTTTCCGGAGGACTTGCTCCAATAGACCCCCACAGCGACGATCGTGAGGATGAGGCCGAAGACCACGGCGAAGAGTCGGGAGACCTTGAGGTAGTGCGCCTCGTCCTTTCCACGGTCGAAGTAGGGTTCCCAGAAATTTTTCACCGCGGTGGAGGAGAGCGCCGCGATGGCCGAATCCAGGCTCGACATGGCGGCCGCGAAGAGGCCCACCATGATCATCCCCTTGATGCCCGCGGGGAGATGGGTCAGGACATAGTAAGGAAAGATGTAGTCGTATCCCTTTCCCGGGTCCGCTTCTCCAGCTTTATTCGCAAGCAGTTCCGCAACCTTGGCCGCCCCCTGGTCCCCACCCAGCTTGAGCCATAGGAAACTCCCCACGAGGAGGAAGAGGATGACGATGGGAATGTTCAACAAGGCGCTCATCCAGATCGAGCGTTTCCCATCCTTGGAATCCTTGCAGGTCAAGGTCCGTTGGATCATGTCCTGGTCCGTCCCGAACATGGCCATGGTCATAAAGATGGTCCCGATCACTCCCCCGATAAAAGAATAGGAAGTCTTAAAAGGGTTGGAGCTGAAGTCGAAGATCCGAAGCTTGGAGACCAGGAAATCCGGATGAGCGGAATCGGGGGCCCAGGTGCCGGCGGCGACCTTTTCGATCCCTCCCCAGAAGCCCCCTTCGACGGAGCCGGCCAAATAAAAGAGTGCGATGACTCCCCCGCCGAAGAGCAGGAGTCCCTGGATCACATCCGTCCAGATCACGGACTTGATCCCTCCCGCGATGGTGTAGAGGACTGCCACGATGGAGATGGCCGCGATGGCCAGGTAGAAATCGATCCCGGCCAGGACATTGAGGGCGATGGCCGCCCCGTAGAGCCGCACTCCACTCCCCAGACTCCTTCCGATGAAGAACAGGATCCCGCTCATGTTGCGCGTGAGCGGTCCGAAGCGCTGGTTCAAGTAGCCGTAGACGGTAAAGACTTTCGCCTTGTAGTAGACACCGATGATCAGGTGGGCGACCAGAAAGTAGCCGATAATCCCCCCGAAGGAGAGCTGCAGGTAGGTCCAGTCCCCCTTCAGGGATTGGATAGGCGCCCCCATGAAGGTCAGGGCGCTCGTCGCGGTTGCAATCAGGGAGAGCCCTGCCGCCCACCAGGGGATCTTGTGTCCCCCCAAAAAATAGTCCTCAGTGTTCCTCTGCCCTCGACTCGCCCAAAACCCAATTGCGGCAACAATTAAGAGATAGAGAACGATGACCACATAATCGAGGGATTGGAGCATGGGGGGATCCTAGCCCCAAAGATCCAAGAATTCGAACCATCCCAACCCTCCTCTTCTTGCGGGAGCCAGGGCCGCACCTCCCTCCAATTCTCTTGGAGGCTTATTTTGTGCCCATTTGCTTCAGCTTGGCTATGAGCCCGATCACAATCCCAGCCCTCTTGGTGGCATCCTGTTCCCGATAGATGTTCTGGAATTGAACGATGGTTCTTGCGGGAAGACGCAACTCCTTTCCCAATCGCTCGAATTCCTGGTCCAAGGGAGCCGTGTGCTTCGCGAAGATGTTCTGGTACCGGCTCACGAGAAAGGACTTCACCCCCAACTCTACAGCGGCCGCGGCATGGCCCAGGCCCTTCTTGTCCCCCATTGCCCGAATGAGTTGGGGGCCTCCCCCCTTGAGGAGAAAGGTGGTCGCCCCCAGGGTGCGCTGCAACTTCTTCCCCTGCTTCGGATCGTCAAAGGGTTTGCCCAAGGTCCCCACAAAAGGAGGGAAGGGGACACCGAAGATCTTGCTGACGGCCTTGAGTCGTTTCAACTGAGTCGAGACCTCTTTGCCCTCGGCGAGGCCGAAGCTCACAAGGCTAAGATCGATCCCGAATTTGAACATGGACGCCCGGAATCGATAGGCAGCCTTCCCTTTCGGGTCCTTGGCCTGGGGATAGGTCTTGAGATAGGGAGTTGTCAAATCACGGACCATCGCGGGGAATTTCTGCTTGGTTTTTGCCACAGGACGGAGCCTCGTCTCCTTCCCCCTCAAAAAGTCCCGCACATCGGCACCGAAAGAGAAAAGGGTATTTTTGGTCTCGTTATAGGGGGCCCCCTCCTTCAAACATTTTTCGAGGGGGGCGAGAAGGCGGCGGGGAATCCCTGCGACCGAAGCCGATCTTTGAATCGCGTTGAATAGATGGGTATTGCCGCCCACACTCTTTTTCGAATAAAGGACCATGAGGAGACCGCTTTTGATCGCGAGCTCAAAGAGTCCACCAGCCCGATATCCGTTCTTCTTTGTGATTTCTCTCCCGAGGTTGAAACCAGGCCCCCTGGAGAAATAGATGACCGCCGTGGCATAGGTTGCCACTTTTTTTCCCTTCCAGCGGAACAACTGGGGAGTGGAGACCCCCGCGCCTCGCTCCAATTGACGAACCTTTTGCGTCTGGGAGCGAATCAAGGAATCTTTCGCGTTGCTGCAGGTGAGCGCGGTGAGCAGTCCCAGATTCCATCCATATGCCCAGACAGCTCTGTCCAGGCTTCGGCAGGCTTCCACGTCATAAAAAGGTTTCTCCAGGGCAGCGTAGTACGTTTGGAGGTTGGGGTTTTGTGCCTTCATCCTCTCATGGGCCAAGAGGAAGAAAGAGAGGAACAGAGCGAGATAAGGAGAGACAGGTCGGAGCATCGTTTTCCTTTTTAAGGAGTTGGAGAAGAAGCGAGCCCAAGGAGAAGAAAGGGTGCCCTTCACTGAAAGCCATACGAAAGGGGAATTCCAGAAGCGGATTTAGGGCCTTGATGCAGATCAAAGACCATGTTTCCTCGCAAGTAGGTTTGGACCGGGAATCCATGGGTCAGCATTCCTACGTAGGGGCTGTAGCCGGCCCGGGAGCGGAGCCAGGAAAGAGGGAGCGGTTGGATGAAACCGGGGTCGACCAGAACGAAATCCGCGTCCATGCCTGGGGCGAGGGTCCCCTTTGACTTGAGACCATAGACGCGTGCAGGGGCTCCCGAGGTGATCTCGGCGATCTTGGGGTAATCCAGCCAGCCTTCGCGCACGGCCATGAGCATCAGGGGGAGGATGGTCTGGACCCCGGGGATCCCCGAGGGACAAAGGGGATAGGGTTTCTTCTTTTCCTCCAAGAGGTGGGGCGCGTGGTCGGAACCGATGCAAGAGATGACACCATCGACCAGGGCCTGGCGAAGGGCCTCGAGGTGGCGGCGTTCACGGATGGGAGGGTTCATCTGGACGAGGCTCGCCCAGTCCTCGTAACAGGCGGGAGCCTGGAGGAAGAGATGGTTGGGTGTCACCTCCGCGGTGACCAGGTCTCCCAGATCCCGCTCCCGGAGAAGATCGCACTCCTCGGCAGTACTGACATGGAGGAGGTGGACCTTGCGGCCTGTTCTTTCGACGAGATTCAGCAGCCTCCTGGTGGCTTTGAGGGCGGCTTCAACGTCCCGCACCCTGGGATGAATGCGATGGGGGCTCCCCGGTTCGACTTCGGCGTAACGCTGCTTGAGGCGTGGCTCGTCCTCGCTGTGGACCGCAACCCGCCGTTTTCCGGAGCGAAGGACCCTCTCCAGAGTTTCGTCATCCTCGACAAGGAGGTTGCCCGTCGAAGATCCCATGAATACTTTGACGCCGGCGCAGCCGGGGGCCTGCTCCCATTCCCCCAGCCGCTCGGCGTTTTTCCGCGTTGCCCCCAGAAAGAATGCGTGGTCGGCGTAACAGCGCCCCGCGGCGCGCTCCAATTTGTCCTGCAGAGCTTTGGGGTCGGTTGTGGGCGGCTTGGTATTGGGCATTTCCATGAAGGAAGTCACTCCCCCCGCCACCGCCGCGAGAGAGCCACTGGCGAGATCCTCCTTCCATTCGAGCCCGGGTTCCCGGAAGTGGACTTGGGGATCGACGAGGCCGGGAAACACCAGCATGCCCTCCGCCGAGACCTCCAAAAGTCCCTCCTCAGGCTCCAAATTCTCACCCAGCGCTCGGATCTTACCCTCTTTGATCCAGAGGTCCGCCCGGCCCACACCCTCCGGCCTTACCACCCGTCCCCCCCGGAGGATCCACTCAGCGTTCTTCTTCATGAACCCAAGGCTAACCCATCCCCCCACCCCCTCAACGACTGCCCCCCAAAAACCAGGAAAAAAAGCCAGGAGGCTGGTGCCACCTGGCTTTTTCGGCTCGAGCCGCCTCGGCTCAGCCCTCGTCTTCCTCCGAGTCCCCATCCTCTCCCTTCGCGGGGGAGGGATCGACCCTGAGCGCGCGAAGGAGTTTGGTCCTTTCGCCGGGGACGAGGGGGGCACGCCCGAGGGCGGCGACAGCGGCCCCGCGCACTTTGACATCCAGAGAGCGGTCGGTCGCGATGGAGATCAGCGCTTCGACGGCCTCCTTGGGAGCCGCCTTGGCCCGCTCCATGACTTGGCCGAGGGCCCTGGCCGCAGCCCTGCAGACCGAGGCTTGGGCCTTGCGGCTCACCAGGATCCGGGTCAGCTCGGAGAGGGCTTCGCCACCCGCGGCCCGGCCGAGGGCCTCGAGGGCGGGAACCGCGACCTTGGCGTCACGACGGGCCGCTGCGAGGAGCTGCTTGGTGGCGGCGCTCAGGGAGTAGTTGTCCGTGTCCAGCTCGGCCAGGGCCTTGGCCGCGGAGATCGCATATTCCGAAGCCCGGGCACGGTTCTCGTCGAGGGGCATGCCCTTGAGGACCTCGTCCACTCGGTTCTTGAGAGCTTCACCGGTCAAGGGGCCTTTGATATAGGCATGCACCTTGTCACCGTAGGTCTCCCTGGCCTTGGCAACATCCTTGGAGACCAGGATGATCTTGGCGCCGGAGAGAGCGTTGTTGCTCTGCACGTATTTGATGACACTCAGGGGGGTCAGGTCATCAAGGTCTTCGTTGATCACGATCACATCCACGTTGGGATAGTTGACGAGATCGGCAAGGGCACCGCTGGTGCTCTTGGCCGAGGCGTCAACGATCACCCCGCCGCTCTTGCTGCTCGCTTCCATCGCGATCTTGCGGTTATCCGCGCTGGGGTCGATGACTTTGACCACGCGAACGGCCTGCTCCAGGACCGCCTGGCTCAGGTTGGCGACCACGAGGTCCTTGAGGGGGGCGGCCATGGTCGCGTCCTTCATCCCCGAGAGGGTCAGAGCCGCGGCATAACGAAGGCGCTTGTCGGGGCTCTTCAGCGCGGAAAGAAGAGGCGAACCTTCGAGGTGCTTCGGATCCTCCAGAGTCGCCAGGGAGCGGAGGGCGACGACCGCGGCGGGAATCATCCCTTCTTCGATGTTTTGCTGGGCGGCTTTGCGCATGACCCTGGTCCCGCTTGCGAGGACATTGATCCCCATCTCGTCGATCGCCGCCTTGGCAGCCTTCAATCCTTCATCCTCGGGATTCCGGGCCAGGGTGTTCTCGGTGACCGTCTTTTCAGCGATGTAGGCGCGGGAGAGGGCGACCATGCCTTCGAAGTTCGCCGGATCGACATCCAAGGCTCCATAAGCGGCGCCCTTGGCCAACTCCAATCCAAAGAGCTGGTGGGGAACAGGCCGGGACTTGAGGGCTCCACCGGTCCACGTCCAGAGGACGGGGCTGACGTCACCGTCCTGGATCAGGAGGGGATCCCCGTTGAGATAGCGGTGGGAGTGGTCGAGGAACAGAGCGAGGCTCGAGGGGACCCGGTTCCCACCAATCTTGGCGACAGCCTTGGTGGCGACCTCACGCACTCCCGCGTCCTTGTCCCGCTCGGAGAGGAGCTTGAGCGCGGGAAGGGCTCGCTGGTCTTTGATATAGAGCAGGGCGGCGGTGGCGTTCAGGCGCAGCGTCCGGTTGTCGCTCTTGAGAAGAGCGAGAGTCGGAAGGGTCGCCGGGCGACCGATCTGCTCCAGAGCCGAGACCGCGAAGACCTGCTGGCTCTCGTTGTCCGCGTTCGCCAAGGCGTCCACAAAATAGGGAACGGCGAACTCGCCATGCTCGGTGGCGAGCTTGACCAGGGCGTCTCTACGGACTTCGTAGTCATTCGAAAGGGCCTTTTCGACCAGAGGCTTGATCCGCTCGGGGTCGGCCGAGCGGGCCTTGCGCTCGACTGTCGCCAAAGAGAGGAAATGCCTCGCGATTTTTGCGAACTCGCCTTTCTTGGCCATCATCTGGGCCCAGACGGAGTAGTCCAGGTCCTTCCAGAGGTTGTATGCGTCCTCGTTGGATGGATCGGCGGACAAGGCAGCTTGGAACTTTTTGAGGGCAGCGTCCTCTTTTCCAAGCCTGAGGAGTCGAACTCCTTCCTTGAACGTGTCTTGCGCGTCTTGCGCATGGACCGAAGAAACACCAAAGAGAGCAGCGGCGGAAAGTGCGAACAGGCTGCGACCGAAACCGTGGACCATGTGAACCGGCCTCCTACATCGGGCTGTGGTTACCCCGGGGGAACCGGGATGAAAATGTCGAGTTTAGGGCATCATTACCCAGGAAACCCCGCCGTCGAAGCGTTACTGGACTTCCCAAAGTAGTTCCCATTCAGGATTTGGGGGCTGAACCAAACAAAAAATGGAAGGCCCTAGTCTAGATCGGCTTCGCCGGAGGTCAAGGAGTGCTCTGGACCCTCCAAAGGAGTTTCCAGAAAACGCTCATCGATTCCCTAGGCGAAGAAGACTACCCCATTCCAGGCCTTGGCGACAAAAGAAGCCGAAAAGATTGTCCCCGGATCCCCTCCCTTTCACCAGGGAGCGAACCAGGAGCTTCCCTCCCAAGGCTCGATTCCTCCCAGGCATGGGCCTTTTGGGCCGCCAGAGGTCGGTTATTCCGGCTTCCCACCCCCGGGAAGGCCGGGAAAAGCCCATTTTCCAAGAACCGTCGGAGCTTCAACCCCCGTCGTGGATGGGAAACTCCCTGGGAGATTCAGGAGAGCCCGTCGCCCCAGGGCGGCAAAGCAGGCCGCCTCGCGAAACTGGGGGGCGATTCCCAGGACTTCACAGCTTTCGACCTCTCTTGGGGCGAGAGAGTCCCGGAGCGCTTTCATCATGGCCTGGTTTCGGAGCCCACCCCCGGCGACCAGGATTCGGCGAGGGCGCCAGGCTTCGGGAAGGCCGTCCAAATCGGAGGCCACGCTCCGCCCCACCAGGGCGGCAAGGGTAGCGAGGATGTCCGCCACAGGGAAAGGAGGAAACAGGGCGAGTGCCTCATCCAAAAACCTCAGCCCAAAGCTCTCCCGACCCGTGCTTTTGGGGGGAGACCGGCGGAAGAATGGGTGTCCTATGAGCCGCTCGAGCAGCCTCGGTTGGACCCTGCCGGTGAGGGCCAGGCGTCCGTCCCGGTCGTAGCCGGGGCCATGGGGCTCCTCCCTGCGGCACAAGGCGTCCGAAAGGCAGTTGGCGGGGCCCACATCCCAGGCCATGCACTCGTCCCCGCTCGGCCCCAGGAGGGTGAGATTGGCGATTCCCCCCAGGTTGAGGATGGCGAGGGGGCGCTCGGCCCGGCCAAAGAGGTCCAGATCGCCGGCCGGGACCAGGGGGGCGCCTTCTCCCCCTGCCGCGATGTCGGCTGCCCGAAAATCGAAGACAACGGGCAGGCCGGACCTCCTTGCGATCAGGTCCGCCTCCCCGATCTGGAGAGAGACCCGAGGTCCTTCCCCGGAATGATGGAAGACCGTCTGCCCATGGGAGGCCACCAGGCCGACTCGGACTCCCTCCTCACGAGCCCGGGCCAGGCAGGCCTCAGCCATCTCCCCAAAGATCTCCCCCACTCTTCTGTGCAGAGAAGCCAGCTCGGGAAGAGGGATCTCGGGAGCCTGGAGCAGAGCTTTCCTCAGTTCCTGAGGATAGGCCCGGCTCATCCCCAGGAGGAACTCCGGGGCCTTCCCCTCCTCGAAGCGGAGGACGGCCCCGTCCACCCCATCGGCCGAGGTCCCGGACATCATCCCCAGGACCACAAGAGCCTTTCCCTTCCACCCCTCGTTCCATGCTTCGAATCGCTTCATCAAGAGGGATAGAATGGCAGGATGACCGGAAACAGGCAAAGGGGTGCCGAGGAAACGCCCTTCCTCGTTCTCATCGTCGAAGATGAAGCGGACATCCGCAGCACCTTCGAATCCATCCTCGAGGGAGAACATTGCAGGACCCGCGGGGCGGCCACCTTGAGCGAGGCCGAGGACCTCTTGGAGGTTTTCCCCCCGGATCTGGTCCTCCTGGACCTGGGACTGCCGGACGGCTCGGGCCTGGACCTCATCCCCAAGATCCGGGAGCAGCATCCCGATGCGGAGGTCATCGTGGTCACAGCCGAAACACGGGTGCAGAGCGCCGTCCAAGCCATGCAGAGCGGAGCCACCGACTTCCTCGAAAAGCCGGTAGGCCTCGACCGCCTCCTCACCACGGTGGGCCTCGCCCGGGAGCGCAAGGTTCTCCGGCAGGAAAACCTCGTGCTCAAACAGCAAGCCCTCGGCCGCTTCGAGATCCTCGGACACTCCCCCTCCATCCTGGAGATGAAGGAGATGATCCAAAAGGTCGCCTCTTCCCAGCTTCCCGTCCTCATCACCGGAGAGAACGGGACCGGCAAGGAACTCGTCGCCCGCAACCTCCACCTCCTTTCGCCCCGGAGCAGCGCCCCCTTCCTCGCAGTCAACTGCGCGGCGATCCCCGAAAACCTCCTCGAGGCCGAATTCTTCGGGCACGAGGCGGGAGCTTTCACCGGGGCGACCCAGGCTCGCAAAGGCCTTTTTCGCGAAGCAGGCCAGGGCACCCTCCTCCTCGACGAGATCGGCGAGATGCCCAAAACCCTTCAATCCTCCCTCCTCCGGGTCCTTCAGGAGCGGAGGGCGCGGGCGGTCGGGGGAAGCGCCGAATACCCTGTCCATTGCCGGATTCTGGCTGCCACCAACAGGAATCTCGAAGAAGAGGTCGCCTCCGACGCCTTTCGCGAGGATCTCTACTACCGCATTCGAGGAGTCGAGATCCATGTCCCCGCCCTCCGGGAACGCCGCCAGGACATCCCTCTTCTCGCCAAGGAACTCCTCAAGAAAAGCTCCCCCAGGGGAAAGCTCTCCAAGGAGGCCCAAGACTGGTTAAAGGAGCAGAGCTGGCCGGGCAATGTCCGGCAGCTGGCCAGCCTGTTGGAGGCAGCCGCCCTTCTCGCTGCGGAGGAAACCATCCGCGCTGAGGATCTCGAGCGACTTCATCGGGGCTCGGGGAACCGAGGGGCCGAGGCAGCTCCGTCCCGGAACTCCAACAGCGCGGAGGACCTCTGGGGACACTTCCTGGCGATGGACGACCTGAGGAAATTCCGGGAGTCGGTCGAGCGGGAATTCCTCAGGCGGAAACTGGAGGAGGAAAACTGGAACGTCTCGGCGACGGCCCGACGGGTAGGAATCCGCCGGACCAATCTCCATGAACGGCTCAAGAGCCTGGGCCTCCGCTAGAAGTCTGTCGGACTTACCCACCCGACCTTAGCCTTTATTTCCCCTCCCACCCGTGCGCCCCCTTTCTCCGCCCGGCTGGGAAACCTCCAAGGGCTTTGGCCTCAGGCGCCTTCGGCGAAGTCGGCCAAAGCCCTTGGAGGATTCCCAGTTCTGCCCAAACCTTTCTTGAGATCCCCCCCCAAACCTTCCATTCCCCATGGCGCCCCTCGTGGAAGCCCATCACAAACAACTTCTTCTCCTACCCCCCGACCTTCCGGGTTGGATTCCCAAAGACGACATCTCCCACAAGGAGGCAGAATAAAGGGGTCTTCGCGAAGACCTTTGTGGAGGTCTTGAAGAGGTCCACGTAGCCCAAGCTTCTCCGAGTGGGGACGGTCAGCGTGGATGGCACCAGAAAGGACGGCGAACGCCAGGATCGACAAAAGCGTGTGCTACGACCGTGCAAAGGCCCTCGCAAAGCCGTTCCGAAGGGAAGTCAGGGAGCGCATGCAGGAGGCTGAACGGGCTGATGCCAGCAACCGGCCCGATCCCGATGCCCTCTCCCGGGAGCTTGCGAATCGGGAGAGGCTGGCAAGGAAGCTCGCCTGGCTGCTCAGCGAGGCAAGCGGATCTTGTTTCCCACATCCAGGGCTCCCCCCGCGAGTTCGGGATTGAGATCCTGGAGTTTTTGCACGTAGCGATGAATCCTTGCGCCCCGCTTGGCCTTGGATTCGCCGGGGACCCTGGGGAGGAGGCGGGCGGCGATCTTCCAAAAGCTGTCCCCCTTCTTCACGGTATAGGTCCTCGACCCAAGGGGCCTCTTGACCGAAGCGGCCCGGGGTTCGGCGCCCTTCGCCCTGGGGGTGGCGCGGTAGAGGCTCCCCTCGGCAGATCCCTTGCGGGTGAGGGACTCCTCCCGTTTGAGAGTGATGATCTCGGCAAAACCCGAGACTGCCGCATCCACACGGGGTGCCTTGGAGGTCCCGGGGAGGATTCTGGGGCTGGTCTTGGTACTGGCGAGCCCGGCACCGGGGATCCCTGCCGAGGTGCCTGCCTTCGCCCTTGCGAGGAGCTGTCTACCCAGCTCCATGGCCTCCTTGGGAATCAGGAGTTCATGCCCGGCAATGATGCGGCCTGGATCCAATTGTTCGTTGGCGGCGAGGACCAATTCTCTCACGGGCTTGCGCGCGGTCCCGCAGACCTTCTCCAAAATCGTGGAGAATGCATCGCCCTTTTGGATGGTATAGCGCAAGAACTGCCCACCCTCTTCGAGCAGCCCGGGTTGGAAGGGCGCGGAACTCTCTGAAAGCTCCGACCCGGAAGACTTGCCTTCCTCTGGAGTCCGGCCTGGAACCGCCTCACCCCGTCCCTCGGGGATCAGGACGCCCAATCCACCCTTTTCACGCCCCCCCTCCAGGGAGGAACCATCCCCGGCACGCTTCACCCTGGCGAGGCTTCCTCCACCAGCGCCCTGGTCCCTCCCGGGGAGAGGGAGGCCCCCTGTTTTCGTTTGGGGCTCGGTGGCTTCTTCCCCCCCATCCTCGAGGACAAGAAGTTTATTCAGGCCCCCGTCCCCTGGTTCCGCCTCGGCGCCGCCCTGGGTCTCGCTGGAGGCTGCTTCACTCCGCCCGGACCTGGCCGGTGTCGAGCCCTGTTCTTTGCCATAGACGACGGTTCCCGCGGGATCCCCTTCGAGGCTGGTCTTCTCCTCGGGGAAGAGGGACATCACCGCGATAATCAGCAAAGCCGCTACGAGTACGGCCAGCAACAGGACCTTTTCGATCTTTTCCATCGACCCCTCCCTAAACCAAAACGCTCAACTGAGAAGCTTCGAACAGATGGCTCCCGGAGGCTTCCTGAGGGAAGCTCCCCAAAGCCCATCGCCCGAACGCGAACCGCCCATACCGGCGCCTCTCTCCCACCGCAGATCCCAGGAAGAGGGGGCCAAGGGTTTGACAGGGGATTCTACGTAAGGATCCAGCCCTTGGGAAGGGAAAAGGCAGCGGGTATTGTTGGCTCTATGAGACGAATGCATCCCCTCCTCCCGAATGTCCTCCCCGCAGTCTTTCTGGGGATTCTCTCCGCCTGTGCGAGCGGTCCCTCCCTCAGCAGTCGGGTGCGACCGGGCGAGCCCATCCAGGTCCAGGTCCGGACCGGGGGGAGGGTCGTAACCGTCGTCAACCGAAGCTACTTCGCCAAAAAGATGGGATCCCAGATCCGGCCCGGCTGGTCCGTGGTCCCCGACGCGGCCATGGGGCTCTTTGTGACCGAACAGGAAAAGCTGGGCTTCTTCCAGTATGCCGCCCGGGGAAGCCTGGGAGGAAACTCGCTCCTCCGGATCCGGATGGGAAACGAGAATTGGACTCTGCTCCGCCCCCGTCTGGAGGATCCCGACGAGCGGCGCCTGAATTGGCCCAAGCACCTCTCCCTGGCCTTCCAGCTCTTCAATGTCGGGGACACCAGCACGGGAAGCGCGGGCCTGGGCCCAGGAGGAAGGGTGTTCGGTGAAGAACTTCGACGCCTGAAAAAGGAAAAGGTCGAGCGAAAAAAGGTTCTGAGGCTGGGAACGGGCAAGTGAGCAGCGCGATCGCCATGATCCCCGTCCGCCTGGGGTCCTCCCGGCTTCCGGGCAAGGCCCTCCTTCGCGATACAGGCTCCCCCCTCTTCCTGCACACCGTCCGGCGGGCCCAAGCTGCCCAGCGCCTCTCCCAGGTCTATGTGGCGAGCGACGCCCCCGAGGTCCTCACGGCCTCGGAACAAGAGGGAGTCCCCACCCTTTCCACCAGCGACCGGCCGCGCACCGGTTCCGAGCGCTGCGCCGAAGCCCTCTCCACCCCCGGCGTCCAAGGCGAGCCTGAGATCATCATCGACGTCCAGGGGGACTGGCCGGAGATCGACCCGGAGGACCTGGACCGCCTGGTCCAAGCCTTGGAGGAGGACCCCAGCGCCCAGGTAGCGACCCTGGCCTGTCCCCTGGACGGCCCGGAGGACCTCGCCTCCCCCCACGTGGTCAAGGTCCTGACCCGACCCGATGGCCAGGCCCTCTACTTCTCCCGCGCCCCCATACCAGGGACCAAGGAGGGCCCCCAATGCTTGCGCCACTGGGAGGCGGCCCGTCGCCATGTAGGGGTCTACGCCTTCCGCCGGGAGGCCCTTCTGAGCCTCCCCCGGCTTCCGGAGAGCCGCCTCGAACAACTCGAGGAATTGGAACAGCTCCGGTGGCTGGAGGCGGGTTGGCGCATCCTCGTCCTCCATACAGACAAGCGGCCTCGTGGAATCGAGACCCTCGAAGACTACAAAGCCTTCCTTCTCAGGGTCCAGCCTTGCGACAAAGACGGCTCGGGAATAAAGTAGCGGCTCCGTAGACAGGGTGCCCCGGTTGGAGCCTGGTCCTGGGAAATGTGATTCCGGGTGCCGGACTCCGGAAACGACCAATGGGGCCCAGGGCGCCGAATTCCTTGGGAGGAAGGCCTTTTCCATGAAGCACATTTTCATCACGGGGGGCGTCGTGTCCTCCCTCGGCAAAGGCCTGACCTCGGCGGCGATCGGCCTCATCCTCGAACGCATGGGGCTCACCGTCTCGATCCAAAAGCTCGATCCCTACATCAACGTAGACCCGGGGACGATGTCTCCCTACCAGCATGGAGAGGTCTACGTGACCGTGGACGGAGCCGAGACCGACCTGGACCTGGGCCACTATGAACGCTTCACCCACGCTCGGCTCACCAAGCACTCCAACTACACCACCGGCAAGATCTACAACGAGGTGATCCAAAAGGAACGGCGGGGAGATTATCTCGGGCGAACCGTCCAGGTCATCCCCCACATCACCAACGCCATCAAAGAGGCGATCGAGCGGGGAGCCGGCAAAGGCTGCGACGTGGCCCTCACCGAAATCGGCGGGACGGTCGGGGATATCGAGTCTCTGCCCTTTCTCGAGGCCATCCGGCAGTTCTCCCTGGACAAGGGCAAATCCAACTGCCTCTTCATCCATCTCACGCTCCTCCCCTATCTCCGGGCCAGCGGAGAGATGAAGACCAAACCCTCGCAACAAAGCGTGGGCAAGCTCCGCGAGATCGGAATCACGCCCGACATCCTGGTCTGTCGGACGGAGCATCCCATGACCGATGAGATGCGCGACAAACTCTCCCTCTTCTGCAACGTGGAGAAGAAGGCGGTCATCGAGGAGAAGGATGTGGACTTCTCGATCTACGAAGTCCCCATCAACCTGGTCCGTGAGGGCATGGACGAACTGCTGGTGCGCTTCCTCGGGCTGGCCGAGGGGACTCAGGCCGACTTCACCGGCTGGCTGGAGATGCTGGAAGCAGTTCGAAACCCCGGCAAAGAGTGCGAAATCGCCGTCGTGGGCAAGTACATCCAGCTCGATGACGCCTACAAATCCCACTACGAAGCCCTGGCTCATGGCGCCATCCCCCACGGAGTGAAACTCAAGCTTCGCAAGATCGCAGCCGAAGCGCTGGTCGAGCAGGATCCAGCCCTGCTCCTCGCCGGAGTGGACGGCATCCTCGTTCCGGGTGGCTTTGGGGAGCGGGGATTCGAGGGCAAGGTCCTGGCCTCCCGATACGCACGGGAGCATCGCATCCCCTTCCTCGGGGTTTGCTATGGCATGCAGGCCGCAGTCGTGGACTTCGCCCGGCATATCGCCTTCATCCCCTCGGCCACCACGACCGAGTTTCACAAGAACGCGGAAAACCCCCTCATCGACCTCATGGAAGAACAAAAGCAAATCAAGAACCTGGGAGGAACCATGCGCCTTGGGGCCTTCCCCTGTGCGCTGAAGGAGGGGACGCGGACCCGGGAACTCTATGGGGTGGACCTGGTCCAGGAGCGCCACCGGCACCGCTACGAGTTCAACAACAAGTATCGGGACCAGCTCACCAAGGCCGGTTTGGTCCTCTCTGGAATCAACCCCGACCTGGACCTGGTGGAAGCCATCGAACTCCCGGACCATCCATTCTTCATCGGCGTCCAGTATCATCCCGAGTTCCAATCCAAACCCTTGGAACCCCATCCCCTCTTTCAAGGATTGGTCGGCGCCGCGTTGAAACACCGAAACGCGGTGGAAACCGCGGAGGTGAAAACATGAGCGAAGAAAAAAAACAAGAAGAGCCCTCGGAAGAACTCCAAGCCCAACCGACCTCCGAAGCTGCGGAATCCAAAGCTGCGGAATCCAAAGAAGGCGGAAATCCGCACACCCCGAACATGGCCCCGCCGCCCGTGGACTTCAAACTCTTCATCGAGGGCTTTGTCGGGCAGGCTCTGGTCGCACTTGGCAAGATCCCCCACCCCATCTCGGGGAAGACCTCGGTGGAATTGCCATGGGCCCGCTACTTCATCGACATCCTCGGCATGCTCGAAGACAAGACGGCAGGGAATCTGGACAAAGAGACAGCCAGCCTCCTGGAGAGCCGGTTGACCATGCTCCGCATGACCTACGTGGACATGCAAAAGTAATCCTCCGCACGAACTTCCTCTCGAGATCCCCCTCGGGATCCCGGTGAGGAATCTTCGCTGGACCCCCTCCGCCCAGGCAGGGGAATCCGCTATTGGATCTTGACCCAGGCCGTGTTGGTAAAGACCTGGACCTTGCGCCCACTGTCGATCGTCAAACCCTGCCAGACAGTCTTCAACCCTTTGAGACTGGGGTCTCTGGGGATGGGGAAGGAGGCCTTCCAGCTTCCATCCTGTCCGCCTTGGTGCGCCACAAGCCCCATGAAGAAAAGCACCCCAGGATGGACCCCCAAAGCGCCTTTGATTCCGGCAATGGGGAGCTTGGGCATGGTCTTGGCCCCTAGGAAGAGGGCCGTAAATAGGGACTTGGGAAAGGAGCGAGCGGAGGCTGCTCCCGCGAGGTCGGCCGTGCCCCCCAGGCCCTCGACATCCCCGATCATCCAAGAGAACTCGCCCTCCATGATGTGGTACCGAGGCAGGATGTCATGGGCGAAGCTCAGGATCCCCCCCGCGAAGCTGGGGGAGTTGGTGTAATCCGGCCTCTGGACCACCATGACGGGGGGAGTGGCGGGGTCCAGGTCCGAGGCGAAGACCAGGTCCGAGTCTCCATTGGGTCTCGGCTTGACCTCCTCGGAGAAGAAGAGCCCCTCGACATCCCCGTCCCCTCCCTGCAACAGGAAGGGAAAGGTCGGCCTGGCCCCCTTCTGAAGGGGGAGGGAAACAGAAATCGGAGTTCCCAGGAGGGCTCCCTTCTTCAGATCGATTTCCTGGCGGAGGATCTGCTTGGAATCGGAGTAGAAGCAGTAGGTTTTGTTCCCGATCTTCCCAAGGTGGGGATAGACATCGCGCAGCTTCCCAAACCCCGTGACGAGCCTGGGGGCGGGAAAGGGCACCCCCACCTTCGTCCGGGAGGAGAGCCAGACCCCATCGTCGCGGTCAAAGATGGCGAACAGCCCGCTGGGATCCAGACTCAGGTGGCGGTCGTCCTTGGTGGAGTTGAGGGCCTTGGCTTCGAGGTTGACCTGAAAGCGTCCTAGGTAGGGCTGGAACGCCCCCATGATCAGTCCCCTGCTCTTCCCATTTCCTCCAAAGAATTTCGGGAGCCCCCCGACCGTCAGCGCGGTGGTATAAACCCCCGCCCCGTCACCCGGGAGCTTGGCATGAAAGACATCCTGAATGTCCTGGCCGGGGACGGAGTTGAAGGAACTGACGATCACAAAACTCGGATGAGGTTTGAGAAAGGGCCCGGGCCCGACCTGGGCACCCAGGGGAAGCGCAAGGAGACCGGCAAACGCGAGGAATCGGAAGAAGGGGATTGCATTCATGTTTCAGGCGCCAGGAAAGGAAGTTGGAACCGCAGAAGAACTGCAGAAGAACTATTGTGCGCACATGGGGGAGGAGCGCAAGACCAGGAAAGAAAGATGCCCCCGGGATCAAAAAACCCCGGAGGCACCGTTTTGGCGAAAAGCCCGTTGGAACGGGCCTCAGCTTGCTTGAGATGGATTCTTACTTAATCTTGACCCAAGCGGTGTTGGTAAAGGTTTTGCGACCCTTGGCCACCTCGAAGGCGACACCCTGAATCGGAAGAACGATGCCCTTCAGGCTGCTGTTGTTCGGCAGAGGAATCGAAATGCTGCCCCTGTGGTCCTTGGTGGCGTGGGTGATGTTTCCAATGTTGATCAGAACACTGGGATTCAGGCCGAGCTTCCCAAGGAAGCCACTGATCGGAATCGCGGCGGGAAGGAGCTTGAGCCCGAGGAAGACCGGCATCACTGCGGCCGCGCTCTCCCGGAACAGACCGCTGGTGATGTTCATGGTTCCTCCGACCTGCTCATTGTCGCCGAGGAGCCATGCCACACCCAGCTCGTCGGAGCCGGAGGAGTAGTGGGCGGAGTTGGCGAAGTGGAAGATGCCGCCGGCATAGCCGCCGTTGTTCATCCAGGCCGTGTTGTCCGCGACCATGAGCAACGGGGTGCTGGGGTTGAGGTCGTTGGCGAGGAACTCGTCGGAATCGTTTCCGACCCGCTCGGACATGAAGATGCCTTCGATGTCGCCATCAGGGCCCAGCATGGGGGTCGGAGAGTGGACGAGTCCGCCGGTCCTGACCTTGGAAGCCACGAGGACGGGGGTCCCGGTGATCTTGGGAGGATTGGTCGCCGACATGTTGGCGGGGACCACGAGGTCGCTCATGTAGACCCCCTGGACGCCGTTGAGGGTCGCGACATAGAAGAGCTTCAGCTTGCCGCCGACGTTGCCGACCGCGGGATCCACATAGGTCCCGGGGACGCCGCTGACCTTGAAGGGAGCGGGAAAGGCCTGGGTGAACACATTCCGCTTGGAGAGATACACGCCGTCCGATTTGTCGAGGACCGCGATGAGACCAAGCTTGGGTTCGAGCATCAGGCCGAACTCACCCTTGTGGCCCGTGTTGAGGGCGTTGGCGAGCTTGTTGGGGGTGAAGGTCCCCTTGTCCCGATCCCATGTGCCCATGACCACGCCATCCACCTGACCGGTCCCGCCATAGGTCGAGGTGAGTCGTTGGATGGTCAGGCAAGCTGTCCAAGTCCCAGCGGGGTTGGTGGGAAGCCTGACAAGGCTGACCTGGGTCACCCCGAGCCCGACCTTGGTCAGGTTCTTGGTGTCAAAGGCCTTGCTGATTTGCTGCCCGCGGATCACTCCAGGCCCAGTGCCCGGGACGCCTTGAGCAGAAATGAAACCGGCAAGAAGGCCGGCACCCAGAAGAGAGAGTGTGATCTTTCCCATGGAAAGAACTCCTTTTGGCTATGAGAAGAAAAATTGAGAAGAGACAGATTCTAGCACTAGTACTTGTTTGTACGAGCGGGCGATCTCCGGAGAACAACCCCCCGGAACTCCAGGTGCTCCCTTCGGGTCGCGAAACCCATGGAGTCGCGAAGCCCATGGAAAGGGAGCGGAGAGAGAATCTGGAGCTACCCCTGGGATTCCAGAGCCATCTCCCCAACCACCTCTTGTCATCTCTAGAGCTCGGCATTTGCCAAGTCCCAAGATTGGGAGAGAAAATCAGGGAAATGAAGGACTCTTTCTAACGGTTTCTGCAGGAGGGGGCAAGCCCTCTAGGCAACCCATTCTCCCCGGAACCCACCGAAAACCCCAATTCCCCCTCAAATCCCCCCCATATCGCCCCCCAATCACCCATAAAAAAAGGGGAGGGGGATGCCGTTGGGGCTCATTCATAGGCGGCAAGGCCGGTCAAATGCTGCCCGATGATGAGTGTGTGGATGTCATGGGTCCCTTCATAAGTCTTTACAGATTCCAAGTTACACATGTGTCGCCCAGTCTGGTACTCATCCGTGATCCCGTTGGCGCCCAAAATATCCCGCGCCAACCGGGCGGCCTCCAGGGCCATCCAAACATTATTTCGCTTTGCCAAGGAAACCTGGGTGAAATTCATGGTTCCCTTGTCCTTCATCTTGGCGAGTTTCCAGACCAGCAGTTGGCCCTTGGTGATCTCGTTGGCGATCCAGACCAGTTTCTCTTGGACCAATTGGTAACCCGCGATGGGTCGGGAAAACTGTACGCGGTTCTTCGCGTAGCGCAGCGCTTCATCAAAAACCGCCTGAGCGGCTCCGACCCCTCCCCAGGCGATTCCGTAGCGCGCCTGAGTAAGACAGGAGAGGGGCCCCTTGAGGCCTTTGATGTTGGGAAGGATGTTGGACTTGGGGATCCGGCAATCCTCAAAAATCAACTCGCTCGTCACCGAGACCCGGAGGGAGAATTTGTTTTTGACATCCCGGGTCGTAAAGCCGGGGGTCCCCTTGTCAACGAGGAAGCCCCGAATCTCCCCATTCAGTTTGGCCCAGACAATCGCGACATCGGCGACGGAACCATTGGTGATCCACATCTTGACTCCGTTGAGAATATAGGAGTCTCCGTCTTCCACCGCCCTGGTGATCATTCCACCGGGGTTGCTCCCGAAGTCGGGTTCAGTGAGCCCAAAGCAACCAATGCACTCACCCGTGGCCATCCTTGGGAGATAATGTTCTTTTTGCTCCTCGGTCCCATAGGTATAGATGGGGTACATACAGAGAGAACCTTGGACCGAGACAAATGAGCGCAGTCCACTGTCCCCCCGCTCCAACTCCTGGAGAATCAGGCCGTAGGCGACATTGTTCAGCCCAGCACAGCCATAGCCCTCGAAACCGGCCCCCAACATCCCCAATTCCCCCATTTTGGGAATCAACTCGCTTGGAAAGGTTCCCGCGCGATGATGCTCCACCACCACGGGCATGAACTCCGATTCCACAAAATTTCGGACAGAATCGCGAACCATTCGCTCATCCTCCGAAAGGAGATCTTCAATGTCATAAAGATCCAACTCTGTAAAACCACTCACTTGATTCACCTCTTCGCTGAACTCGGCCTCGAAGGAGGCAAGGGAAGGGACTCGGAAGCCCTATCCAACTTTGGCCTAGCCCGGGTGATCGATATTCCTGATGCATCCGGGTTCCAACCACTGAACTCAAGACCATACCTAGACCCCAGGGGAAAAGAGAATGCCCATCCAGGAAAATGACAGAGGAAAACCCGAGGCTTGTCCCCGCTGCGGCTATCCTCCCCCCCCCGCAGGGATTTGCCGCCTATGTGAAGAGCCCCCGCGGCGCCTCCTCCCCTTTCCCCTTTCCACCTTTGCGGGATTCCTGGAGTACTTCCGAGCGGCCCTCAGGCTCATCACCGAAAAAGAGTACATGGGAAAACTCTGGGTCCCCTTCCTCCTCAATTGTCTCGCATTCGTCGGGATGGCTTATGGGATCTGGGTTGGCATCCACCCACTGATCGAAGGACTCTTGGGAATCCTCCCCGACCCGCTCCTCTTTACAACGGGGATTGTGTTCAGCGTTTTGCTGACCCTTGTGTCGGCATGGTTTCTTTTCCCCGTCCTCCTCGCGGTCTTCCTCCTTCCCTTCCTGGATCCCATCTCGAGGATCGCCGAACAGGAACTCCTGGGTTTTCCCCCCCCCAGCTCAAGCAGATCCTTCCTCGGAGATCTTTGGGACTCCATGGAAACCACAGTCCGGATCTTTTTTTGGCAGCTCATGGGGCTCTTCCTGACCTTGGCGCTCTCCTTTACGGGAGTAGGCCTGATCCTGGGGATCCTGGTCGGAGCCTTTTTAGCTGGATACTCCTTTTTGGACTATCCCATGGCGCGCCGCGGGATGGACGGCACGAAAAAGAATCGCTACGTCTTTTCCCATTGGGGGTATGCCCTTGGCCTAGGACTCGGTTTTGAGCTGGGCCTCCTGATCCCCTTTTTCAACCTCTTCCTCTCCACTCCCGCGGCGGCGGTGGCGAGTTCCAGAATCTATCTAAAAACCCAAGCCTCCCAATCTTCCTCCCAAAACACCTTCTTCCGGAAACACGAAAGCGAGAGCGAGAGGGTCTCCTAAGAAGAAGAAAAAAAGAACGAAGCTCAGAGGAGGAAACCTTCTCTGAGCTTCGTTCTTTTTCAGGGAGAAAACTCCCAAAAACACAGTGGAAACCCCGAAAAACCGGGGAAAAGGTCCTGAAACCGGGTAACAGCAACTGGGCTACTGCAATCTACGACAACAACCTTAAGAAGCGGGGAACCCGGTTCCGGCGCGGGTAGGTCGAACCTACCTGCGTGCCCGCCGCTTGGCGGTTCCTTTCTTCGCGGCCTTCTTCTTGGTCGCCTTCTTTTTCGCAGCCTTTTTCTTGGTCGCTTTCTTCTTGGCGGCCTTCTTCTTGGTCGCTTTCTTCTTGGTCGCCTTCTTGGTCACCTTCTTCTTCGCGGCCTTTTTCTTGGTCGCTTTCTTCTTGG
>DROQ01000253.1 GCA_011321845.1 Planctomycetota bacterium | reverse complement strand
GCGAACCAGGTTCCGCAGAAGGGCGGGGGCAGGGGGATGCCGCTCCCCGCCGAACCCGCCTTGAGGAAGAGGGCGCCGAAGCTCCCCGCAGGCCCATTCTTGACGCCGATCTGGAAGGTCGCTCCCAGGCTGGGGTCCCCGGCCGTCTCCATCTGCATCGTCGGGCAGCTGGCGCAGGCGCCGCTGGTGCAGGAATTGCCCTTGCTGACCGACTTCCAGCCGGGGACGACGGCGAGACCTCGCCACTTGGGACTGCTCTGCTTGGCGCAGCACTGGCCGACCTTGAACTTGCATTGGGTGGGGTCCACCATCACGAGGGGCTGAGTGATCCTGCCGTCGGTCGCGTAGAGGAGCTGCTTGCAGGTCTTGTAGGCGAGCCCCGTCACCATGGTGGCGGCGCAGCTGAAGTACTTGGTCTGGCAGAGCGGCTTGCAGGGGAGACTGGCCTTGGCCACCCAGAGCACGTTCTGGAAGGTGTTGTTCGCGTTGGGAAAGGCGATGTTGATGTAGAGGAGATCCCGGACTTCGTCATAGGCGATGGCCGTCGCGAGGCCCTTGCCGGGCAGGTCGGCCTTGCAAAAGATGGGTTTGACCGGGCAGGTGAAACCCTTGTAGCTGGCGTTGTAGCTGGCAACCTCCATGTAACCCGGTTTGGTCGCGAGCTGGTAGAGCCGCGCTTTCTTGTCGGCGAAGGCGAGCCCGCTGACATAAGCGTTGGGGGCGGCGATACTGGCCTTGAAGGCCTTGCAGCGCGCCTTGCAAGTGACGGGGTTCTGCTCGGCCTTGAACTCCGCGAGCAGCTTGCCGTCGCTGATCCAGACGGTCTGGTAGCGGGGATCATAGGCGGTGCCGCCCGCATAGTCCTTGAGTGCCCGGACGGGGACGACCGGTTTGCACTGGGTGGTGGCGGCGACACAATTCTGGTCGATGTTTTGCACGTCGATGAAACCCGAGGTCGCCGGAGCGGGCAAGTCGGCGAATCCGATGAGGCGGTCGGTCTGGAAAAGCCCGCCGCCACCTGTGGGGACGGGGGTGACGCTTACGTCGTCGATGTAGTAGGCGGCGTTGTTGTGCAAATAGTTCTGGACGTGCTGCTTGGTCGTGGCCGCCTGGTTCTTGAAGTTTCCGATCGTGATGAACTTCTCTCCGCCGTTTGCCGTGAAGACTCCGCTGATCTGGACCCAGCTCGTCTTGTTGGTCAGGATCCCGCCCGTGTTCTGGACCTGGGGCACATAGGGGAAGTTGGCAAAGCCCGTGGAGGAGATGGCGGTCGTCGTGAGGAGGGCGCCGATGTCCTTGGCTGCCCATTGGGTCTGGTCGCATCTGGAGACCCAGAAGGAGACGAGGTATTGCGTCCCACCCACGAGGGGGCTTGTGAGCTGAGCTTGGATGTATTCACGAAAGTTGAGGTTTCCGCTGGTCCCCACATAGGTGATGATTTGGGTGTAGGCGTTTCCGCTGTGGGGGGTTTGGGTTCCCCAAAGGTTGGTGGGGACCTTGACCGTGGTCGAGGTCCCGCAGGTGTGGTCGTAGTCGGGTGAGCCGGCGTTGGGGGAGATCCAGGATACGCACTTGCTCGTCACCTGACCCGGGAGGCTGGGGCAACCCGTTTTCTGCTCGAAGCTGGGGTTGGGGACGAGGTTTTGTGCGGCGAGGCCTGTACAAAAAAGAAAGGGAAGAACGAACTTCGTGGCTCGCATTGGAAGATTCCTTGGCAGAGGAAGAGGAGAAGGGGAAAGGAAAAAACGGTCTTCTTGAAGATGAGAGCATACAACAAATCCTCCTTTTCATGGCGGGGAAAAGGAAAATGAATCAAGGGTTGACCGACCGGTCAGTTTCATGGTAACGTTCTTATTTTGAAGAAGCAGAAGAGGAATTGCCAGAATGAGAAACCTTCCTTCTATGATGCCTGCCATGGTGATCCGGGAACCCGGTGGTCCCGAGGTTTTGACTCTCCAGGACGTCCCTGTCCCTCGAGTGGGGGAGGGGCAGGTGCTTGTCCGAGTGCGGGCATTCGGAGTGAACCGGGCCGAGACCTATTTCCGGAGCGGGGCTTGGGGGGAGGCTTCTCCCGTCAGTGGGATCGAGTGTGTGGGGCAGGTGGAAGAGGATCCTTCGGGGGAACTCGCTGTGGGCACCAAGGTCTTCGCCCTGATGGGTGGAATGGGGAGGACGCTCTCAGGGAGCTATGGAGCCTTTGTCAGCGTTCCTTCCACCAATGTCGTCCCCATCGAATCCCTTCTTCCATGGGATGTGTTAGCTGCTCTGCCTGAGTCCTTTGCCACGGCTCATGCCTGTCTCGTGGAACGTCTTCATCTGGAAGAAGGTGAGCGCATCGTGATTCGGGGTGCCACTTCGGCTCTTGGTCGAGCTGCGATCGTTCTGGCCCATTCTCTGGGGGCTTCGGTTGTGGCCACGAGCCGCAGGGTGGAGCGATTCCCCGCTCTTGAAGAACTCGGGGCCGAAGAAGTCCTGATCCACGACGAAACCCTCGCGGATGAGGTCCGCCGGCGTTTCCCCGGGGGCGTGGACGCGGTTCTCGACCTCATCGGAAACCGAAGCCTCCTGGATTCCATGCGGATGGTCCGGGCCAATGGGCGGGTCTGCCTGGCCGGGTTCCTCGGCGGAGGCGAACCGATCGTTTCCTTCGATCCGCTTACCCAGATGCCTCCTTCGGTGGATTTGAGTTTTTTCGCGAGTTTTCTTTTTGGCACTCCGGGCGTTCCCGTTCCCAAGGAAGCCTTGCAAGGCCTTGTCCGGCGTGTGGAGAGGGGCGAGCTTTTGTTGGAGCCGGCACATGTGTTCGGCTTGGAGGAACTTCCCAAGGCGCACCGTATGATGGAGGAAAACCGGGCCGAGGGTAAGATCGTGGTCTTGCATGCTTAGGCATCGAGGCAACTGGGCTTGTCCCAGGAGGACCCGTGGAGGAGAAGGGAACTATGGCAGGAGAAAGGGCTTTGAGAAGACCCAGGGACACCCGGGAGGTGCTGATCCAGACCGCCCAGCGACTCTTCTTCTCCCGTGGGTTCCACCAGGTGGGGACCGGGGAGATCTGCGCCAAGGCGGGTGTCAACAAGGGGACCTTCTATCACTTCTTCCCCTCCAAGCTGGCCCTCGCTCTGGTTGCCTTGGACGACTACGGGGAAAAAACCGAAGCAAACATGCTGGAGATCAGCCGGAGTTCCCTCTCTCCCAAGACGAAGCTCCGTCGCATTTTGACGCTTCCCCGGGTGGCTCATGCCCATTTGGGCGAGTCCGAGGGACGGTTCTGGGGTTGCTTCGTGGGCAACATGGCTTTGGAGATGTGCAGCGGGGAACCGGAGCTTCAAGCCCGCATCCAGGACATCCTCCGGAAATGGGAAGACGCTCTCCGCCCCATTGTGAAGGCCCTGGTTGAAGAGGGTTTGGTCCCCAGGGTTTCCCTGAAAAAAGCCACCGAAGCCCTTCTCTCCTATATGGAGGGACTCACCCTCATGGCCAAGGCGCAGAATGACCCCAGGGTTTTCGAGCGTCTTGCGCCCGGTGGAATGACTCTCCTTCGTGCCTTCGGGAGCTAGGGCCTGCCCTCGGGCACCCGGGAGGCCGCCCGTCTTCGATGAATGGAAAGGGCTCTAGCCTCAGGATCTTTCCATTGGTCCATGGGGCCAACAGGGTAGGCCTCTTTGGAACGTCCTCGAAGAAAAGGGCCGGGATTGTCAGCCTTCGAAATGTTTCAGCTGGCCCGCGAGGGCTTCCCAACCTTCCCCCAGCACCTGGTCGGCCATGGGGTAGAGGACACCCTCCTCCTTGATGTTGTGTTGCTGGATCAGCATGAGAAGGGTGTCCCCCTGGTCGAGGGCGGCTTGGTGGTCGCCTTTTTCCAGGGCCTGGGCCATCTGGTCCAAGACGCCGCGCATCTGCTCGTGCTCCATCCGCATGACAGCGGTGGGACCCTGGTCCACCATGCCTGTGCGTTCCTCGATGGCGGGGAAGAGCAGTTCCTCCTCCATCGCGAAGTGCCGCCTCATGGCGGCGTCGAAGGCCTCGAAGGCGGCTTTGGCTCCCCCGTCGTTTTTCTCGAGGGCTCCCTCCGCCTTGGCCCAGAGGCTGTCGCAGCCCCGGTGATCGGTCGTGAAATAATCGAGTACGCTCTGCATCGTGATCACCTCTCCGGTGTCCTTTGCTTCTTTTCCGCTCACGCTCTCCAAGGGCCTTTCCCGTGCGAGGAGGAATCTCAGGGAACGCGGGCTTTTTTTTATGGTTATCGGTCGATAACCTTCAGGAAACTCTAAGCCCGAATCGCCGGAGATGAAAGGGAAAAAGACAAACAATCGGAGGGAAGAAATCCTGGAGGCTGTCCTGACGCTTCTGGGGGAGATGCCTCTCTCCGAGCTGAGTACGCGCAAGATCGCCCGGCGCCTGGGGGTGACGCAACCCTCCCTCTTCCGGCACTTTCGCTCCAAGGAGGCCCTGCTGGTGGCCCTGGTGGAACGGGCCCGGGAGCAGATGGGAAAAGGGCTGGAGGGGCTACTCCATCGGACCCAAGACCCCAAGGAGCGGCTCCTTGGGTTCCTGGTCTTCGTGCTGCGGATGGCGGGGGAGCGGCCGGGGCTTCCGCGGCTTCTCTTCCATGATACAGGGGAGGAGCGGAAAGGGCCCCTGGGAAGGGCCCTGGCAGCCCTGGTGTCCATGCAGGAGAACATGGCCTCCGTTCTCCTGGGGGATCTCGGTCTGGGGAAGGACCCTGAGGAACGCAGAAAAGCGGCCAGGAGGCTGGTGGCTCTCATTCAGGGAACGGTTCTCCAAGAAATCCGACAGGGGGCGGCTTTGGACCCAATGGAGGAGGCAGAGGGCATCCTCTCTCTCTTCGTCCATGGAGTATCTCAAGGAGGGAAGGGGCGGATGGAAGAGGCTGGGGATCAGGAGAGGGGAATCCTCCTCTTGGATGTGAGGCCCATCCTGGAGGGGGGAGAGGACCCGCTCGGCCAAATCCTCCTAGCCTTGGATGGGCTTCCAGGAATGGGTGTCCTGCTTCTGAGGGCGCCGTTTCGGCCAGGGCCGCTTTTGGCGCTACTTGGTGACAAGGGCTACCAGCTCGAGGTCGAGGAAAGGGAGGGGGGCGTCTACGAGGTCCTGGTCCGTGGGAAAGAAGGTCCTCCGCTCGAAGATCTACGGGATCTGCCCGCCCCGGAGCCGATGGAACGGGTGCTTGGTCGTTGTGCTGAGATGCCGGCCGGGCAAACTCTGGCCTTTCGAACTCCCCGGGTTCCCCGGCTTCTTCTCCAGCGTTTGCGGGAGAAGGGGCTCGAGACCCATGTCCAATCTCTTCTTGACGGCAGTGCGCTGCTGTTGGTTCGGAGTTGATGATGTTGCCTTCGCAGGAAAATGGTTTGAGCCTGGACCAGGCTCCTCCCCTCAGGATTCCGCTCCTGTTTTTTTCGGTGGCGCCCATCGCCCTCCTTGCGGCGGGGACCCTCCTTCTTTTTCGAGAGGGGAGCGCACACCTGAGCCGGATGGATCCGGTGAGCTTCGCGGTCGCCCATTGCCTGGCCCTGGGGTTCCTGGGGTCGGTGATGATGGGGGCGCTCTACCAGATGACGCCGGTGGTGGCGGGCAAACGGGTTCCCTGGATCTGGATCGCGTATCTGGTCCTCCCTCTGTTCGTGGGGGGGGTCGTGTTTTTGGTTCTGGGTTTTTTGGGGGTGATGAACGGTGGCTTCACAGTGGCGCATCACCTGATGGGTTATGTTTTTGTTCTCTTCGTTGTGCCTACCGGCATTGCCCTCTTTCGCGCCCCGACACGGTCGGATACGGTCTGGGGGATGCGCTTGGCGGTGCTTGCTTTCGCCCTCGCGCTCTCGGCAGGGATCGTTTTGGCGATTGCCCGCACGGGGCGTTCCCTCTATTTCAACGACAACTGGTTCTCCTGGGTTTATACCCACCTTGGGCTGGGGCTGGTCGCTTGGATCGGGGGGCTGCTCACCAGTGTCTCCTGGCAGGTCGTTCCCATGTTCTACCTGAGTGGGGAGTGTCCCGGCTGGGCACGCAAGAGCATGCTCCTGGGCCAGGCCTTCACAATGGTTGCCCCACTTCTCGCGCTCTTCGCGGGAGCGGGGCCAGGGACGATCGCCCTGCTCTGCCTGCCGGGGGCGGTTTCGGTCTTTCTCCTCCATCCTTGGACCACCGCGCTGATGATCCGCAGCCGCTTACGCAAACGCCGGGAGGCCAGCCTCAGTTTCTGGGGCTTCGGCCTCGCGGCGGGGCCGCTTGTGCTTCTGCTCGGGCTGCTTGCGACGACTTCCGCGGACACCCGATATCCACTCCTGCTCGGTTGGACTCTTCTCTTTGGCTGGGCGGGGATGATCGTTCATGGGATGCTGACGCGCATCGTCCCCTTCCTGCTCTGGTTCCACCGCTTCTCCAGCCTTGTGGGGAAGCCGGGTGTTCCCACGCTTCGCGACATCTACCCGGAGCGCCGAGGGCGAGTGGGGCTCTATCTACACCAGGGGGCCTACGGGCTGGGTGTCCTCGCCATCCTCCTGGAGAGCGCTCCCCTCTACCGGGGATTGGGGTTGCTGCTCAGCCTGACGGGGCTCTGGTTGGGGGTCTCGCTTCTTCGGGCTGTCCGGCTGCGGGCTGAGACCTCTTTGCCCTCCCCCCAATCGAAACTTGTTTGAAGGCCGGGCTTCCCCGAGGATCTTCGCATGGTGAACCGGCTGATGCAGATCGTGCTCCCTTATGGGGAGCGCACCAACCTCGATACCCTGCTCGAGGGGCGCAAGGTTCTGGCTTCCTGGTCGGACCGGCAAGAGGATGAGAGCCTGGTTGTGCACCTCCTCCTGCCCGCCGAGGAGACCGAGCCCATCCTGGACAAGCTGGAGCAGCGCTACGGGGGGCGGGAGGGCTTTCATGTCCTCCTGATGCCGGTGGAGGCGGTGCTTCCCCGGCCTGAGCCGGAGGAGAAGAAGGAGGAGAAGGAGGAGGAAGTCAGCGAGGAGGAGAAGGCCAAGGCCAAGAAAGAGGAAAAGGAGAAGAAGAAGAAAGGGATCGGGATCCGGGTGAGTCGGGAGGAGCTGTATGCCGAGCTTTCGGAGGGCTGCGCGCTCAACCGGGGCTTTGTCTGGATGGCGATCCTCTCCGCGATCGTGGCCTGTGTGGGCCTCCTGCGGAACGACGTCGCCGTGCTGATCGGGGCCATGGTGATCGCGCCTCTGCTCGGCCCCAATGTTGCGCTCGCTCTCGCCACCACGCTTGGGGACATGAAGCTGCTCAAGAAGGCCCTTCGCACGAACTTGGCCGGGATCGGCATCGGGCTCTCGCTCGCGCTCCTGATGGGGGTTCTCCTTCAAGTGGATCCCGAAGGGACGGCGATCCGGAACCGGACGTTGGTCTCGCCGGGAGATCTTGTGCTCGCCCTCTCCTCAGGTGCAGCCGGAGCCTTTGCGCTGACGAGCGGGATGTCCAGTGTCTTGATCGGGGTCATGGTCGCGGTCGCCCTCATGCCCCCGCTCGTGACCTGTGGGCTATTGCTCGCCTCGGGCTCGGTGGGGATGGCGATGGGGGCGGCCGAGCTGACGCTTGCCAACGTGATCTGTGTCAACCTCGCGGGGGTGGCGGTGTTCCTCTACCAGGGAGTGCGCCCACGACTCTGGTGGGAAGCCGAAATCGCGAAAAAGGCGACCCGGCGGGCGGCCTCCTTCTGGATCCTGCTGCTTCTTGTGCTCGTGGGGCTGCTCTTCTTCCAGTGAAGCGCCAGGTCCTCCGGCCCCCTTTCCCCTCGATTCCAAGGTCCTGGACGTGGGGTTGTGCTTCTTCCGGTCCAGCCCCAGTGCCTCCCGGGGTTCAGATGTCGAAGCCGATGCCGCCCATGAAGCCCTTAAGCGTGAGGTTGAGGTCGAAGGCCTGGCCGTCCGCCGTTCCATCGGCATCGATGCGGATGAGGCGGGCCCCGAGGAAGACATGGATCTTGGGGGTGGGGCTGTAGCGAAGGAGCGCTTCGACATCGAAGAAGGTTCCGCTCGCATCCCCTACGTCCGCTTTGAGGGCGCCCACATCCACGACAGCTTCCACGGCACCGAAGTCGACTTCTCCTTGAACGAAGACCATGGGGACGGGTGCGATGACGTCTACGGTCTCCGTCAGGGCAGTGCTCTTGACATCCAGGTTGATGTCGAAGACGTCGATACCGATGCCGGGGGAGACACGGACGACCCCGAGGTTGAGGAGGTCGAAGTGGAGGGCGGCCTTGGCGTTTCGAAGGTCGAGAGAAGTCGTCACGGGCGTGCTCGCAGTGAGGTCACCGAAGCGAGCGTTCAGGACGCCCGACCCCTCCTGGCTGTGGGTGAAGCCCGAGGCTGTGATGGATCCCAGGACGAAACCCATCTCCACGCGGCCATAGGGTGTCCCGACCTTGGCGTCCAAGCCCAGGTTGTCCTGGACATCCACCGGGTCCAGGGTGAGCCCCGGAACGGTCACGCTGGGAGCCAATTTCATGTCTCCGCTGAATTCCATCTGGGCGTACCCACCGTCCACCTTGATTCCCAGCCCATTGCAGGCGGTCAGGCTCATGAGTGCGAAGGGCAGAAAAAGGAGTCGAAGTTTCTGGGGGATCATGCAAGACCTCTCAACTTACGGGCATAGGACGGCAAAGGGCCGTCGGCATCGATACTTAGGATGCATCATCGACCAGAAGCTGCCCAGCCCTTGAGGAGAAAGCCCCCTCTCCCTCCTCCTACCCCACCAAGGGAGAGCCGTGGGAAAAAGAGGCAAGAGGGACACCAAAAGAGGCAAGAGGGACACCCATTCTTGACCCCCTCATGACAGATCCAACCGAACCTGGTGGCATGAAACAGCCTAGATCCCTGATGCCCCTGGTCGAGATACTGCTCAGCGCCTTCGGCTTCCAGGCGATCGGTCTCTTCGGCCTCCAGGAACGGATCCAGCCCCTCTGCCTGCGTGCGGGAGGAGAGCCAGGGGGGAGAGAGCCAGGGGGGACACCCATTCTTGACACGATTTTGACAGGTCCGAGCTAACCTGGTGGCATGAAACGGCCTAGATCTCTGATGCCCCTGGTCGGGATGCTGCTCGGCGCCCTCGGCCTCCTGGCGATCGGCCTCTTCGGCCTCCAGGAACGGATCCAGGCCCTCCGTTTGCGTGAGCGTGCCCGGGTCCGGGAGGCAGCGCGGGTCCAAGCCCAAGTTCTGCGCGAGCGGGCCCTGCGCCCTGAATTCTGGGCCAGTGAGAGCTCCGCCCTTCGTTTCCGGCTCTCCCCCAAAGGCACCCTTCAGCTCCATCCATTCCCTTCCCCTCCCTCCCCGGGCCAAGCCTTCGGTGCCCAAGCGGGACACCCAATCCTCCGGGCCTGGTTCCGTGCCCAGACCCCCTCCGCCCTCGCCCAACTTGAGGCCATGGGGGAAGCCGAGGGGGACAGCCATGCTTGGCCAGGGCTGGGCCTGGACAACCCTCCCTCCCTGGGCTCCCAGGCCCTCAGGACTTGGGTCTGGGCGAGGGTGAAGTGGAAGCTGGGAAAGACCGGTGGCTTGAAGGAGCGGCTTCGCACCTATTGGGAGCAGATTCCTCCAGAGGGATGGGAGGGGCCCTTCCTGCGGTTGTTTTTGGACCTGGGATGGGAAGCCCCGAGCTGGGGGCTGGATTGGTTGGCGGGGCGGCCGGTGGAGGAGATCCTCGCCTTGGAGGCCGGGCCTTGGGAAGGGATGGTGAAGGAGGCTTTCCTGCGCGCCCGGGGACGGAGGGCACGCTTGGAAATCCCAGAATTGGGACTGAGGCAGAGGAAACTTCCCCAAGTGTTTCCGTTGCGGGGGGGCCAGGACTTGCTGTTCGCCTTCAAAAGAGAGGGCGGGGTCCAAGGGCTTCTTCTGCCCACTGCTGCGGCCCTCCGGGCTCTCGAACATGGGCGCCCCAAGCAAGGAATGGGTGTCCTGCTTCGCGGGGAAGGTGGGGGAATGCGGGAGGGGGTGGAGGTTTTGCCGGGGATTGTCCTTCTTCCCGACTTTCCGGCCGAAGAGCTGGGCGGTTCCCTGAAGCTCCTCTACCTTCTCGCGGGGGCCATTCTCGTTCTGGGGATCATTTTGGCGGCCCGATCGCTCGCCAAGGAGAAGCGGGCCTTTGTCCAACGGGAGGATTTCCTGCGAGCTGCCACCCACGAACTCAAGACTCCCCTCACCTCTCTGCGGCTTCTTCTCGAGAGCCTCAGCAGTGGACGGATCTCGGAGCCGGAGAAACGCCGGGAATATCTCCAACTCCTTCGGGGTGAGACCGAGCGCCTCTCCCATCTCGTGGGACAGGCTCTGGATTTTCGGCAAGTGGAGCGTGAGGCCTTCGATGTCGATTCCCGGGACCTCGCCCTCGGCCCCTTCCTGACCGAGATGGCCAGCCTCTACGCTCCGCAGCTCGAGCGCAAGGCTCGATGCCTCCGTCTCCAGGTCCAAGATGGCCTCCAGGCCCGGGCCGACCCCGCCCTCCTGCGTCGCATCCTCTGGAACCTCCTTGAAAACGCCCGCCTTCACGGGGCGGGAAGGGTGTCCCTCTCGGCCCGCGCGGACGGAGAATGGGTGTCCCTCCTGGTGGAGGACGAGGGGGAGGGATTGGGGGTGGAGGCCTGGGAACGAGTCTTCGAGCCCTTCGCCCGGGGACCCGGAGCGGGGGAAGGGCGTGTCCCGGGGATGGGCTTGGGGCTCGCCTTCGTGCGCCGGCTCACCCAAGCCATGGGAGGAAATTGCCGCATCCTCCCGTCGGATCAGGGCTTTTGCATCCAAGTCTGTCTTCTCAAGTCCACGCCGTCTTCCTCAGGACCCCGAACCATCCAGGACAAGGAGAACCAATGAGCTGTCCAAAAATTTTGATCGTCGAAGACGACCCCAGCTTGCGAACAGGGATCAAGGACAACCTGGAAATCGAAGGCTATGCCGTGCAGACCGCCGCCGACGGAGGGCGGGCACGCCGTCTCCTCAAAAACGAGCGGTTCGATCTCATCATCCTGGACTGGATGCTCCCCATCCTCAGCGGTCCCGACCTTCTCCGCCAGCTCCGGGGTCGGGGCGACCAGACTCCCGTCCTGATGCTCACGGTTCGAAACGAAGTTCCCGACCGTGTCCTCGGCCTCGAACTCGGTGCCGACGATTTCCTCGGAAAACCCTTCGCCCTCCAGGAGTTTCTCGCCCGGGTCCACGCTCTGCTCCGGCGCGGAACCGGTGGACCTTCCTCTGAACCTGAACCAGTCCCCGGCCTCCTTTCCTTGGGCCAAGTCAAGGTCAACCTCGCCGCCTTTCGTCTCGAAGGCGAGAGCGCCGTTCCCCTCTCCCCAACCGAAGCCCGCCTCCTCCATGCTCTCCATAAGCGACGGGGGCAGGTCATCAGCCGAGACCGTCTCCTCGACCTGGTCTGGGGTCCTGGGGTCTATGTCGGCCCTCGTACCATCGATACCCATGTTTTGAATCTTCGAAAAAAACTCGACAAGGCGGGCGCTCATCGAGACCTGCTTCAGACCGTTCACGGGGCCGGTTATCGCCTCCGGCCCGAAGAGGAACTCCCCTTGACAGATTCTTGAAACGGATTCGACGAGCCCTTGATCCCTTCAAGACGAGAAAGAGGTCCAATGGGTTTTCGAACTCCAACAAAGGAAATTGCTATGATCCAGAAACGCATCGCCATCGTTTGTCTTCTGCTTTGCAGCGGCTTTCCCCAGGGGAACCGCCCCTCTCCCGAGACCTTGCTCGAGAAAGCGCGTATCCTCGCCGAGGAGCGGGGTGAGCCCAAAAAAGCCGTAAACTTGCTCGTCAACAAGGTGATATGCCGCCAGGACTTGAGCCGTTCCCAATTCGATCGGGCGGCTCGCATGATCGCCAGCTATTCGGGGGGCAAGCCTCCCAAAGAACAGGAAACGCAGCTTTCCCCGCAGGTCCCTAGGGATCTTGCTGCAGGGATCAAAAAAGAACTCCATGCCTACCTTTCTGGAAATGGGTCCTACAAGGCTGTGATCTGGTATGGCAAGGTGGCATTCCCCATTCTCCAGGAGACCCTGAAGGAAGAGTACTTTCGACCCTACTATGCCCAGAAGATCCTCCAGCTTCTCTGGGATGTGGAGCCAGAGGCCACGATACGTTTTCTTGAGGAACTGAGAAAGAAGGGAAGCTCCTCCTTGCTGCGCATCCTGGATCGAGCTCTTCGCTCCATCCGCCCAAGGATCCAAGGCGCCCTTTACCAAAAATGGGTGCGAGAACTCTTCGCCTGGGCGGAGATCTCCCCGGACCCCTTGGCTTTGCTCTCACCCTCCTTTCCGAACATGGATGGGGATCTGTTCCTGGCCTTCTTGGAGAAACGTCCCAAGAACCTCCCACTTTTCAAGGCTTTGGCCCTCTATCTCCGAGATCATCGTCCTGTTCCCATGACCCACTCCGATGTGTTTCTCCAACAGATCCGGGATGCCTTGGAGAATAAGGGGACCGCCTTGACCAAGCTGGTGCATCCGAACGCCCTGGTTCCCTGGCTTTTGAAGCAAGAGGGGGGATTCAAACTCGCCCTTAGCCTGTTTACGCACCCTGGCCTGGGGCGAGTGGCTTGGGCCAAGAAGACCATCCAGTCCTCCAACCTCCCTCCAGCCGCCGAGGGGATTCCTCTCTTCCTGGAAGTGCTGGAGAAAAAACCTCGATCCATTTTTGCCTGGGAGGCTCTAGCGAATTGCCTCGAAGTTTGGGAGGGGGAGCTTCCCAAAGCTACTCCATCCCTTCAGAAAAGCCTTCTTGGGTTGATGGATCGGTTCGTGAAATCTTTTTCCGAATCCCCCAGGAAAGAGATCCCTTGGGGGGCACGGAAGATTCCCGTTCGATTGATCCTTGGAACACGAGAGGCGGATCTCCAGTTCCAGCTCCGTCTCTGGGAAAAGGCTCTCCTCGTCTGGAGGATGCTTGAGTTCGATTTAACTGCGCCGCCTCAAGCTGGGCGATTTCGCAACCCAAAGGTGGTGGGAGGACCTGAACTCTTGCTCTATCGGTGGGAGAGGATAGACCAAGAGGTACTGTCCAAGGGCTTGGGGTTGGAGCGAAGGATTCAATTCGTCGTGAGATTCCTGATCTCGAAAGCCATGGAAAAGGACACGAGGACAACGAGAACCTTCCAATCCCTTTTTAATGAGGTCCCCTCCATGGGACCTGTCTATGTCCCCATGGATTGGAGGGTTCCATTCTTTCGGGCTTTGGTCCGAAATCCGTTGCTTCTCGAGGAGAACGTCAAGCGAAGGGGGACTTCCTGGTTCCGGTGGCTCCCCGAGGAAGAAGCCAAAAAGGTCTTCTTTCGGCTCTTGAAGAATCCCAAAGTCTCCGGGTATTCCTTCCGGGGGTTCTTTTGGAGCCAGATCCAAAAGGAAAAGAATCCTGCGGCTTTCATGCGACGGCTTCTCCAAGAGCGTCCCCAGCTGGATCCCAATTTTTTCATTTCCGAAAAAGTGGAAAAAAGCTATGCGGACCTCTTGCTCGACTGGCTCGAGAGTCGAGGGTCTTCCTGGATGAACCAGAGAGGAGTGGTCCACTTACCCGCTTTGTTTGTTTCCTATCCTTCCCCAAAAGCGAAGGCCTTTCTTGGCAAACTTCTCCTCTCCAAAGTGGAAAAGGCCAGAAAGAATGCAGCCCAAGTTCTGGAGGATTGGAAGCGTCTCGATGAACTCCGACAGGAACAGAAGAACCAGGCTCTCAGGAAGAAACTCTGGGGAATCGTGAAGGGGAAGCTTCCGATACCGGCTCGAATCGTCGCTCTCGAGGGGCTTTTCGACCTGGGGGACAAAGCGGCCTGGTTGACTCTCAGCCAATGGTTGAGTTCGGAAGACAGGGAATTGCGGGGGGCTGCCCTCGAGTTCTCCCGGAGGAGAAAGGCTGGAAGATGAGCTGAGCTGGGGAGGAATGCAGATCCCCAACTTGCCAAGAGCAGAGGGGCATGTAGGATGTTTTCTCTTCCGCTACCTCTTCGCCCGGATGGTTTCAGGTCATGGAGCATCCGGGTCAGCACCCTCTGCCACTCTTGTTCCCTGTTTTTCCATACTCTCTTCACCAGAGGATTCTTCAATGCGGAAGATTTCAATCCTGGCCGCCCTCCTGGCCACAAGCTCGTTTGGTTTCGCCCAAAGCTCTACTCTCCCCAAGGGGTTCGATACGACCCCGGGGAATTCCTTCTTTTGGGCTGGGTTCAGTGTCGCCCCCAGCTCGACTTCAACCGTGAAATACTACATGGCGAGGGAGGCTTTCCTCTATGACGCCTCCACCTTCCCCTGGGATCCCACCAAGCCCAAGGTCATCGACAAGATCAGCTTTCGTCGGTCGGGGACATCTCCCAGTACGAATGCCACCGCTCACAAAGCCAAGTGGGTCGTCATCATGTCGACGAGCAGCCAGCCGGTGAACCAGCCCAACACCAAGATCGGGGACAACCATGGGAGTAACAAGAAGGTCGTCTGGGGCAGTCTCGCGGCCTCCAAGACGGTGACCTTTCTCGCAACCCCCAAGCCGGGGACAGGGAAGACGGCTCCTTTCGATGTGACTCTTGATATCAATAATTTTGTCGTTCCCGCCAACACCAAGACCTTGGTGATCGAGATCCGGAGTTACAGCAGTGACGTAAAATCGGGGATCTGGTATGTGGACTCCGTCCTTCACAGTGGGACCGGGTTCAATGGGGGGCGTTACTCCCTCTTCTATTCCACCCATTGCATCAATCCCCGGTCCTTCTTCAGTTCGAGAGCCAACTATCTCAATGGCCATTTTGGTCATATCTGGCGCACCGGGCGCAAGAAGGGGCTCCCCGTCATCGGCTTCGCCGGATTGCGTTTGGCCAAGGGGGTCAAGGTTCCCAATACCGCTGGTTGCGAGTGGCACATCAATCCCTTGATCGCGGCTGTCACCCTCACTGCGAATGGCCCTACCCATCCTACCAACCCCGGTCAAGGCACGGCCTATCTGGATTGGGGCCACATCCCGAACATCCCCGCTCTGGTCGGAGTCAAGATCGCTCACCAGGCCATCATCATCGATCCGACCGCCAACGCCCTCGGAATCGGGATCACAAGAGCGGGTGAGAGCAGCATTGGGACCGGCTATGATCCCAAACTGGTCAAGGTTAGTGGGCCTTATTCCTACGGCTCCAGCAACAGCCTCTCCCTGCGCACCATCGATCCCAACAAGGAAGTCTACAGTCGCTTCTTCTTCCGGAGAGCGCCCATCATCAAGATCCAGTAGGGAAGGATCCAATCGGGAAGAGGAGGCAGGGCTTGTGCCCCCTCTTCTTCCGGTTGCCTATTGGATTCCTGGCTTACCTGGATAGGTTCCCCCATAGATCCCCATGTTTTTGGGTGGATAGAGCGGGTTTCCGGTTCCCAGGCAGGGAGAGCCAGATTTGAGCAAGTAGAGTGGGGGAAGGAGGAGGGGGGCTTGATTGAGGAGGACCTTTCCAGCTGAGATGATGCCCAAGAAATTTCGATTCACCTTCCAGATGCAGGAGTGGGTTGCTTTGTAGGAATACGTTTTGTTGTTCCCTTCCATCGCAACATTCCATCGAATGCTTCCGGAAACCTTCCCCAGACGGAAATCCCAAAGGATGTTGTTGGTGAGTTCCACTGTCTTTCCGGTTTCGTAAAGGGAGATTCCAAAGATCTGCTGAGTCTGACTGGTTAGAGCGGAAAAGTCCAAACCATGGATGATGTTGTTTCGGACCGAAGCTTGGGTTCCAAAGCTGAGAAGGATGCCAAAGAGATCCCCGTCTGTGCGGTTTTGGGTCCCGGTTGGGGCTTTTAGGGGGAGCGGTCCGATAACATTGTTGGTGATTGTGAGATTGTTTTGGGCCGACTCGGGTTGGTTTTGGCCCGCACTGATCCCAGCAACATAATAAAAAGTCGTGGGAGAACTGGGGGGAGTAGAAAGGAGATCATGAATCCAGCAATTACGAACCGTCACCTGGATTGCCCGGCCGAAAACCATTCCAACCGCCGCAACCGTTGTTAGGGGAGCCTTGCTTCCAACATTCAGATGCCGGATTGTGCAGTTGCTTACCACCCCCTGGACGAAGCGCCCAAATACAATCCCTCGTAGAGAACTGCTTCCAACGCTTGTCCCTTCAAAAAGGCAGTCTTCCACCTTGATGTTTTTTACATAGGTGACGGCTAGGCATTTGGCGACCACCTTGGAGGATTTTGTTGGTGGGAGAATTCGAAGATGGCGCAAGTTGATGTTTTGCAAGGAGGAGGTGGCAGTTCCATGGATATGAACGGTTCCTATGAGGGTAGGTCTGGTTGCCTTGATTCCTGCGAGATTGCGCCAGTTTTCGCCGAGAAGGTCTGTGATTGAGGTTTGGATGGAGATAGGGCCTGGATAGGTCTTGGTCGATGGTTGGATGTGGAGGGTGCCTTTTCCCTGTTTTCCCACTTGGGTGAGTCCTTCGACAACGGTCTGGTAGGGAAGGTAGGGAGTTCCATTGCCTTTGACGGGAGCGTCCCCATCGATATAGAGATCGCCGTTGGCCGAGTCCAGGACCCGAACAAGTTTTGCCCGGGAGAGGCGAAGAGGAGCGGCTTCTCCCTTGGCCCAAACCAGGGCCTGGACGGCGAATTGCAAGCCTTTTGGCGTTTGGGCGGGGACGGGGAACCCACTTTTGCTTTTTCCCTGGCTGTCCAGAAGGCTGGGAACCGTCAAGAAGATGCTGCCAGGATCGATTTCCAAAAGGTCCGGACCAAAGGGGAGGCTCTTGGGGAGGAGGCGGAGGGAGTAAAGGAGGACTCCAAGGGCCCCTTTGCGTTTGGGCCCTGCGTCGACAAGGGTAAGGGCCTGATCGGGATGTCCAAGAAAGGCGGTTTGGATCCTGGGTCCGGCCATTCCGAAATTCCCTCCGATACTCAATGTCGGCCTTTGGGCGGAAAGAAGGGCGCAGTGGAAACTCAAGGCGATTGCTGAGAGAGAAAAAAAGGCTAGGGGGGATCGCATGCAGTTCTCCTTGGAAAAGAGGGCTTGATGAGAAGGTCCACCCCTTTGTGTTTCCCTTGCGGCTCGTGCAACAAGGAAATTGACGGGTCAGTCCCGGGAAAACAGAACAAAGCTACCCCAGTGAAAAAAGGAGGCGCTCCTGGGATCCTCCTGAAGTTTTTTTATGGCATAGCCAAAGGCTTTC
>DROQ01000252.1 GCA_011321845.1 Planctomycetota bacterium | reverse complement strand
GTGCTCTTCCGATCTTGCCGACCATGGGGTCGCTCCCATTCCCGGGCCCCATTCCGACATGGAATACCTGGACCTGCGGGCCTGGCATCCCAAAGAGCCCCAAAAAAACGGTCTTTACACTCGGCTTGCCCTCGCCCTGGGAAAGGAATTCGCCTCTGCCCTTCCCGAGGGTTTTCATCCAGTTCAACCCTTTGGCGCGGGAAAATTCCGCAGGGTGCGTTTCCCCCTCTTCAGCAGCTCGGGAAGGATGATCTACCTGCGGAAGAAGGTTCTCGCCAAGTATGGCCTGGGGCTTCCCTCCGTTGCCCGATTCATCCGGGATTGGTTGAAGCGGCAGCCCGAAGTCCTGGAGGCGGCCACTGCCTGGGATCTTCAGGCCCTCGAGTCGGATCGCGAGACGAAGCAGCCGATCCTCGGCCTCTTTAAACATGCGTTTTTCCCCGGTCGCTCCGGGGAGGTTTTTTACGCCCTGAAATCCCGTTTCCTCGGCTTTCTCCCACGGCCAGGTCTCTCTGCAAGCCATGGGACGGTTCATCCCTATGACCGTGAAGTTCCCATCTTTTTCTATGGACCGGGGGTTCCAGCCGGCAAGGAGGTGAAACGGCCCGTCTCCGTCGCGCAGATGGTCCCAACCGCCGCGAAGCTCTTTGGGATGGATCCTCCCCCAAGTTGCGAGGAAGAACCCCTGCCTCTCCGATAGGGGGCTCTCCCGGTTCCCCCAGGCCGGGGAGTGGAACGCGGGTCAGGAACCCACGACAAGTACGGGGTCCAAGGTCCTCAAAATAAAGGAGTGGACAAACTCCGGGAGGATCCCCTGGTCCAAAGTGAAGGGCAGGATATGGAGTCTTCCTCCTGTTTCTTCAAGTGCCGGGGAAAAACGGTCTTCGGGGAGGAGGTTTGCCCGAAGGTGGAGACTCGGCTTTTTGGTGAGGAGACGGTGCATGAGAGAGGACGGACCCCCCTCGAGGAGGGGGAGGAGATCCTGGGGGTCCTGATCATATCCCTGGTTTTCGTGCTGGTCCCATTCCTCCTGGCTCAGACAGTTTCGAGGTCGGAGGAAGGTGAGGACCATTTCTTGGCGGTCGAAGGCTTGGAGCAGGATCTCGGCAATGACCAGGGCCTTGTGATCCGCCTGGACCTCGTCCCGGATGATCAAGTGGGGACGGGAGAGAAAGAGTTCAGGCTGGGAAATGCTTCCACGCACCACCAAGGTAGGGCAGTTCCCCTTGGAGATGGCGACCTCGACGACGGTCCCGAGGGTGGTCTGCCCGAGTTCTCCCAAATCATGCCCAAAGGGGGAGGGAAGGACCAAAAGGTTGGGGGACCGCGCTTGGATCGCCTCGAGGATCCGCCGAAAGGGCTCCTCCTCCTCGCTTAGGAGTCCTTCGGCCTGGATCCCTGCCTGGGAAAGGGTTTCAAGCCTTCTCTCGAGGTCGATCGCCTCCTCCCCTGGGCTGGGAAGAAGGTAGAGTGGGATTTGGAGCCTTGAGGCGAGGGACTGGGACAGTCCCAGGACGTCCCCATCCTGGTTGGACCCATCGAAGGCCGCCAGGGCACCCGTAAACCGAAAAGTGGCTGCTTCTTTCGCAGCTTTTCCCGAAGAGAGGGCCGCCTCGAATGCCGCAATGTTTTCTTGGATCTGTTTGTCTTCTTTGTTTTCCATTCCTGGATCTCTTTGTTCATGAAAGGGGAGGCATGAGGCCAAGGGAAAAGAGGCCGATCAAGTATAGGCAAGCCAGAGTCAATTGGATCAGAGTTAGAACCCCCCCGACGGCGAGGAAGGTCCCCCAACCCAGCTTGATGCCTGCTTCGTGGTCGAGAGCGTGGAGGGCGATGACGCAGGAGATCGAACCGATGGGGGTCGCGCTTCCCCCAAGGTTGGACCCGAGGATGAGAGACCACCAGAGGGGTTCATGGGGGATCCCCTCCATCCCTGGAACCATGGGGATCATGGTGGCAGCGACCGGGATGTTGTCCACGATGGCGGATGCGATGCCGGAGAACCAGGTAAAGATGGTGACGGCAAGGGGAACCGATTGGCCGGTCATGGAGGTGAGGGAAGAGGCGATCCGGTCCAGGAGGTGCACTTCCTTGACCAGGCCCACGATGACAAAGAGGCCGGTAAAGAACAGGATGACGGTCCAGTTCACCTTGGCGATGGTTTTCTCGACCGATTTCCCGTGGAAGAGGAGCATGAGGACGCCACCCCCAAAAGCGATGAAGTCCAAACCAAGATGGAGAACGCCGGCGAAGGCGAAGCCGAGGATGGTCAGGGCGAGGATGGTCGCTGCACGGATGAAGGCTCCCCGGTCCGGAGCGAGGGCCCATTCATCGAAGGCTTCGACGGTCTCTTGTAAGATCTTTTTCTCTTCGGGATCGCTGGGGGCTCGAAGGTCTTTGCGAAAGAAACGCCTCGTAAACAGGTAGCAGACCACGAGGGAGACCAGGGCGAAGGGGAGAGAGACCTGCAGGAATTGCACGTAGGGGATTTTTGCGGCAGAGCCGATCATCAGGGTGGGAAGGCCCGAGGCAAATGTACAAAAGGCCGCTGCATTGCTGGAAAAAGCGATCCCAAGCAGATAGGGGGTCAGGGGAAGTCGGAGATTCCGACAGATCACGAGAACCAGCCCGGAGACAATCAGCATGGCGGGCACGATCGTCAGAACCGCGGTCAGTCCGAAGGTGAAGAGCTGCAGGGCCAAGAAAAGGCGAACAGGATCTCCGCCGGTTTTCTTCACCACTTTGATGGCTAGGAAATGAAACAGCCCTGATTGTCCTGCAAGATCCACCAAGAGCGAGGTCCCGATGATGACCCCGAGGACGTTCAAGTCGTGCCCAAGGAGTTCATGGATCTTGTCATACTCCGGGATCACTCCGAGGAAGACCGCAAGAGCGGCCAGGACCAAAGCCCCTGAGAGTGCAGCCACCGTCTTGTGGAGGATGCCAAAGGCTATCAGCCCATAGGTGAGGAGCATCAAGCTCCCGAAAATCAGCTGGAGGATGGTTGGACTCATTTGTGAGGGACTATGCCCCAGAGGCATGGAAGCGACAAGGTTGTTACCTTTGGGGGGAATGGGAGGGGGGAGTTGGATGGTTTGGGGCAAAATTGGGGGGAGATCCTGGAGTTTGGGGAGGGTTCTCCAAAAATTTTGGAGATTCCCAAAAATCAAAGGGAACCAAAGAGGCGTGGTAAATCGTCCAAGGACCGAAATCGGGAGCCGTTCCCCGGGTCACCTTCCTCCAAGTGGATGCAAGCGGAGAGGTGGCATTGAGGCCAGGCTTCCTGTCTCCTCGAAAAGGTCTCCTGCGAGGCTTTTTTGCAGGCATGCTCCTTTAGAATTTGAAACTCTCCACGGTGTCGAGGTTCCGGGTTCCATTCTCTCCGGTCCCCTTCCTATCGACGGCTTGTGCGAGCCTGGACTCCTCCTCCAGCACAGTTCTCTTTGTTCTCTTACAAGGTCTGTGCTTTTTCCAGGAAAGCCCGATAGGTGGAAAGAAAGATCCGTTGACTTTGTTTTTGCATGAACATTCGTTGAGTGCAAATGGTGGCATTGCGAGTCGTCCCCCCTTCTTCCGGGGACTCAGCGGTCCCGAAGTCACGAATTTCTTGGTGTGAAACCTCCTGTTGATCCAATCTCAACCTGGTCCGTGTCTTCTCCACGCGGTTCTTCGGGTTCCAAGGTTCCAGGGTCTTTCCTTTTTCTCTCCTCTTTCTGGCTCCCTGTTTGGGAGGGCCAGCTGGACCGGGTCTTCCCCCCGGAATCCGGGCCTCGACTTCTTTTTTCCCACCCGTGTTAGGTTTTCCCTTCCGTGCGAGAGTTTCTTCTTGAAATTCTTGAACTGAAATTCTGGAACTGAAATTCTGGAACTGAAATCCTGGAACCATGCCTCCCCTTTTTCCTTTGCTGTTCAGCACTCTCATTTCTCGCTCTAATTCCTGGCTCGGTTTCTCCCCTTTGATTCCCCCCTCTGATTCCCCGCTCTGATTGCTCGCTCTGATTGCTCGCTCTGTTTCCTAGTGTTTCCCTGGTCCTCTGCTTCCTGGGTTCTTGTGTCCCCTAGGTCTTTGTTTCTCCAAGGTCCTTGTTTTTCCCAAGTCCTTGCTTCTCCTTGGTTCTTGTGGGGGACCAGGAATCTTCCCGGATCGCATCCCTTTCCAAGTCCTGATTCCAATCCCATTCTCTTTCTGGCAAAGTTCTAGGCATGAGATGGGATCCAAGGACCTGCATTGTCCTGGGGGGTGGAATCGCCGGGGCAAGCGCCGCCTGGCACCTCCAGCAGCGATTGGGAGATCGCCATAGGGGGCGAGGGCAAGGATTCCGAGTGACTTTGGTCGAGCAGGAAGCAGGCCCAGGTCGCCACGCGACCTCTCAAAACGCTGCCATGGTCCGAGGGCTGGCCGGGGAAGATTGGATACGCCCTCTCTCGATCGAAGGGCAACAATTCTGGAACAGAGGAACCTCCAGCCTCCCTCTCCCCCGCGCCGCGTTTCGGAAAACGGGTTCGCTCCTGCTCGCCAGTGAAGAGGAGACTGCAAAAAAACTTCAGGCTTGGGTTCTGCACGCCCAGCACCTTGGTTCTCCGGCCGAGATGTGGAGTGCAGAGCGCTGCAGAATGGTCGTTCCCTGTCTGCGGGGATCCCCTTTGATCGCGGGAGCCTATTCGCCCGATGATGGGATCGCCGATCCCCTCATGCTCACCGAAGCCTTCCTCAAGGCCATGGTCCGAGAAGGGGGCAGCCTTCGTCTCGAGACCAAGGTTGAGGCCATTCTCGTCGAGCGGGGGAAGGTTCGGGGAGTCTCTCTCGCGGACGGCAGCAAGCTCGAGGCCTCTGCCCTCGTCCTTGCTGCTGGGGCCTGGTCCCCTGGATTCCTCCGCAGCCTCGGCCTCTCGGATCGTGGGATCGGAGTCTTTCGTCGTCACATCCACTGTTCCCTCGTCGGAGCGGATCTCCTCGAGAAGGCCCCAGGTTTTCTCTGGCATCTGGACCTTCAAGCCTATGTCCGGGTCGAGGGAGACGGCCTCCTCTTCTCCGCATGCGACGCGGAGCCTTGTCCGCCCGGTCTTCCCCAGGAGGACTCCTCTCTCCTGGATCGGGTTTCCGAAAGACTCAGTTCCTGCTTCCCCTTTCTCCAGGATCTTCCCATCTCCAGGTTCTGGGCCGGCCTTCGAACCTACCGTCCCGACCACCGCTTTTTGCTCGGCGAGGACCCGGAGATCCAGGGCCTCTTCCACGCCACTGCCCTGGGAGGCCACGGTGTCACCTGTGCCGCCCCCGTGGGTCGCATCACCGCCGAAGCCGTCCAGGCCTGGCACCAGGACCAGGAGCGCAGGGGTCAAAAAGCCTTTTTCTGAATCCCCTTCGGTCGAGAGAGCTCTGGAGCAAAACGAAAGTGCACCCGAAACGGGGAAGGTGCGGGAAGGTGGGTGTCTCCTCAGTGCGGGAAGATGGGAAAAGGGGAAACTCTACCCAGGGCCGGAGGGATAGGGCCGAAGGTGCTGGGAAATCGATGAAAAACTGGCACGCCCGGCAGGATTCGAACCTGCGACCTGCGGATTAGAAGAGGGAAAAGGTAAAATTCCCGAAAATTCTGACCGCTTAAACCCTTGCAAGCAAACAACCCAAGAAAACCGCTCCTTGCGAATTT
>DROQ01000251.1 GCA_011321845.1 Planctomycetota bacterium | reverse complement strand
CCCGCCTCCCCCAACTCCCCCTTTCCCCCCACCCGCCCAGGCTTCCCCGCCCCCCGCAACCCCCGCTTCTCCGGCGAGGACCTCCTCCTCACCCCCGCCTCCGTCGCCACCACCCACAACAACTTCTACGAATTCTCCATCGACCAGGAACGCGTCCACAAACTCACCGGCCTCTTCGAGATCGACCCCTGGACCGTGGAGATCAGCGGCCTCCTCGACAAACCGGGCCGCTACTCCGTCCAAGACCTCGAAAAACTCGTCCCCCTCGAAGAGCGCATCTACCGCTTCCGCTGCGTCGAAGCCTGGTCCATGGTCCTCCCCTGGACCGGCATCCCCCTCGGCAAACTCTGCGAAAAACTCGGCGTCCACCCAGGCGCCAAGTATCTCCGCCTGACCTCCTTCCACAAACCCGACCAGGCCCCAGGCTTTCAAAAACTCGCCCACTACCCCTGGCCCTACTACGAATCCCTCCGCCTCGACGAAGCCCGGAACGAACTCAGCCTCCTGGCCACCGGCCTCTACGGCCGCCCCCTCCCCAAGCAAAACGGCGCCCCCATCCGCCTCGTCGTCCCCTGGAAGTACGGCCTCAAAAACATCAAGAGCATCGTCCGCATCGAGTTTCGCAGCACCCGCCCCGGCACCTTCTGGAACGCCCTCCAACCCGAGGAGTTCTCCTGGCTCTCCAACGTGGACCCCAAGGTCCCCCACCCCCGCTGGAGCCAGGCCACCGAAAAACGGATCGACACCGGCGAAGTCCATCCGACTCTCCCCTTCAACGGTTACGGGGAGTTCGTGGGCAAGCTGTATTCGTAGGAAGGCCTGCCAGCCCCGCGCTCCTTCCGCGCTTCAGCTCCCCTTCACCCCCGCCACCAGGTTCATCCTGGCCTTGCGGGCCTTGAAGGCCTTGGTCCAGAGGATCCGGTCCCCCTCCATGAGGTCCAGCTGCACCCTTCCCCGGGCGACGACCAGGCGCCCCACCAGCGCCCGAAACATCCCACCCCCCTCCGGCACCAGCCGCTTGCTCAGGATCCGATAGAAGACCCCGCGCTCATCCCGCACCCGCATCATCGCGCTCCCCCGAGGCATGACTCCCCGCCAGGTAAAGTCCAGCAGAGTGGCTGGCTTCAGGCGCACAAGCATCCTCGCCTCGCTGGAGGAGTGCTTTCGCTGGGAGATCCAAGTCCCAAAACGCCCAAAGGCCAGGAGGTCGAAGACTCCCTTGGGAAAAGCCGCCTGGTTCTTGGGGATCCGCCAACGATAGGGACCGCAAAACATCAGCTTGAGCTCGTCGTCCTGGAGGGGTTTCTCCACCCTGGGGTAGATGCTCACCGGGAAATCCCGGTACCCCAAACCCTGGAGGGTGACAGGGATCTTTTTTCCTTCGGCGAACAGACGGAGTTCCACCTTTTGTCCCTCCTGCTCGACCTGGAGGATCCGGTTCTGCCTGGGGATCCGGATCCGGCCCAGCGGGAGGGCCGACAGCTCATAGCTTCCCCTCGGGACCTCGAGGGAGAAACGGTTCATGCCCTTGCCCAGGATGCCCGGCATCGGGTAGAGCGCCCCCAACATGCCATCCAGGCGCTTCAAAAACAGCTTGGGCGGCAAACCCTGGTTGGGTGGCAGCCCCACCTGGATGGCGAAGTCCACCCGGACACGAGGCTCAGGCACCAGGAGGGTCATCGCGATGTTGTGGAGGTTGACCTTGGGGGTGAGAATCACCGCGCCCACATAAGGGGCCTTGTCCCGGAGCGTCGCCCCCGGGGCCAGCACCAGAAAGGCTCCCGGCCTGTCCTCCTCGAAGACCACATAGCCGTTCCCATCCGTCCGTTTCTTCTGGACCAGCTTGGTCTTGGCCCCCTCCCTTCTAAAGAGGCGCAGCTCTTCGCCCCCCGCGGGGCTCACCAGATCCTTCTGGAGCAAAAAGACATGGATCCTCCGCTTCGTGGGGCTGAGCCGCAGCTCCAAGGTTTTCGTCCCCGAAAACGGTGGCACCAGGGCGTAGCGCGCGAGGACGCGCCGGTCCTGGACCCCCGTCACCCGGAGCCAGGTCCACCTTCCCGGAGGAACCTCGAGGCTTCCCGAGCCCTGGTGCGAACGGTGCTCGACCCCAGGGGAGAGGTCAAACCCGAACTCCGGCGCCATGAGCCGAGAAGTCTTGGGAGGAGCAGCGCTATAGACCCAATAGATCTTGCCCGGGAGAGCCTTCGCATCCTGGCTCAGGACCCGGAAAGCCAGCCGCGCCTCGAGGGTCTCGCCCTTCTCTCTTTTGGGAAGGGGAGAAGACCTCTTTTTCGGGCCTTGTGGCGTCTTGACCGGAGGCAAGCCTTCGGCCGGGCTCTGGACCTCGGCAGGCGTCGCGTTTTTCTCCGCCCCCTCCCCCCCGGCCCGCGGCCAAAAGAACCAGGAGCCCAAGGCCAACAAAAGCAGACCGACCACAAGGGAGGACACTCGACGGGTAGACATGGCTTACCTCCTTTCTTTTTCCAAAACGGGCCAGACCTCTCTCCCCGGCAGGGAAACCGTCAGAAAACCGGCCCGGCCCTCCTAGGCGAGGGATGCCCCCCGCCCACGGGATCCATCATCTCGCATTCTCCAAGCTAGCGAAGCACATGCAGGTGCAGCTCATTGCTCACCTTGAGCACACCCTTGGCGCTCACGAGGATCGCGGCACCGTAAAAATCCAGGCCCGCGAGATCCTTTTGGGCGGGAACGGGAATGGAGATCTTGGCCTGCCCCTTGCTGTCCAGGACCCCCAGCATCCCCCAGCCCAGGGACTGCTGGAAGAGGGCGTCCGCCGCGAGGGGGACCCGGCGCAGCCTTCCCTTGGCGTCCAAGAAGGGCAGGCCCGGCCAGCTGTCCAGGGAGAAGGCAAGGGCGAAGACGTCGCCCGCGTTTTGGGGCTCCTGGAGCGCAAGGGAGAAGCTGCCCCCAGGGCGCGTGAAGTTGGGCTGGCCGACCAGGCCGCCCAGGCGCAGGCGAAGGCCTGCGTAAGCTCTCATAATAATCGAAAAGGTGACCAACTCCCTGCGGCTGTAGTCGAAGAAGATCCTTCTAGGCTTCAATTCAAAAACCGGATCGAAGTCGGGAAAACGCGCCCATTTCAACTCGTTCCAGGACTTCCCATTCCAGAGGAACACCTCATGGTTGCCCCACCAGACATTGACGATATTGGAGTGGACTCCTCCCACAAAGACCAGGCCCCCGAGCTCAGGGATGCTCACAAGGAAGGGGGTGTCGACGCCCTTTTTCTGGACCCCCGGGAGGCCCGGTATCCAGCGCCAGGTCTTCCGGTCCCATTCCCAGTTCTCCCAGAAGGGGGCAAGGCTCCTGGTGCGCACCCGCACGAAACGGTCCCGGAGCCGGTCATAGGCGACCGCTCCATCCCACTGCCAGCTTCCACTAAACTTGATGGGGATCCGCGCCTTGGGATCCTTCACCCAACCCCTGGCAGGGGTCCAACGGTAAATGTAACGATCAAAGCCGAAGAAGGTGACAGCCTGCAGCTTGGAGTCATAGCAGGTCCTGTTTTGAGCTGCGACGACTCCGGGGAGGGTGCGAGGCTCGAGGACCCATTGTCTCTTGGCCTCGTCCCAGAGGAAGGTCGCTCCCTTGCTCCCTTCTTGACGCATGAGAAGCATGGTTCCTGAAGCCTCGTGGGAAACAAGGTGGTAGCCCACCTCCCTCATGCGTTTCATGGCTGGGCCTTGCAACCTCCTCCACCCCTTTCCATGCCGGAATTCCCAGGTCTCGATCTGGACATAGTTTCGTTCGTTCTCATAGGTAAAAATCCCGTTGATCCCAAGATAACGGTCTCCCTGGGGATCCCAGGCTACGGACATCAGGCGTCTGGGATACCTGGGATCGGTTGTCGCCCGCTTCCAGGTCTTCCCATCGTGAATCCAGGTCTGGTGAGGTTCATCCAGTAAGGGAGTTTTTTGTTCCTCTCGACCTACGAGGACAAGGTTTTGGGTGACGGGGTCGATGGCAACCGAATCGATCAGGGTGGGAAACCCCGGAATGGAGCCTGAAGGGTGAAGAAGGGACCAGGTCTGGGTTTTTCCGTCCCAGGCCCAGGTGTCCGTGTAATACTTAAATTTAGTGGTGTTTTTGTCTACATTTGCTCCGCCAATCAGTAAGCATTTTTTCAACTTGGGAAAGTAAATAAATTGCTGCCTCCAACCCCTTTTGCTCGGCCAAGGGACCTCCGGACCCCGTTTAATTTCTTTCCAAGTCTTCCCATCCCAGGCCCAAAGATCATTCAAATGCACACTGGCATAAAAGAAACCCGTCGTCCCCCCAAACAAAAGGGTTTCCCCACTGACAGGGTCAAAGGTCATCGCCCCTTTCCACCGATCCACGGGGAAAGTCTTGGTCCGAATCAGGTGCCAAGTTTTCCCATCCCACTCCCAGACCTCATGGGGAAAGTGACGACCGATCTTGACGGTTCCATCTCCACCGTCCCAGCAAACGATGCGCTTCCTGAGAGTGTCGGTCGCATAGGAGTTGTAATAGCGCGGCGAAGGAGATTGGAGGGGACCCAGGAGGGTCCACTTTCCCCCTTTCCAGAGCCAGGTGTCGTTCAAGAAGGAGTCCCAGTGGTTGATGGGATTCCTGGCCCCTCCAAAGAGAAGAAGTCCCTTGTTGACAGGATCATAGGCGAGGACTTGCTCCTGCCTTCCCGCCACGGGGAGGCTAGGAACCCTCTTCCAGGCTTTCCCTGTCCAGATGGAGGTGGCTGGCTGTTGGTACCAGTACCGGCTGTCCTGGAGGCGAAGAATCACCTTTTCGCTGGGATTGGCGGCAAGACGCAAACCTTCCTCTGCGAGCGGAGCGTTGGGAAGGGCTTCCCAGCCGCCTTGGAACAGGGAGGCGCAGATGAGGATTCCTAAAAGCATTTTTCTTTCTCCTCTTTCTTAGTTGCCTTCATTCTTTTTCCAAACGACCACATCAAAACTCTGAAGGTTGTTGTCTGCTAGGTTGGGAGAAAAGAAAGGCTGCAGATACTTTTCCAGAGAGTAATGCACCACGGTGTTCTTTTTATAATCGTAAAGAACCGACTTGAACGTATGGGGAAACAGATCGAATTCCCCTGGTTGATTTGGATTACTTGTATTAGCCAAAACGATCCCAAACTTTCCATCGGTACTGGTTTGGAATGTAGAATAGGGGCGCCCAAACCCATTCGGAACCGAAGACCAAGGGTATGTAATAAAGTCAGGTACAAGATTCCCATTGACCAATTTCTGGTCGTTGGTCCAAGTCATATCCAACCATTGGAATACCTGGGTGCTCGAGTAGAGACTTCCCCCCTTATACGTGCCCGAGAAATGGATCCGGTTGATGGATGGATCCAGGTAATGAACAAGGTTGTACGCAGAGATACATTCTTGCCAAATCGGATTGGAATATTGGGAATGGATGGTTTGCGTATAGCCATCGTAAAAGGTCCAAAGGATGTTTTGGGTTGTCCACCAGGGATGTAAATCGTCGAGGAGATGGGGCGTGGTATCCACGGCTTCGGGGCTGTAGTAGGTCGAGGGTGGATCGAAGCTCCAAGTGGAAAACCATGGATAAACTGGGTTTGGAGGTACCCCTCCCGTCCCGTATTGGTAATTGGCTGGAGGGTTGGATTGATTGTAAAGATGCCCATAAACCCTAACCATGGGTTTATTAATAGCAATATTCCCAGGAATCTGAGGTACGGTTCCATTCAAAGGCCCCGTGCTCATCCCCGTCCGGGGAACGAAGAAAAAGGCTCGAATGTTGTTGCTTTTGGAAACGCCTCCATTGGGGGGCAATCCCATAAACATGGTGGTCCCAAAACGATAACCAGCGACGAGCAGCTCACCCAGTTCGTCTGCGCCCAAGTCTATCGGCAACCTTCCTGCGCCGGTGGGTTGGGGGAAAATCTGTCCGTTCGTATTCCCGGTTCCTGCATAGGCATAGATGCGGGGATTACCAAAACCTTCGGCATCAAACACCCAAGAGTGAAAAGGCCAGGTGTTTTGGGAGCTGGAGTTTAAAGGGAGATAGCCTGGAGGATGGGCCATCGTTAGGTTGTTCCTCATTTTCAAAGAAAAGTTGTTGGGGTCCACAGCCCACCCACCGTTGACCAGCGGGTTCACGACCGTGGTT
>DROQ01000250.1 GCA_011321845.1 Planctomycetota bacterium | reverse complement strand
TTGGGATCGAGGGGCGGGCAATTGGGGTTCTGGGCGGAGAGGCCGGCCAAAGCATGCAGACCCAGAAAGGAGATGAGGACGAGGCTTTTTACCATGAAGGCTCAGGAGAAGAGGGTAGATGAAGGGAGGATCATAGACTAAGTTCTCGTCTTCTCGAAATCGAAGGAAGGAATGGAGGTTAAAATGGCGAGAAGAATCGACTGGTACTACCGTCGCGGTGGGTGAGTGAGCTGCAAGCGCGCCGACGCTGCCATCGAGAGTTTCGGCGCGACGGTCCGTGAGACTGTCAACGCGAACAAGGACAAGATCGACCAGGAACAAGGCCTGAGGCTCTTGCAGGAGGGCAGCAAGGTCCTCGTCGCCAAGGGGAAGAAGGTCCTCGAGTTCCGGCTGAAAAAGGGCCAACCCCAGGGGGAGTTGAGTCTCCAGGACCTCCAAAAAGCCGCCATCGGTCCCTCGGGCCGTCTGCGCGCCCCGACCCTCAAGCTGGGAAAGACCTGGGTTGTGGGTTTCAACCCGGGCCTCTACGAAGAGATTTTCGCATCTGGGTAGCCCCAGGGATTCCCAAGCTGAGCCAAGCCCAGCGGAGGATGGATTCATGAAAACCTTCGAGGAACAAAGGAACTTCTTCCTGGGGCAATGGCCCGCCTTGGAAACGAGTCTCCGGGATGCTGGTTCGGAAGGCCTTCGCGCCGAGCTCGACTCCTTCGAGGACCGATTGGAGCGGAGCGTGCTCTATATGTTCCTCAGGCAGAAATTGGGAATGGGGGAAGGGGCCGATTTCGGGGCCTACAGGCAGGTGATCCAGCACGGGATCGGCCAGGCCGAGGCAGAGGCGGCGAAGCTCAGCGAAAAAAAGGACAAAAAGAAGCGGCTCCAGTTTGCTCATATCCTGGCCTTCAACCTGGGCGCGGACCTCGCCCCCTGCTGGCCTGGGGACCTCCTCCCACGCACGGAAGAGGATTATGAGGCGGGCCTGTGGGCGGGGCACAAGGCCCTCGAACTGGCAGAGCGCCTGGGGAGCGATCCAGCCACTTTAGCCAATGACTACTGGCTCCTCGGTGTGCACGAGTTTGCCCTCGGCGACTACGTCGAGGCGCGGCAAGCCTGGACCGAGGGGGTCGCCCAGGCCTGGGTTGCCGCCGGAATCCCCGAAGAGCAGCGCGAGTTGAATGCCGAGGCTCCCTTCGGCGTCCTCCTCCTGGAGGCCAAGCGTTCCCTCGCTTGTCTTCTCCTCGGGGACCCCGAGGGGCGGATCGCCTACGAGGCCTGCCTCCAGCACTTCTGGACCCAGCTCAAAGACTCGGCCAGGGCCGACGACGCTGGGTTTGGCATCGCCCAGTGCGAAGAACTCCGCCAGCGCTTCGTGGACAAGAGCTAGCCGTCCGTCCCTCTTGCCCTCGGAGCTTTGCCGGCCCCTCCCCTCCCCCTAGGAGGTGGATGGATATCAAGGCCGGGAGGCCTACCTGATCCCGGGGCTGGGGGATGAAGTGGGGGAGGTCGATTTTGGGAAATCAGCTCGGAAGGTCGGGTAGAAGGAGAAACCCTTGTTTGTTGCACGCTCCCACCAAGGGACCCATGGAAGAATTGGATCCTCTTGGGAGGAGGCCGTCCATGCGTTCGTGCTGAACTCGGGAACTTCCAAGGGCTTTGGCCGACTTCGCCGAAGGCGCTTGAGGCCAAAGCCCTTGGAAGTTTCCGAGCCGCGCACAACAAAGAGGAGCCCCAGCCTTAAGGAAAGGACCTGGCCTCTCGGTTGCCAAAATCTGGCCGCTTTCTAGCAAGGCCCTTCCGGGGTTCACGGCCAAGCAAAAAAAGTGCTTCATCCGATGGACTCCTAGAGCCTCTCCCGCGCAGCTTCGAGAGTCTCCATGCGCTTGCAGAAGGCGAAGCGCAGCAGGCGCTCCCCTTCGGTCTTTTGTCCTTCGAGGTAAAAGCTCGCGACCGGAAGGGCGGCCACCCTCTTCTCACGGATCAGGTCCATGGCGAACTCGGTCGCGGGTTTCTCGGTCAGGGGCCGGACGTCGGCGAGCACGAAGTAGGAACCCTTGGGGACCGAGACCCCAAAGCCCTTCTCTCTGAGCATGTCGACGAGGAAGTTCCGACGTTCCAGGTAGTCGGAACGCAGCTCCCCCAGAAAGGCCTGGCCGAAATGTTCGATGGCGCGTGCCATCGCAGCCTGGAAAGGGGTCGTGACCGCGAAGGTGAGGAATTGGTGGGCCGCCTGGGTGGCCGCGACCAGCTCCTCGGGTCCGACGACCCAGCCGATCTTCCAGCCCGTCAAGGAGAAGGTCTTGCCGGTGCTCGAAACCGTCAGGGTCCGCTCGCGCATGCCGGGCAGGCTGGCGATGGGGATGTGCCTCGCCCCGTCGTAGGTCAAAAATTCGTAGACCTCGTCGGAGAGGACGAGGAGGTCGTGGGCGACGCAGAGCTTGGCGATGCCCTGCAGCTCCTCCTCGCTGAAGACCTTGCCGCTGGGGTTGTGGGGGTTGTTGAGGATGAGGAGGCGGGTCCTGGGGCCGACCAGAGCTTGGAGTCGGTCCAGGTCCAGCGCGAAGTCGGGGGATTCGAGCACAAGACTCTTGACCGTGGCTCCCGCCATGGCCGCGAGGGCGGGGTAGGAGTCGTAGAAGGGCTCCATCAGCAGGACCTCGTCCCCGGGGTTCAGGAGACCCAGCACGCTGGCGGCCAGGCCTTCGGTCGCGCCCGTCGTGACGCAGACCTCGCGCATGGGATCGAAGGACATCCCATAGGCCCGAGAAAAGTGCCGGGCCACCGACTCGACGAGTTCGGGCAGTCCCATGGAGCGCGCGTATTGGTTGTAACCTTGATCCATGGCTTCGCGGGCGAAGTCGAAGATTTCGCGGGGCCCATCGAAGTCGGGAAAGCCCTGGGCGAGGTTGATGGCTCCATGCTCCTGGGCGAGCCGGGTCATGGTGCTGAAAATGGAGGTGCCGAAGGGTTCGAGTCGCTTGGAGATCATTCCTATCCTGGATTTGGCGAGATCTCGGATCATAGGGGATGGATCATTTGGATCCAGGGTGAGGAATCCAAGCTCTCTTCCCGCTATTCTCTTCGGGAATGAAACGAGATCGCATCCGAAACGCCTTCGCCCTCCTGCTGGGCCTGCTCCTCGTCTTGGGAGCGGTCCTGGCCCTCGGGGAGGGAAGAAAGGGGCGCGCGGATTTCGTCTTCGTCAACGCCACCGAGCCCCAGAGCCTGGATCCAGCGGTCGTCACGGGAGTCCCCGAGGGCAACATCCTCAGGAACCTTTTCGAGGGGCTTACGGTTCCCGATCCGAAGGACCTGAGACCTCTCCCCGGCATGGCGGAGTCCTGGGAGATCTCCGAGGACGGGCGGACCTATGTCTTCCACATCCGCAAGGACGCCAAGTGGAGCAATGGAGACCCGCTTACAGCCGAGGACTTTCGTTGGAGTTGGCATCGCTTTTTGTCCCCGATGACGGGGGCCCAGTACGCCGAGTTGTTCCGCTTCGTCGTGGGAGCGGAGGATTTCTACAAGGGAAAGTCCAAGGACTTCGACAAAGTCGGGATCCGAGTCCGGGATCCCCATACCCTGGTCGTGCAGCTCGTCCATCCCACCCCCTTCTTCCTGGACCTCACGGGGTTTTACCCCCTCTTTCCCGTCCACCGGAAGAGCGTGGAAAGCGATCCCAAGTGGAACCGGCCCGGGCACCTCGTTTCCAACGGTCCCTTTCTGCTCAAAGACCGGCAAATCCGGGATCGCATCCTTCTGACCAGGAACCCCTTCTATTGGGACCGGGAGAATGTGCATCTGCGCAGCATCGAGATCCTCCCGGTCGAGAGCAAAACCACCGCCCTCAACCTCTATCTGCATGGCATCGTCGATTACCTTTACGACTTTCCTCCTTCGATTTTACCGGAACTGAGAAAGCGCAAGGACTTCCATACGGGACCTTACCTTGGGGTGTACTTCTACCGCATCAACCTCAAGAACAAGGACCCGATCAAACGCAAATTTCTCGGGGATCCAAGGGTGCGACTCGCCCTGTCCCTCGCGATGAACCGCAGGGCCATCGTGGACAAGGTGACCCGCAACAACGAGCAGCCCGCCCTCCATTTCGTCCCACCCGGCATCCGCTCCTACAAGAGCCCGAAGCTCCCCCGCTATGATCTCGCCAGGGCCAAGGCACTCCTCCAGGAGGCTCTTGCGGACCTCGGGATGAAAAAGCCGCCTATGATCCGCATTCTCTACAACACAAATGAGCTGCACAAGGACATCGCCGAAGTGCTCCAATCCCAATGGGGCAAAGACCTGGGCCTTCCCATCCGCCTCGAGAACCAGGAGTGGGGGACCTACCTCAACTCGGTGCGCCTCTTCGATTACGACATCGCGCGGGCGGCCTGGATCGGAGATTATGTGGACCCCAACACCTTTCTCGACATGTGGATGACGGGAGGGGGGAACAATCGCACGGGTTACGCCAATCCCCGGTACGACGCGTTGATCCGAAGCGCCAACCAGGAGCGGGATGTTCACAAGCGTGACCGTTTCTTTTACGAGGCCGAGTCCATGCTTCTGAGGGATCTTCCTGTGATCCCCATCTACTTTTATGTGACCAAGTACATGCTCAACCCCAAGATCAAGGGCTTCTACCCCAACCTCCAGGACGTGCACCCTCTGAAATTCCTCTCCATCGACAGGGGGAGCCGTTGATGCCGGTCTTCCTCCGTTTCCTCTTGAAGCGCTTTCTTTGGATGTTGGCGACCCTCTGGGTGGTGTTCACCGTCTCCTTCTTCTTGATGCGGGCCATCCCCGGAGGACCCTTCGCCTCCGAGCGCAATGCCCCTCCCGAGGTCGAGGCCAACCTCCGAAAGAAGTACGGCATCGACCGCCCCCTGATGGAGCAGTACCTGCACACCGGGGCCATGCTCCTGCGGGGGGACTTCGGGCCGAGTTTCAAAATGGAGGACTATACGGTGGGCGAGGTCATCGCCGAGGGACTGCCCAAATCGGCCTCCCTTGGGATCCTGGCCCTCTGGATCGCCCTCCTGCTGGGACTTCCGGCAGGGATCCTGGGGGCCATCCACCGGGGTAAGCTGACGGACAACCTGCTCATGTTCCTCGCGACGGCGGGGATCGCCCTGCCCAATTTCGTGATCGCCAGCATCCTCATCCTCCTCTTCGTGATTCTGCTTCCCGTCTTTCCGCCGGGTGGATGGGGTGGTTTCTCCCATCTGGTTCTTCCGGCTTTTTGTTTGGGGGCTCCCTTCGCCGCCTATGTGGCCCGGCTCACCCGAACGGGGATGCTGGAGATCCTGGGGCAGGACTACATCCGCACCGCCCGGGCCAAGGGGCTCTCCGAAACCAAGGTCATCGTGCGCCATGCCCTCAAGGGAGGGCTTCTTCCGGTGGTCTCCTTCTTGGGGCCTGCCATTGCAGGTATTCTGACGGGGAGCCTGGTCATCGAACGGATCTTCTTCATTCCCGGGCTCGGGACGCATTTCGTCCAGTCGGCGATCAATCGCGACTACACTCTGGCCATGGGCTGCGTGCTGCTGTTCACCGCCCTGGTCTATGCGATGAACTTTTTGGTCGACATCTGCTACACGGTCCTGGATCCAAGGGTGGGGCTCGAGGGATGAAGCCGAGGAGCCAGGAAGACCTCGAACATCTGCTCGCGGAGGCCGAAAAGGTCCGGGGCAATTCGCTCTGGAAGGACGCCATGCGGCGTTTCAGGAAGAACCTTGCGGCCAGGCTCTCCCTCTGGTTCCTGATCCTCCTTTCCCTGGTCTGCGTGCTGACACCCCTCCTGCCCCTCGCGCCTCCCGCGCGGGTTCGTCTCGCCGAGCAGTTTCAGCCGCCCAAGCTGCAACTGGTCCGGGGAGGCTGGAGTGCGAAGGATTACCACGACCTGGGCTGGGTGAGCCAGAAGATGGTGGATCTCCGGGCTTCGATCTTCGGGGACAAGGAGATCGGTCCCATCATGGGGACGGACAGCAAGGGGCGCTGCCTGCTCTCACGCATCCTCTGGGGAGGGAGGATCTCGCTGCTCGTCGGCCTGGTCGCAACCCTGGTTTCGCTCCTGGTTGGGGTGAGCTACGGGGCTCTTTCCGGCTATCTCGGGGGTTGGGTGGACAACCTCATGATGCGGATCGTGGATGTGCTCTATTCCATTCCCTTCATTTTTCTTGTGATCTTCTTGATTACGGTACTTCGCGAAAACCAGGACCTTCTCGAAAAGCGCTATGGCCTCGATCGCATGACCCTCTTCTTCGGGGTCATCGGGCTTGTGTACTGGCTGACCATGGCGCGGGTGGTCCGAGGCCAGGTCCTCTCGCTCAAGCACAAGGAATTTGTCGAGGCCGCGCGGGTCATGGGGGCTTCTACAGGCCGGATCCTGAGGCAGCACCTGGTTCCCAACGTCCTCTCCATCGTCATCGTCTATCTGACCCTGACGATCCCAAGGGTCATGCTCTTCGAGGCCTTCCTCTCCTTTCTCGGCCTTGGGGTGCAACCTCCCGACGTGAGCTGGGGCATTCTGGCGGCCAACGGCATCGACGCCATCAACCCCATCCATGTTTACTGGTGGTTTGTTCTCTTCCCCGGCCTCGCCCTGGGTTTCACCCTCGTCGCGCTCAACTTCCTCGGCGACGGTCTGCGCGACGCCCTGGACCCCAAACTCAAGGATCGTTGATGACTTTTCTCGAGGTTTCCGATTTGCGCGTGCGTTTTCCCACCGAGGACGGGATGGTGGAGGCTGTTCGTGGAGTTTCCTATGAGCTGGGGATCGGGGAAACCTTAGGAGTTGTGGGGGAGTCGGGCTCGGGCAAATCGGTCACCCACCTTGCCTTGATGGGGCTTTTGCCGGATACAGCGCAGATCCGTGCGGACCAACTGGCCTTCGAGGGGAGAGACCTGTTGGAGATGGAGGAGGGGCAGAGGCGAGCGCTCCGGGGCAAGGAGATCGCGATGATCTTTCAGGATCCGATGACCTCTCTCAATCCTTTCTCCACGCTAGGGACCCAAATCGGGGAAATGCTGCGCATGCATCAGGGGCTGCGGGGCAAGGCCCTCGTCGAAGGCGCGATCCAGGCCCTTGCGGAGGTCGGCATCCCGAAACCGGAGGCGCGCATCGAGCAGTATCCCCACGAGTTCTCGGGGGGGATGCGACAGCGCGCCATGATCGCCATGATGCTCGCGGGACATCCCAAGCTGCTGATCGCCGACGAACCGACGACAGCCCTGGATGTGACGGTACAAGCCCAAATCCTGGAGCTGCTCCAGGGGCTCCAGGAGGCCCGGGGGATGAGCATCATTCTGATCACCCACGACCTCGGGGTGGTCGCGGGGCAGGCGCACAGAATCGCGGTGATGTACGCGGGGCGCATCGTGGAGCAGGCCGGGACGCGAACTCTCTTCGCCCGGCCTTCCCATCCCTACACACGGGGACTCCTGGCTTCCATCCCGCGCCTGGACCGGGACGAGGAGCAGCTCATCCCCATTCCGGGTACTCCCCCGGACCTTCTGCATTTGGATGGGGGTTGTCCCTTCCGGCCACGCTGCAATTTCGCTGTCTCTGCCTGTGCGGAGCGCGAGCCGGATCTGCGAGAGGTAGGAGAAGGGCACGCGATCGCTTGCCACGTGGATCTTCCCGAATTCCTGGGGGTGGAGTCCGCATCATGACCGAAGTCGCGAGCCTGCGAGTCGAGGATCTCAAGGTCTATTTCCCCAAGAAGCCGCGCCCCATCCGGGCGGTGGATGGGCTCTCGCTGATCCTCCATCCCGGGGAGACCCTGGGGCTGGTCGGAGAGTCGGGCTGCGGCAAGAGCACAACGGCAAGGGCTATGGTGGGCCTCGCCCCGGTGACGTCCGGAGAGGTGAGCCTGATCCACGCCTCACTCCGGGAAACGCATCGGGGCAGACCCAGTCTGGGGTTTCGCCGCAAGGTGCAGATGGTGTTCCAGGATCCTTACGCGAGCCTGGACCCCAGGAACACGGTGGGACAGATCCTCGCAGAGCCCCTCGAGATCCACCGTCTGGCGCGGGGGCGGGACAAGCTCCTGCGCTCGGTGGAACTCATGCTCCAAGTGGGGCTCGATCCACGCTTCCTCAATCGTTATCCCCATGAGTTCAGCGGAGGCCAGCGGCAGCGGATCGGGATCGCCCGGGCCCTGGCCATGGGGCCCGAGTTCCTCCTGCTCGACGAGCCGATCTCCGCCCTGGATGTTTCCATCCAGGCGCAGATCCTCAATCTCCTCCAGGAACTCCAGAGCGAGTTGGGCCTCGCTTATTTGTTCATTGCCCATGACCTCTCGGTGGTTCGGCATCTCTGCGACCGGGTCGCGGTCATGTACCTCGGTCGGATTGTGGAGATGGCAGCCAAACACCAACTCTTCGAGAACCCCAGGCACCCCTACACTCAGGCCCTCCTCTCGGCGGTTCCCATTCCGGATCCGGTCCTGGAGGAGGCCCGGCAGCGGCAGGTGCTCCTCGGTGAGCCTCCTTCTCCAGAACGCGTCCCCAAGGGCTGTGCCTTTGCCGAACGCTGCCCCAAGGTGACAGAGCGCTGCAGGATCGAAACCCCCAACTTGGAAGAAAGGGCGGCGGGACACGGGGTCGCCTGCTTCGAAAGCGCCTGAGCCTGGGACCAGGAAGGTCGGCATCCTCCGAGGATCCGGCGGATCGTCCTCCTCCGGGGATCAGCCTGGGGATCTTCCACCGGGAAGGGTTACCGGATCAGGAGGGGGAGGGGCCGACTCCCTGGATGAGGAGGGCGGTGCGGTCGTCGTCGGCTGGTTGTTCCCCGCAGAACTCGGAAAGGGCTTCGCGAAGGTGGCGCAGGCGTTCCCCTGGTCCCATCCCCTTGGGCCCACGGATCGAAGAAAGGGCCCGCTCCGCTCCGAATTTTTCTCCCCGGGTATTCTTGGCTTCGAAGATACCGTCCGAGAGGACGACGAAGAGGTCTCCTTCGCGCATGCGGACCTCCCGGGGGTCCCGCCGAAAGTCGATGTCGGGGTCCACTCCCAGGGGGGGAGTGTCGGCGGGGAAGCGATGATCGACCCCCTCGCTCTCTTGGAGGTAGAATAGGGGCGCCTGACCCGCGCTGCGGAAGCGCAGCTTGCCCTCTTCCGGCAGGAGGATTCCGAACCATGAGGTGATGAAGCGGCCTCCTGGGAGATCGTCGCAAAGTTGCTCGTTGATCCAGCGAAGGACGTCGATGGGTTCCTGCCCGGCTCTCGCCCCGACTCGGAACATCGATCGCAGCTGCATAACGGAGAGGGCAGGCCCGATCCCGTGGCCGGTAGCGTCGGCGAGGAGGAGGGCGAGGGATCCCTTGAGGGGCCCCTTGTCCAGCCGCACGACGTCATAGCAATCACCGCCGGTCTCCTCGGCGGGCTCGCTCCAGGCCGCGAGTTGAAAGCCAGGGACCTCGGGGAGACGCTTGGGGAGGCTGGCCTGTTGGATGGCGCGGGCCACTTGCATGTCACCCTCCATCTTGAGGAGGGAACGAAGGGCTTCGCGCATTCGATCCTGGGCTTGGGCGAGTTGCTGGACCTCGATCAGACAGGTTTCCGGTTCGTAGTGGCTCTCGAGCTGACCCTGGCTGATCTGTTCGCTAACAAGGATCATTTGTTCCAGGGGGTGGGTGAACTCCCGGGCCATCTTGTTGATGTAGGGGAGAGCAAGGAGAACGAGAAGGATGGCGACTCCGAGGATCCACCACCGGAATTGGGTGAAGGGTTGGGCGAGCTGGGTTTCGGGGATTCCGAGCCCGAGCCAGAGGGAGAATCCTTCTCCGAGCGGGAGGGCCTGCATTTTCCCCCAAAAGGCCTCTCCTTCACTTTCGAAGGCTCCGAGGGGCTTCCCCTCCTTCTGGGCTCGTTCCCAGGCTCGATAGCCGTTGCGAAGCAGCGGGATGGGGACTTGGCCAATGGGTTGCATCAGCAAGGACTCCATTGGGACGCCCGATTCCTTTTCCGGGTGGGGGGGGCGAGGAGCCAAGGCGAGGATGCGCTTTTCCGGGCCGAGGAGGACGACTTGAGCGGTTTTTTGTTGGAGGTTGCGTTGCAAGCCCTCGATGAGGGGGCCGAGGCTGATTTCCATGCGGATCCAGCGAGGGGCGGTTTTACCCATGACTGCGAGGTGGATGGGGATGCTGGGCGCGGATTCCTTGCGGAGCCGATGGGGTTTCCCCCAATGGAGGGAAGAGGAACCGTTTCCCCCCGGGGCTCCTGAGGCTGGGGGGGGAGAAACGTCCCATTCAAGGTCAAGAAGTTCGGGGTGGGCTTTTTGCAACGAGGCCAGGAGTTTCTTTGTTTGGGGGGAATCCTTGTCCCGGAGAAGTCCCTGGGTGGCCAGGGCCTTCAGCTCGGTAATGCTCCGGTGGACGCTTGCGCGATAGGCATCGAGTCGGAGTTCTACAAGGGAGAAAGCCTGGTCGAGCTGAGCCTGGGCGAGGTCCTCCCTGGCCAGGCTGGAAAGGAAAAAGGTGGCTCCGAGGAGAGCCCCCGCGAAGAGGAGGACCAGGAGGAGGAACATCCCCTGGAGTCGAAACCGAAGTGAGGTGCAGACGATCACAGCGCCATGATGCCCAACAAGGAGCAACAGGGAAAGGGAGGGCTTGGACAGGCGCTGTTCTTGGGATCCCCGGTCCGGCTATAGTCCCATACATGCGAGTCCTCTTCTCCCTTTTGCTCAGCCTTGTGTCCTGGTCCCCCTCCTGGGGGATGGCTTCTCCAGTTCCAGATCCGATTCCACCCCAGGCCAAGGGGATCCAAGCCGGCGAGGATTTGGACGGAGCCCAGAAGGTTTTCCGGCAAAAACTGGCTGACCTGGAAAAAGAAGCCAAGTCCCTCCGGGCGAAACCTTCTCCCGATGCCCAAGCCCGGCTGGGCGAACTCCAATTCCTCGAAGGGATCTTGAAGAAGGGTTTGGAAGCTGTTGCCGTCCTCCGACGCCTTTCCAAACAAGACCTGGAGAACCTTGGGAAAGAAGGGAAGGAGCCTCCTGTTCTCCCGCCCCTCTCCGCCCTCGTTCAGCAGCCTCCCCTCCCGGAGGGCTTCGCTCAGTTCGAGCCTTGGAGGCTGCGAGTCCTGGAAACCGATCTCAAGGCCCGGAAAAAACGATTGTTAGCCGAAGTGCAGCGTCTTCAGGGAATCGAAGACGCGGCCAAAAAACATCTTGCCGAACTCCGCAAGGCTTTTCTGAAAGCTCAGGGCAGGACCGAGGCCGTACTCTCCAAAGAACTCAAGGACCTGGAAGAGTTGGAATCCTCGGTGAAGAAGCGTTCCCAGGTTTCCCAAAAAGAATGGGTTGTCCAAGCCCTGGCCCTGGCCAAAAGGCGACTGGAGCGGGAGCGCCTGGTCAAGGCCGACTACCGCGCTCTCCTTGAAGAGGCCATCCGCACATGGGAGTCTTATTTGAAATCCCTGGAGGCCGAGCGTTTGAAACCGAGCCAGGAAGCCCTGCTCCGGATTCAGGAAGCCCTGGATCGGGTGGGGGAGAAGCTCCTTCCTCCTCCTCCGGATTTTTCCCGCCTGGATCCGCCGCTTTCTCCGGCTTTGAAAGGGGGCTTGGAAAAGGTCTTTTTGGCATCCCGAAGAAGGGTCGCCAAGGCCATCGACAGGATCGTTGCCCTGCGGAAACAGCAATTGAAACTCCAGGGGGACAAAAAGGTGCTCGAAGCCTTTCTCGCGAAGGACGAGGCTCTTGTCGAAGAGGCACGCAAAAAAACCGAAGAGGCGGTCCAGGAGTCCCCTGAGGTCCTCTACTTCACGATTTTCAAGTACCGCAAGCGGATCAAGGAACACCTTCAAAAGGCACTCGAGGACAAAAGGTGGGGATACCTTCCGAATCGGATCCGGGAACTCAAAGCCGAGTTGGCCCGGACAGCCCGGGAAGAAACCCTGGTGGAGACCCGGCTTCGGTCCGAAGTGGAGGACGCCTGGGCCCATGGAAGCAAGGCCCTTCCTCAAGAGGTGCAAAAAGCCATTGACCTCTGGAGCGGCCTGGAACTCGAAAAGGTCCGTAAGAGGGTTCTCGAGACCGAGCGTCTTCTCTTCCTCACCTTCGAACCTCTCCAGCTTTTGGAAAAGCAGCGAATGGTTCTCGAGGAGGGGCTCAAGGAGTTGCACCAGCGCAGCCTCTTTCTCCGGGACCCGGACCGCTTGTCCTGGTCCAATCTCTGGCGAGGGACGCAGCGGGTGCTCCGGGACAGCAAGCAGGTCCTGGGAAAGCTCCTGTCCCTCCCCCTGGAGATCTGGGGATTTGGCGCTCTTGGGGTCTCAACCTCCCACCGGGTCTTCTTTTGGCTGCTTCCTCTTCTCGGTCTTCTCCTGAGCCTTCTCGGCCTTCGCTACGCGAAGAACATCCTCAGCCGCTTCGATGGAGACAAGGATGTCCCGAGACGGGAGGATTACCTCCTTGCTGTGGTGGGAATGATCCGCTTCACGGCCTTTCCGATCGGGATCGGCGCGGTTCTGCTGCTCTACGGCGAAGAAGCTTCCCTGCTCCCGACCAAAAGGGCCCTTGCCTCCACTCTGGGGAGCTTTTTGATCTGGGCTTCTCTCTGGTGGGCCAGCACCAAAATCGCCCTGCGCCCCGCCCATTGGCGGCTTCGGCTCCTCCCCCTGGATGACCGGAAGGCCCGGGCTTGCTGGCGCTTTTCCACCATCGCCTTTTTCTTCTGGGTCTTGGCCTGGATCGGAGCCATGGCCCCCACGCTCATCGGCGAACTGGATGGGCAGGCCCTGCTAGGTCCCTTGGCCGCCATCAGCGAGGGAGGTCTTCTCTTCGTCTTCCTTCTCTTTCTCTCTCAAAAGAAGTTGGTCCTCTCCATCTTCCCTGTGGCGGAGAGTGGAGGGCTCGCCTTTTTGCGTCGCTTCGTCCAGTTCCTTGTCTGGCCCGCCCGTCTTGTCTTGGCCCTGGCTCTCCTTGCCTGGTTTCTTCAATACTTCGGGTTGGCGCGGCTCCTGGGGCTTTCCGCCCTCGGAGTCTTTGGGGCGGTAAGCGCGGGAGTGTTGATCCACCGCTTCTTCCGGGAAGAGATCCGCTTTCGTTTTTTCAAGGGTGACCAGAACAGCCCTGGCGCCAAGCTCTTTGGGGACTATCTTCAGATCGTCGAACTCCTCCTGACTTTTTTGGGGGGGATGACCGTCTTCTCCTTCATCGTGGGCATGGACCTCGGGGATTGGAGCTACTGGCTGAGCCGGCCCCTTTGGGGACAGAGCGCCGACCCCAAGGGTGTCGTCCGGACCAAGGACCTCCTGCTCTTCCTTCTCTTCCTCTACCTCACGATCGCCGTCGCAAGGCGCATGAGGCCCACTGTGGACGCTCTCCTCAAGGGAAACCCCGCCATCGACCGGGGCCTACGCTATACCCTGGGGACAGTCGCGACCTATGTCGTCTTCGTCCTGGGCCTGCTGTTCTCCTTCGATTGGATTCGAGTAGGGCTCTCCCAACTCCAATGGACCCTTGCCGCCCTCGGGGTGGGGATCGGCTTTGGTCTCCAGGATATTGTCAGCAACTTCTTCAGCGGTCTGATCCTCCTCTTCGAGCGGCCCCTTCGGGTGGGGGACATCGTGCGGGTGGGGGACACCCTTGGCGAGGTGAAGAAGATCACCATCCGTTCCACGACGGTGACCTCTTTCGACAACATCGACGTCATCGTTCCCAACAAGGATTTCATCAGCCAGCCCATCACCAACTGGACAGGGACGGACCGGGACATGCGCTCCACGATCAACGTAGGGGTGGCTTATGGGACGGATCTTAAAAAGGCCCGGGAGTTGCTCCTGGAAACCGTCAAGGGGCATGGGCGGGTCTACAAAAAACCCGAACCTGCGGTGTTTGCCACCAATTTCGGGGACTCTTCCGTCGACTTCGCGGTGGTCTATTGGACCGACCTGGGGTACAAACGGGGGACCTTCAGCGATCTGCACTTTGCCATTTACGCGGCCTTCAACCGGGCAGGGATCGAGATCCCCTTCCCGCAGAGGGACATCCACCTGTTCCAGGCGCAGGAGAAGGGAGGGGGGGAAGAAGCGCTGGCCAAGACGGGAGGAACCGGAACGCCCCCTCCCGAGGCCGGGGAGGATCGGGAACCCGAAGTGGAGGGAGGGGACGGAGACGCGATCGATGCGGGATCAGATTCCGACTCTTAGGCGCAGGGCATTGCTCGCCCCCAGAGAGAGGCCGCGCCCCCTGGGGATGAGGAGGAGGGCCTGGGAATAAAAGAGGAGTCCGAGGCTTCGAGGACCGCCGGGGAGGAAGAGGCGATGGAGGACCTCGCCGTTGGGGTCGCTGGTCTGGGCGAGGAGGACCTCGCCCGAGACCCATAGCTTGCAGCCGGCGATCCCGAAGGAACTGAGGTCGAAGGGGAGGGGGAGGCCGTTCCAGGAGCGGTCGGAGAGACCGAGGAGGAGAAGGCCTGGTGTGCGGGCGCCCGCGCCCAGGAGCTTGAGTCCAAAGGGGCTGGACGGTGCGGGGAGGCCCCAGGGGCGCAGGAGGGGGGTGGTGGAGCTGCCCAGGCAGGGTTGGCCCATGGGGCCTGCGTGGGCGCGCGGGGACCAGGCCTGGAAAGCCGGGGTAGGGAGCGGCGGACCCAAGTGGACTTCGTCCAAGGCCCCGGCGAAGAAGGAAGAACTGGAAAGATTGCTCGAGGACCCGAGAAAGAGAGGACCCGTGGGAGAGAATTGCGTTCCCCCCAGAACCATGCTTCGCTCCAGGCGGCGGTCGATCCAGACCTGGACCCAGCCGCTTCCCTCGCTCTGGAGATCGAGGCGGTGCCATTTGCCGTCGGCCAGGTTGGTTTCCACGTCCAAGGCATCCCCCGCGACCTCGTCGTTGGCGAAGCGCAGCTCGTTCCGGAGGTAGCCTGAACCCGGGAGGAGGCGGAGGGCGAGGCTGTTGGGCTTGCCCAGGCTGCCCCAGCAAAGGAGGAAGGACTCGCTCTTGGGAGGCCCGCTGAGGAGAAAGGAGAGCCCAAGATGGAAGGACTTTCCCGGACCGGGGAGCCGTGCGAGGGCGTGCTGGCTCTTGCCGTCCAGGAGAAGGGCGAGGCCCATCGGGGCGCCGGCCACAAGGGAGGGGGGCTGCCCGCTGGGTTGGAGGTGGAGGTCCCTTGCCGAGCCCGAATCGTCGAAAACGAGGGACCCGCCGTGAACCTGTTCGAAGGACCAGTGGGCCTGTTCCTTTTGGGCTTGGGCCTGGTCTTGGATTTGGAGCTGAAGCTGGTTGGAACCGACGACTTCGGGGCCACCCTGGAGCCTGAGGATGATGGTTTCCGGCCCTTCCTGGAGTTGATCAGGGATCGCCCGCAGCTCGAAGGCGGTCTCGGTTTGTCCCGCCGGGATGGTGAGAGTCTTGGGGGGAAGGCTGTAGTCCTTTCCTGGGAGCGCGGTTCCCTCGACGAGAAGGGGGAGGCTCAGCGGGCTGTTGGCTTTCATTGCGCGAACGAGACGGACGCGGACCTTGCCTCCAGTCTCGGCCAGAAGGAAAGCATCGGCCTTGAGCTGCACTCGGGTTCCACCCCGAAGATCCATGCCGTAGTGTTTGTTCATCAAGCTGAGCAGGGCGCTTGCCAGCTTTTTGGCGTAGGGATTGCGGGTGTCCCGGGTCTTCCGGATGGACCAGGGGTGTTCGAGTTGGATGGCGTCCACGGTACCTCCGTCCCTGGAGCCATGCCTTCGAGTGTTGTAGCCGCCCCGGAAGTAGGGGTTGGAACCGGGGTTCGGGTCGCTTGGAGATGGGACCCCCCGGATGGACCTGGCTTGGAGAAGACCTCCGAGGGAGTCCTTGCCTCGGAGAAGGGAGGGGAAGTCCTTGCCGGGGAGGCTGGCCAGGCTCCGTATGGAGGAGCGGTCCCGGTAGCCGCCCTGGCGGAGGCTGCTGTCGGATTTCCTCAGATCGGTGGAGGAGAGCAGGTAACCCAGCTCCACCCGTTGGATCTTGTGCCCATGCCCGTGGATGTCGAGGAAAAGCCCGCGTTTCCACTGCCTGGTCACCGTTCCCCGAGCCTGGGTGAGAAAACTGTGGAATTCCCGCCAGGCCTGTTCGGCCTCCTTGTTTCCCTGGGCGGCCTCGGTGATTCCCCGGTTGGGGTCGAGGCGGGAGCGGTCCAGGTGGGAGACGACGAGGTGGGCGTGGCGTCCGGTGAGGAGGAAGAGTTCGCGGGCGATCTCCCTGGCCAGGGCTTGGGTCCTGCGGTCGCGGATGAGGACTCCGTATTTCCGTTTGGGGATCGTTGCTGGAATGCGGCGTCCCCCGTGCGGGGCGGCAAGGATGATGGGCAGGTTGCCCTCAACGTATTCGATGTAGGCCTTGGTTCCAAAATGGCGTTTCCCTGGGACCTGGCCTCGGAGGACGGAGAGAAGGAAGAAGGAAAGGAGGAGGAGAAGACGGCGGGCGAGCATCCAAGCAGTATAGCCTGTGAGGCAGGTACAAGAACCGGGCCCGGAGCAAAGGACTCCGAGCCCAGCGCATCCTCTCCGAATGAGTCTCAGAGAGGAATCGTTCTATTCCTTCTTACTGCTTGGTTTTGGCACCGCAGCTCCCCTTGGCCTTGGAGGAACAACTCCCCTTGGCTTTGGAGGCGGCGTCGCAATCCGTCTTCTTGGAAGCATCGCAGCTCTTCCCCGTGCAAGCGGGACGGACGGCCTTGCCGAAGGTTTTCGCGAAGGCAGCGCTCGTTTCCTTGTCGGCAAGGGTCGTAACGCAGGCGTGGCCGAACTTGGAGAAGATCTTGGCGCTCAGGACTCCATCCATGGTTTTGAGTTCTTTGGCGAGATTCTCGTGTTTTCCGAGGGCCTTGAGATCCAGGCAGTGGGTGGTGGTGGCGAGGGGGCGGGCCTTGAACTTGGTCGCGTTGACAGCCTTGGCGAGGTTCTCGGGCTTGAGGAATCCCTTGGGTCCCATGACGACGGCCCGACCCTTTTGGACATCCACCTTGACTTTGTAAGCGGCGGGGAAGGAACTCAGAGCCTTGCTGACCTTGGAAGCGCAGGCCTGACAGGTCATGCCCTCGACAGAGAGGGCGTAGACGGCGACGGGAACGACCTGGGCCTTGAATCCGGCCTTGGTAACGGCCTGAACCAGGTCCCTGGGATTGCTGTTTTTGGCGGGGACGACGGAGGCGAGGCCGCTTTCCAGGGAGACCCTGACCTCTTGGGCACCTGCTTCTTTCAGGGCCTTGCTGACCTTGGAGACGCAAGATTTGCAGGTCATCCCCTTGATGGAGATGGGCAAGAGCTTGGCTGTTTTGGCGCTCTTGACCGAAGCAACTTGGGCCGTTGCGGCCTTTTGGGAGACGGCCTCGCCTTTCATGTCACACTTTTTGGAGCATTCAGGGGAGGTGCATCCCGATCCGCAGTCCACGCAGTCGGCCTTGGGAGAGCCCTTTTGGGCGGAGACAGGGTTGATAAAGAAGGCGCCGGTGAAGGCTGCCGCCAGGATGAAACGGGAAACGATTTGCATCGAGACTCCTTGGATGATGTGAAAAAAGAGAAAAAACTCAGGGGTATTCATACGCCTGGCGCCTTGGAATGCGCCCGACTTTTTTGGAATTACTCGCATTCTCTGGAGTCCAACCAGCCGGGGGGGAGGGCGACCCGTTGACGGCCCCCTTTCTTGCAGCGTTTGGCTCGAATGGCGCGGGGGGGAAAGGGGCAGTCATCGGGAATATGTTCCATCAATGCCAAGCACTCCTCCAGACTCTTGATCCGGACGAGTTGGTCCCGGATGTGGTTGGTGCCGGGGAAACCTTTGGTGTACCAGGCCGCGAATTTGCGGAGGTGTCGTGGACCGAGTTCGGGTCCGAAGAATTGGAGGAGAAGTTCCCCATGGCGCCGGATGATGGCTTTGATCTCTCCGAAGTTGGGGGGGGGAGGAGGGGAATGACCGGAAAAAAGAGCCTCCAATTCCCGGAAAAGCCAAGGGCGTCCCAGGCAGCCTCGACCGATGACCACTCCCGCGCAGCCGGTTTGCCGCATCCGAAGCAGGGCGTCGCTGGCGTCGAAGAGGTCTCCATTGCCGAGGACGGGGATGCGCAGGGAGGCGCTCAATTCGGCGATGGGATCCCAGTCGGCTTCGCCGTCATAGAGCTGGGCGGCGGTGCGTCCATGGAGGGCGACGGCGTCCATGCCCTCCTCCTGGGCAATGCGACCGGTTTCCCGCCAGGTGAGATGATCCTCGTCGATCCCGAGGCGGATCTTGATGCTGAGGTTTTGCTGGGGCGCACCCCTCCGAAAAGCGGCGAGGAGGCGCTTGAGTCGGCGTTGCTTGTAAGGGAGGGCGGAGCCTCCTCCCGTGGCGGTCAGCTTGCGGACAGGACAGCCCAGGTTGAGGTCCAAGTGCTCGATCCCCTGGTCGGTCAGGATCCGGGCAGCCTTCTCCAGGACCTGGGGCTCCTTGGCGAAGAGCTGCAGGGACTTGGGGTGCTCGTCGGGGAAAAAGGAAGCGAGGTGGAGGGTCTTTTTGTTGTTCTCCAGAACCCCACGAGCGGAAATCATCTCGCTCACGTAGAGGGCCTGACCAAAGGACCTGCAAAGGGCCCGGTAAGGAGCGTTGGTCACTCCGGCCATGGGGGCGAGAACCACGGGCACCTTCAACTCCAGCCTTCCGATGCGCAGGGGAGGGAATTCTCCCTTCCTGGCCGGGGATCTCTCCGGGGAAGGGTTCTGGGAACGCTCGCTCGAAGAATCCAAGGGAAGGCCGGCTAAAAGGGGAACCAGGGGAGAAAGGTTGGTGCGGAAGAGAGGACTTGAACCTCCACGCCCTGAACGGGCACAAGAACCTGAATCTTGCGCGTCTGCCAATTCCGCCACTTCCGCATCCGTAGTCGTTTGACAGGCGGAGCATTGTGGGGAGGAAGGCCTCCTCTTTCAAGACCTTGGATTTCGTTTTCCCCCGAAGACCGCAGGATGGAAGGTCTCGAATCCTCCGGCTTAGGATTCGAGATCATCCATCCTTCCGGCTAGGCTCCGGAACATGGGGAAGGCCAAGAAACAAACTCCCGGCCAGAAGCTCCTGGTCCAAAACAAAAAAGCGCGCCACGATTTCGAGATCCTGGAGACCTTCGAAGCGGGTTTGGTCCTTCGTGGTTCCGAGGTCAAGTCCCTTCGGGACCACAAAGCCTCCCTCCAGGAGTCCTACATCAAGATCGAGGGGGGAGAGGCTTTTTGGGTCAAGGGGCACATCGACGAGTATCCCCAGGCGCGAACCTTCAACCACAAGCCGACCCGGACGCGCAAGCTCCTCCTGCGCAAAACCCAAATCCGGAAGCTTCATTCCAGGGTCCGGGAGAGGGGGCTCACCCTTGTTCCCCTTCGCATCTATCTCAACGACCGCAACCTCATCAAGATGGAGATCGGGCTTGCTCGAGGCAAGACCAAGGGGGACAAACGCCAGGCGGAGAAAAAGAAGATCGCCAGAAGGGAGATGCGGGAACTCTAAAGCCTGGCAGCCAGGCGCCGGAGAGCGAGATCGGTCTTCATGTCGGTTGGGGAAGGGCTCTCGAGGAAGTCCTGGAGATCCAGGAGGACGAGGCCGCCGACTTCCTCCATGACCGAACCGTCCCCCTTGGGGGGGACCGCTTGGGTAAAGTCCACCTGGGCGGCCAGAAAATAGACCTTCTCGTCGGTGATCCCCGGGGATGGGAAGGAGGGTGGACCCAGTTCTTCGAAGGCATCGAGGGGAAGGTTCAGGCCGACTTCTTCCAGGCACTCGGCCTGGGCACGCCTGCGCAGGGCGGCTTCGAGACCAGCGCCCTGGTCGGCGGCTTCGAGGATTCCGGCAACGGTCTCGTAGCAGAGGTCACAGGGTTCCTCATCGGGAAAAAGCAGGGTGGCCTTGTGGCGGCGCAGCCAGACCGGGGGCCTGAGATTGGCGCGGAGGCCGATTTGCACCCTTCCGTCGGGCTGGGGCTGATAGAGGGCGATGGTGACGGCGTCGGTTCCCCGACGGGAAACGAGGTCGCATGGATAGGGACGGGACAGGCTCCCGTCCTCGTAACAGTTCTGGATCAGGAGGCGGGAGAGCTGGAGAAAGCCTTCTTTGGGACCCCGCTGCTCGGCCAGGTCCTGAAGGACCCGGAGTTCCCGGAGCTTGGGGCCAGGTGGGATCCTAGAGGAACCAGTCACATTTCTCCTCTCCGGGGCCGTCCTGGGCGAGGTCGAGGCGACCCTCGATGGCATTCTCGATCCACCAGTTCACATCGTGGTAGAGGCAGGTGACCTCGCTGCATTCCTTGGACGCGTCGAATCCTTCAAGGATCCGAGCTGTCTGGCGGAGCCCTTGGGCAAAACCCTCTTCGCCTTGAAAGGCGTCCGAGCCGGCGATTCTGGCCTTTTCGACGCCACGGTGGGCTGGGCAATTGAACAGCCCCATGGGGCTCAGGACCTGGCGAAGAGCTTGCATGTGGCAAACCCGGGGTTGCCGGGTGAACTCCTTCCAATTCCCTTTTTCGAGGACGAGGAGGTTGATGCTCTCGACCACCCGGAAGTCCTCCGTTTGGAGCTGCCGGGCCTTGTCGACCTCCTGCCGAATCCGTTGGATGCAAGATTCGAGGTGGGCGGCCGCCAGGGGATCCATGACCTCGGAACCATTCTCCTGGCGGGTCAGGAAGGGCTTGAGGGAGATGTAGGAGAATCCCGCCTCCTTGGCCCGCTGCGTCGCGGTGAGGATCTCGTCGATGTTCTCCACGATCTTGACTCCCTCCTCCCGCTCCGCGCCTTCCCAGACGATGATGTAGGAATAGCCGATCAGGGGCTTGGGGTTCTTCTCCCGGAGTTTAGGGATCCAAGAGCAGATCTCGTCCAGGCTGAGGTCGTCCCGGACTGGTTTGTGCATGGCCCGGAAGGTCTCGTTCGTCCCTGAGTCGAGGCTCAATCGGATCCAGTCCTTCTCGTCGAGCAGGTCGATGATTTCGTAGATCTTGTCGTTGCGGCTGCCGTTGGTCACGACGGAGACTTGGAGGCCGCGTTCTTTGAGGAAGGCCACGCACTCGTGGAAGCCCGGATGAAGGGTGGGTTCCCCGCCTCCAATCAGGATTACGGACTTGAGTCCCTTGTCCGCCATGGTCCCCAGGGACTGGAGGAGGCCCTTGAAATCGTATTTGATGGGGCTGTTGAGGACATCCCAGTCGATGCAATGGTCGCAGCGGTAATTGCAGGCTGTGGTCAGATCCAGGTTGATGGAGATCGGCGCGTCGCCGGGCATGGGGGGCATGGGGCCACCCATGGCCTGGGCGTGGCGGAGGGCCTTCTGCCAATGCACATAGGCCTCCACTCTGGGGTAGAGGGAGGGTTGGCGCAGCTTGGCGGTGAAATCATGGGTCGCGGCGACCCTAGGCTTGTTGGTTCCAGGGCTCCCCTGGGATTCTGTTTTCATTGCTTTTCCTCTTCCCAGGCATGACTCACGGCCAGGATCAGGGACTCCATCATCTCCGCCCGGTCGGTCGGAGCAGGGAGTATCTTGCCAAGCTTGGGCTCGCGAATCGAGTCGAAGAAGGCAGAGAGTAGGGAAACGAGCGGGTCGGGGATGGAGATCCGACGGTTTCCGGCCCGGAAAAACTGCTGGTATTGGGGGAGTTCGATCTCTCGGGTGGCGATGTCTCCGTCCCAACCGTAGCCTGCGGGCCTAGGGGGCTGGGGCACACGGCGCAGCTCGAAGAAGCAGGGCCAGGACCCGTTTTCCCCATGGAAACAGAAGCGGAGGTCGAGCCCCTCCTGGCTCAGGAAGGAGAGTTGAGGATCCGAGACCCGGCAGCGCTCCCCGGGGACCAGAGCCTGACAGAGGCTGAGAATGTGGGGAAGGGAATCAGAGAGCATGTCGGGGCCATTGCTTGTGGGGGAGAGGCGCATCCGAAACTCCCGGACGGGGAGGCGGTTCCGTTTCTCGGGGAAGAGTTGGAAGTAGGAGGCCAGGGTCTCAGGCCATTGACAATGGACCCAAAGGGGCAGGTTCTTTTCTTCGAAGGCGGAACAGATTTCGGCAACCTTGGCGGCGCTCCCTGGACCCTCCCAGAGAAGGGGCTTCTCCACGAGGCAGGGGATGTCCCGGACAAGGGCGGCCCGAAGCGCTTCTTCATGAAACTCCGGAGGGGAGGCGATGATGAGGGCGTCCAGGTCCTCGTTCTCACAGAGGGCTGAGGCTCCCACATGGGTCGAAACGGGGTGTCCCAGGGCTGCAAGGAGTTCCTCTCCAGCGCGCCGAGCGCTCTTTCTGGAGCTGGAGGCCGTTCCAACAAGCTTTGCCCCCAGTGCCTCGCCCTGCAGGGCGAAGAAGGGACCGAGACCCTGCCGAACCCGGCGGGGCCCCACGATCCCGAAGCGGAGGACTCCTTCTCGACGCATGGGGGAGACGATAGCGTCCCCCTTTCCTTGGAGGAACCGCGAGGATTTCCCAAGTCCCTGCTACAATCCATCCTTGCCCTCCTCGATGCGGGAACCGATACCAAGGTAGATGTCGAAACCAACCCGATTTGTCCAACCCTTCCAGAACTATGAGATCCTCGATCGCTTGGGCTCGGGAGGCATGGGGACTGTTTTTCGGGCTCGGCGCAAATCCGATGGAAGAATCGTCGCGCTCAAGGTTTTACGGCCCTCCCTTTCCCGAAACAAACGCTATGTCGAACGCCTCAAGCGCGAGGCCGAGATCTCCATCCGAATGGACCACCACGCCCTGGTCAAGGGCTTGGAATTCGGCGAGGAGAAGGGTTACCACTTCCTGGCCATGGAGTTTGTGGACGCGCGGTCGCTCAAGGAGCTTCTCAGGAACTGGGGACGCTTTCCCATGGAGCAGATCCTGGATGTGGGAAAGCAGTGCACGGAGGCCCTCCAGTGTATCCATGACCAGGGGGTGGTCCACCGGGACATCAAACCGGGAAACATCCTGATCGATGACGAGGGACATATCTGGCTGACGGACCTGGGGCTCGCGAAGGGGGGGGAGGACCCGAGCCTGACCCGGGACGGTGCGACCATCGGGACCCCTCAATACATGAGCCCTGAGCAGGCAAGGGACCCTGCCTCGGTGGATGAGCGGAGCGACCTCTACTCGCTGGGGGCCACTCTCTATCACATGGCAACGGGCCAGCCACCTTTCCAGGCGGAGACCGTGGGGAAATTGATCCACTCGGTTCTGCACGAGCGGATCCCCCCTGCTTCGGAACTCAATCCCATGCTGGATCCCGGTTTCGACCTCGTTCTTCGCAAACTTCTCATGCGGGATCCTGGGCAAAGGTATGAGAGCGCGAGGGAACTCCTCCAGGACTT
>DROQ01000249.1 GCA_011321845.1 Planctomycetota bacterium | reverse complement strand
CCCCCAAAGCCCGCCTCTTCTGCCCCCGTTGTCGAAAAATCCCCCGTCGTCGAAGAATCCCCCGTCGTCGTCAAAGCCCACAAAAAACGCCCCTCCGATTGGGCCGTCCCCCTCAAGGGCATTCCCGGCCTGCCCAACCTCCACCGGGTTTCCAAGACCCTCTATCGCTCCGCCCAACCCACAAGGGAGGGTTTCCGGCAAGCCAAGAAACTGGGGATCAAAACCATCGTCAACCTGCGCATCCTCCACTCCGACCGCCACCTTCTCCGAGGCACCGGCCTGGACTATGTCCACATCTCCATGAAACCATGGCATCCCGAAGACGAAGACCTCGTGCGCTTCCTAAGAATCGTCACCGACCCCAAACGCCAGCCCGTTCTCGTCCACTGCCACCAAGGCTCCGACCGTGCCGGAGTGATGACCGCCGCCTACCGCATCCTGGTCCAAGGCTGGAACAAGGAAAAGGCCATCCGCGAAATGCTCCAAGGCGGCTTCGGTTTCCACCGAAAACTCTGGACCAACCTCATCCGCTACCTCCGCAACCTCGACGTCCCCAAAATCCAAAAACAGGCAGGCCTCGAAAAGAAAGCAAGCCTCGACAAGAAATGAAGCATCCCTTGTTTATGTAGGTTGTTGAAGATGGCAAAAAACCGGAAGAGAATTCTTTATCGCTGGCTTATTTTGGGGGGGGGTATTTATGTTTTAACGCTATCCAATTTTTGGGAGCATGGTTGGCCTGCTTGGCACGATGTTTGGTGGTCTTTTTTAATGACCATCGGCGCATTGGTGACCATGAAAGCTTGTTTTTGGCTTCTTTCTGAGGTCTTTCATCTATATCCAAAAGGTTGGCTTTAACTCAGACCTTTCTCTGGCTCCTCGACGTTTTGAGTTGAAATAGGTGAAAGGTGATAGCAGGTTTTTTGGGGAGAGTTTTCGAGTTTGGGTAGGGCCAGGTGGTGCCTTTATTGGTTCTCATGTGGCCAGTGCTGTCCAAGATCATCCGGCTCTCTTCTCGAAACTCCTTCAATTCCCGCTGAAACCTGCATCCTAAGCCCAAAACCCGCCCTTTCGAAATCAGGTTCCCCTTGTCTACTTTCCAGGTGTTTGGCTTTCAGGCTTACGTTTGGAAGGTTTTGGAAGAGCTATCTTGGACAGGCCTGTCATGTGGCACTCCGTCCAATTGGATTCTTTTTCAGAAGCTGAGGTCGGTTGCTAGGATCCTCCCGTATGGAGAACTACAAGCGGGAGTTTATCGAGTTCATGGTCGAGGTGGGGGTCTTGACCTTTGGGGACTTTACGACGAAGAGTGGGCGGAGGACGCCCTACTTCGTGAATACGGGGAGGTATCGGACGGGGGGGCAGGTGGCGCGCTTGGGGCGGTTCTATGCGGACGCGTTGCAGGAGCGGATGGGGGGGGAGGAGATCGATCTGTTGTTCGGGCCGGCTTATAAGGGGATTCCGCTGGTGGTGACGACGGCGATCGCCTTGGCGGAGGGGCATGGGCGGGATCTTGCCTATGCCTTCAATCGGAAGGAGGCGAAGGATCATGGGGAGGGGGGGATGTTGGTGGGACACTGTCCGGTGGATGGGGAGCGGGTGGTGTTTATCGAGGATGTGACGACGGCGGGGACTTCGATTCGGGAGACGGTGCCGCTGCTGCGGGCGGAGGCGGATGTGCGCTTGGCGGGGCTCTTGGTGTCGGTGGATCGGCAGGAGAGGGGAAGGGGGGAGCGCTCGGCCTTGGTGGAGATCAGCGAGGAGTTTGGGATGCCCTGTTTTGCGATTGTGACGCTCGATGAGATTGTGGCGCACCTTTCGGAGCATCCGGTGGGGGGGAAGATCCTTTTGGACGCGGGGGTGCTGGAGCGGATTCAAGCTTACCGGGATGAGTATGGAGCATGAGAGGATGTTGAGGCTTCTTTCACGGTTGCCGCTCGAGGCGGGGGACTACGATCCGCGGGATCCGGCCCAGTCGGCGGAGGCCTGCGCGTTGGCGGATGGGATGCTTGGGGAGCTGGGGCCGGGGGAGGCGGGGAGGGTCCTTGGGGAATTGGAAGGGGAGCTGGTGGCGCGGGAGGCTCCTCTCCTTGCGCAGTTGGCGACCAAGTTGGCGCGGTCCAAGGCGGCGCTGCGGGCTCTTCGGGAGCCGACCCATCTGTCGCTGGTGTTTGCGATGTACAAGGAGCACACGCGGATCTTGCCGCCGAGTCAGCATCCCCACGGGGAGGACTTTCTTCTGCAAAAGATCGCGCAGTTGGATTGGCTCTTCGAGGGAGGCGGAGGGCATGCCTGGGATCTGGTCGCGGTGGACGACGGCTGCCCGGAGGGGAGCGGGCGCCTGGCGCAGGAGATCCTGCGGGAGCACGCTCCGGCTGCGCCGGTGCGCGTTCTCTTTCTCGAGGAGGCGATCGCGGAGGGGTTGGAGGTGGTGCGGCCGCTGCGTTCGCCGAGCGAGAGCCAGAAGGGGGGCTCGGTGGTCTATGGGATGTGGGCGGCCGCGGAAGCGGGGCCTGGGAGGGAGGGGAGCCGGCATGTGGTGGGCTTCACGGACGCGGATCTCTCGACCAACTTGGGACAGGCGGGGCTCCTGATGGAGGGGATCTGCGCGGGAGGCAAGGACGCGGCGATCGGGTCCCGGCGCGAACGGGCTTCGATCGTGATCAAGCAGGGCAAGCGCAACACGAGGGGAAAGCTCTTCATCTACCTCTGGAAGGGGCTGATCCGGCCGCTTGGGGGGATCATCGATACGCAGTGCGGGTTCAAGGCTTTTGACGCGGAGACGGTCCGGGCTATTACGCCGGGGATGATCGAGAAGGGTTTCGCCTTCGATGTGGAGCTGCTCCTGAAGACGGAGCTGAGGAGGAAGGGATCCATCACCAAGGTCCCCATCGCCTGGATCGACAGTGACGAGGCTTCGACGACGGCGGATCTCGAGCCCTACCTCTCGATGCTGGGGGCGATCGCGCGGATGTACCGCGAGTATCTGCCCCCCGACCCAGAGGCCGAGGCCCTGGCGGGTTGGATCGAGGGGCTGACGGAGGAGGAATGGAACCGGCTGTCCGAGCATGTGCCTGCCGCGATCGCGGAGGGGGAGCCGGCGGAGTTCAGCGAGCTGCGCCCGGTGTCCTTGCAGGAGCTGCGGCAAGCCTCCAGGCTATGAGTCGGTTCATGGGGTGACCCCATGCGTTGATGGTCCTGGCTGCTCCGGCGTGGAGGACCTGAAATCGGTGAGGGAAGAGAGGTGGCTGCTATGAATCCGGAAAAGGAAGGTAGGGAGAAGGGGCGGGGCAAAGAAGCGGGGGAGGGAGAAGGAGAGGGGCGCGGGCGCAATGAGTCTGGATTGCCTCCTCGGATTTCGCTGGAAGAGAAGCTCTCCCTCTTCGAGGACCTTTGGGCCCCGCGGATCGTCGCGGAATGCAATGGGCAGCACATCAAGCTGGCGAAGATTCGAGGGGAATTCGTCTGGCACAGCCACGCGGAGGAGGATGAACTCTTTCTGGTGCTCAAGGGGCGCCTTCGGATGGAGTTTCGGGACGGGGTGGTGGAGCTGGGGCCGGGTGAGATGTGTGTCGTCCCCAGGGGGATGGAGCATCGCCCGGTGGCCGAGGAGGAGGTCCACCTCTGTTTGATCGAACCCGCGGGGACGGTCAATACGGGGGATGCTGGGGGACCCTTGACCTTGGAGGATCCCTCCTGGGTTTGAATCGCTCTGTCTGCCATGCTGTTCTTTGCGTGGGTATCCCTTGAGGCCTACCTTGAGGCCTGGTTTTCTTAGAGGATCCCTCCTGAGTTTGAAGGGCTCTGTCTGCAATGGTTTTCTCTGCCATGGGTGTCTTTTGAGGCTTGGTCTTCATCTGTCATGGGTGTCCCTTGAGGGTTGGTCTCTTGAGGGTTGGTCCCTTGAGGCTTGGTCTTCATCTGCCATGGGTGTCCCTTGGGGCCTGGTCTCCATCTGCCATGGGTGTCCCTTGGGGCCTGGTCTTCATCTGCAATGGAGGTCCTTTTAGGCCTGGTCGTAAAGGGGGCTTTGGAGGGCGAGGAAGGAGGTTTGAATGGCATTATCCCAAAAGGAGATCAAATCCCCTAAGGAGAACCAGGTCGGGGAGGCTTGGATCCGAGTGCTCCACCGCCTGGCCTACCTTTCTTTTCCCCTCTTTTTGCTGGCGATCTACACCCTGTCCTTCAGCATCTTCGGGGAGACTAAGGAGCTGCGCCACCTCAACCTGGGAACCGGGCTGCTCTGGCTGGGTTTCGCAATGGGATTCCAGTCGTTGGGAAAGGGCTTCGACCGTCCTCAACCCCGCTTGGCCTTCGTGTTTTTCCTCATGGGTTTCGTCCTGTTCGTGCTGGCGGGGCTGATCTTTTTGCTGAAGCCGGGGGGGCTGCACAATCCCATAGGGCTGGGGCTTTGCTCTGCGGGATTGGGCCTCCTCTCCATGGGGCGGGACTTGCTCAAGGGGGAAGGGAAGGACTGATTCCCGCCTGGCAAGGTTCCCGCTTTTCCCGGCTGGGGCTTGGGGGCATGATCTCTGGCCGAGCAAGAGGAATTTTGGAAAGGATGACTGCGATGCGATTAGCCAAGAAGATGGGGAATCTGGGGACGGAGACGGCTTTTGAGGTTCTGGCGCGGGCCAAGGCCCTCGAGGCGGAGGGGCGCAAGGTGGTGCACCTCGAGATCGGGGAGCCGGATTTCGACACGCCAGCCAATATCATCCGCGCGGGGGTCGAGGCGATGCAGGGGGGCTGGACGCACTATGGGCCTTCGGCCGGTCTGCCGGAGCTGCGCGAGGCGATCGCCGCCGAGATCGGGCGGACCCGGGGGATCAAGGTGGGGGCCGACGAGGTGGTCGTGGTGCCGGGGGGCAAGCCGATCATGTTCTTTTTGATGCTCGCAGTCTTGGAGGAAGGGACGGAGGCGGTCTACCCCAACCCGGGCTTTCCGATCTACGAGAGCATGATCCGCTACACGGGGGCCAAGGCGGTGCCGGTTCCCCTGCGGGAGGAAAACGAGTTCGCGCTGGACGTGGAGGAGTTGGCGGGCCTCTTGAATGAGAACACGCGTCTCTTGATCTTGAACTCTCCGAGCAATCCCTGTGGGGGCGTGCTCTCCAAGGGAGACCTCGACCGCCTGGCCAAGGTGCTCGAGGCCTATCCCGATCTCTGGATCCTCTCGGACGAGATCTACAGCCGCATCCTCTACGAGGGCGAGCACCACTCGCTGGCGTCCTATCCGGAGCTGCGCAAGCGGGTGGTGATCCTGGACGGGTTCTCCAAGACCTACGCGATGACGGGTTGGCGGCTGGGTTACGGGGTGATGGACCCGGAGCTGGCGGCGCGGATCGCGCAGCTCCAGACCAATGCGACCTCCTGCACGGCTGCCTTCACGCAGCGCGCGGGGATCGAAGCTCTGACGGGACCGCAGGACGAGGTCGTCAAGATGGTGCAGGAATTCCAGCGGCGGCGTGACGTCATCGTCGATGGCCTCAACGCCCTCCCGGGGGTGTCCTGCAAGAAGCCCAAGGGGGCCTTCTATGTCTTCCCGAATGTGAAGGAGCTGGGCAAGCCTTCGAAGGAGCTGGAGAACCTGCTGCTGGAGAAGGCGGGGGTGGCGAGCCTGACGGGGACCAGTTTCGGGGCGCACGGCGAGGGCTACCTGCGTTTCAGCTACGCGAACAGCGTGGAGAACATCGAGGAGGCGCTGCGGCGCTTTCGGGCCTTGATCGAGGCGGACTTCGCGGAGACGGTTGCGTGAGTGGAATGGATTTTCGCTCCGACACGGTGACGCGGCCCTCGCCGGAGATGCGCCGGGCGATGGCGGAGGCGGTGGTCGGGGACGATGTGCTGGGGGATGACCCGACCGTCAAGGAGCTGGAGGCGGCCTTCGCCGAGCGGGTGGGCAAGGAGGCGGCGATGTTCGTTCCTTCGGGGACGATGGCCAATGTCTGCGCGATCCTGGCGCACTGCCGGCCGGGGGACGAGGCGGTGATGGAGGAGGGGACGCACAGTTTCCGCTACGAGGGGGGCGCTGCTGCGCGGCTCGGGGGGATCCAGGTCTGGACCTTCGTGCGAAAGAACGGCGTGCCGGAGATCGAGGATTTTCGGACGCGGGTCCGAAACGGAAGGGATCCGCACCAGCCGCGGACGGCGCTGTTCATCGTGGAGAACACGCATAACCTCGCCGGGGGCCGGGTTGTGCCCAAGGAGCGGGTGGACGCGATCGCGGAGTTCGCGCACGAGCGGGGGATCAAGCTGCACGTGGACGGGGCGCGGCTGTTCAACGCCGAGGCGGCCTCGGGGCGAACAGCCGCCGAGCTGGTGGAGAAGGCGGACTCGGTGATGTGCTGCCTGTCCAAGGGGCTGGGCGCGCCGGTGGGCTCCCTGCTCGCGGGGGAGGGAGACTTCATCCAGGAGGCGCGGCGCGCGCGCAAGGCCCTCGGCGGCGGCATGCGCCAGTCGGGGATCCTGGCGGCCGCGGGCCTGATCGCTCTCCGCGAAGGCCCGGCCGCCCTCGCCGCCGATCACACCCGGGCCAAGAAGCTCGCGGAGACCCTCGCGGGGCTATCAGGCTTCGTCATCGATCCTGCCGAGGTGGAGACCAACATGGTCTACGTGGGGCTGGACGGTCTCTCCGGCCCGGCGGTGGTGGAGGCCTGCGGCGCCCGGGGCTTGCTGGTCCTCGCCGTGCGGGAGGACCTCCTGCGCTTCGTCCTCCACCGGGACATCGACGACGAGGGGCTGGAGCGGGCCTGCGAGATCCTGCGGGAGATCGCGGCCGACCCTTCCCTCAAGACTGGAACAGATGCGGGGCGAGGAGCCTCGACGAACGACGACGCGACATGGGAACCGAGCTGACCCAGGAGAAGATGAGATGAGTATTTTCAAGGCCTACGACATCCGTGGGGTCTACCCCGACCAGATCGACGAGAAGATCGCAAGGCGCGTGGGCGAAGCCATGGTGGACTACCTCCAAGCCCGCCGCCTGATCGTGGGACATGACATGCGGACGATGGCGGAGTCGATGACCGACGCCTTTGTGGACGGGGTCCTTTCGCGGGGCTGCGACGTCACCGACATCGGTCTCGTGTCCACTCCAGCCGTCTACTGCGCCATCGGCGAGATTGCCTGCGACGGGGGCGCGGTGATCACGGCTTCTCACAACCCCAAGGAATACACCGGCATCAAGATGTGCAAGGCCGGCCCGGTCCCCCTCTCCGGGGACGAAGGGATCCCGGAGATCAAGGCCCTGGCCGAGGGCTCCGAGCCCACCCCCGCGCCCACGCGCGGCAAGCGAGAGCCTTTCGACATCAAGCCGATCTACTTGGACAAGCTGATCGAGCTGACCGGCGGGCCCGAGGCCATCGCTCCGCAGAAGATCGTCGTGGACTACGCCAACGGCATGGGGATCTGGGACGCGCCCGAAGCCTTCGCCAGGTTCAAGGGCCTGGAGGTGATCCCGCTCTACGACAGCTTGGACGGGACCTTCCCCAATCACGAGGCCAACCCTCTGCGCGAGGAGAACCTCCAGGATCTGAAAAAGGCGGTCCGTGAGAATGGCGCGACCCTGGGCCTCGCCTTCGACGGGGATGCCGACCGCTGCGCCTTCGTCGACGAGGAGGGCCGCACAGTCGGGGCCGACCTGATCACCGTCATCCTCGCCCGCTTCATGCTCGAGCGCCATCCCGGACGTTGCATCATCTACGACCTCCGCTCCTCCAAGGTTCTCCCCGAAAAGGTCCTCGAATATGGCGGAAAACCCGTCAAGGAGCGCGTGGGACACGCCTTCATGAAGGCGACCATGAAGCGCGAAGGCTGCATCGGCGGCGGCGAGCTGTCCGGGCACTTCTACTTCTCGGAGTTCTACAACAGCGACTCGGGTCTCCTGGCTGGGCTACGCGTCCTCGCCCAGCTGAGCAAGGAGGGCAAGACTCTCAAGCAGGCCGCCGATGAATTGAGGATCTATTACCAATCCGGCGAAATCAATTTCCGTGTCGAGAACAAAGAGGAGAAGATGGAGGAGGTGGTAAAGGCCTTCCCCGGTGGCAAGGTCGAGCGACTCGATGGCATCCTCATCACCTTTCCGGATTGGTGGGTCAATGTGAGGCCGTCCAATACCGAGCCTTATCTGCGGCTGGTCCTCGAAGCTGACAGCGAGGCCCTTTTGGAAGAAAAGAAAAAGGAATTGATCCAGATCCTCGGAACCCCTGTGTAAACGGGGGACGAGGGGGACAGGGCAGGGAGATTCAGAGCTCATGACCAAACCGAAGCGGCATTGGGGGGAGATCCAGGCTCGAAGGGTCCGGGAGAGGGTGGGGAGGCTCCGCTTCTTCGGGGTGCCCATGGACCTGGGACAGGATCGCCGGGGGGTCGACATGGGACCCTCCGCGGTGCGCGCCGCGGGCCTCGCAACCAAGCTCCAACCCCTCGGCCTGGAGATCCAGGATGAGGGGGATGTCCTTGTCCCCAGCCCCGAAGCCCGGGAGATGGGCAGCCACAAGGCCAAGTTCCTGGCCGAGATCGCGGAGGTCTGCGAGGAGCTGAGCCTGCGGGTGGAGGCCTCCCTGGATGCCGGAGAGCGTCCCATCGTCGTCGGTGGGGATCATTCCATCGCCATCGGAACAGTGGCCGGAGTGTCGGCGCACTTTAAAAAGAGGGGCCAGTCCATCGGCCTGCTCTGGGTGGACGCGCACGCCGACATGAACACGCCCGACAGCTCTCCAAGTGGAAATGTCCATGGCATGCCCCTGGCTTGTTGCCTCGGGATCGGCCCCGAGGAATTGACGACGATCGGAGGATTCGAGCCCAAGGTCGACCGGGACCATGTCGTGCTCCTGGGGATCCGAAACCTGGACGACGTGGAGCGGGAGCTCGTAAAAAAATCGGGGGTCCACGCCTTCACGATGCGCGACCTGGATGTGCGTGGCATGGCCGACGTCATGGAGGAGGCCCTCTCCCTGCTCTGCGACGGGACCGCGGGTTTCCATGTCTCCTTCGACGTGGACGGTCTGGACCCCTCGATCGCGCCTGGCGTCGGGACGCCGGTCCGAGGCGGACTCACCTTCCGCGAAGCCCACCTCCTGATGGAGATGATCTCCGATTCCAACAAGGCCCTCTCCTTCGAGATGACCGAGATCAACCCCATCCTCGACCAGCGCAACGCCACCGCCGAGGTCGCGGTGGACCTGCTCCTCTCGGGCCTCGGAAAACGCATCCTCTAGCCCCCATGATTTCCGCATGCGTAGGCTCTGAAGAGCCCAGGCCTCGTCGACGAGAACTCGGCCAACGCACTTCCAGCGTCCATGATGCCCGCATGCGAAGGCCCTGAAGAGCCCAGGCCTCGTGGACGGGAACTCGGCCAAGGCACTTCCAGCGTCCATGATGCCCGCATG
>DROQ01000248.1 GCA_011321845.1 Planctomycetota bacterium | reverse complement strand
GAAATCGTCTCCGAAACCGTCACCATCCCCACGATCCCGACCACCCTCCAAGAGATCAACCGGATCATCAACGACCCTGACGGTTCTGCGGCCGAAGCCTCCGAGTTCATCTCCAAAGACGTCGCCATCGCCCCCAAGGTCCTCCGCCTCGCCAACTCCCCCCTCTGCGGCCTCCGCAACCCTGTCAGCGAGATCCAACAAGCCGTCACCATCCTCGGCCTCAAGATGCTCCGCAACCTGGTCCTCCAGGCGACCGTCCTGGAAAACCTCTGCCCCACTGTCGCCTCCGTTCAGTGCGACCCCCGCGCCCTCTGGGACCACTCCTTCAAAGTCGCCCAGGTTGCGAGGACCCTGACCAGGATCTCCCATGTGGATTTCGGACTCAGTCGCGACGAGGCCTACACCGCCGGCCTCTTGCACGACGTGGGAAAGGTGCTCCTCCTCAACCATGACCCCGACAAAATCCAACAAGCCCTGACGAAAAGCACCGAAGAAAAGATCCCCATGTTCCTTGCGGAAGAAGAGGCTTTCGGCTTCAACCACTCCCACATCGGGGCAGTCCTCGCCGAATCCTGGGGCCTCGGGGAATGCCTGCACCAGGCCATTCTCTACCACCATGAACCTCCCAAAGAGGGCGAAACGGAGGACCAGGCCCTCGCAGGAATGCGCGGAACCCTCATTCGGGTCTCGAACAGCCTCGCCCACCGCTTCACCCCCACGCCCATGATCTACACCGGGGACCAGGTCAGCGAAGAGACCATCGGCATCCTCAAGCTGGGGGTGGAGGCCATGGACGAGATCGAGCACACGGTCAAGGAAACCAGACTCGAGGGCTAGGGACCCCAAAGAGCCGGAGCGGGTCAGCCCAGCTCGAACTGCTCGGCTTCTCCTCCCCCCATGCCCAGGGAAGGTCTCAGCAGGACCTCTCGAACCGGATCCAGGAGCCAGGGGATGCCCGCCCCTTCGACCGCAATCCGCTCAAAACCCGGATCCACTCGAAGCCTTCCCTTCTCTCTCAGGTCCCGGTCGATCCAGCGCAGATCCCCTCCTTCGAAAAGAACGAAGAACCCCTCGGGATAGACTCCCAGGGAGACAGGGCTGGAGGCGGTGAAGGAGCCCAGCTCCAGAACCCCGAGATAGGAACCGCCCCTTCGAAACATCTGGACACGGGAGGGGATTCGCTCCAGCACCCACAGCTCTTCCCCCAGCCCCGCGAGGTCACAGGCTCCCCGGAAAGGCTCCCCCCGCCGCCCCAGGCTGGCATAACTGCGGACAAAATCCCCCCCCCGCCCGAACTCCTGCAGCGCGTGCACCCAACTCGCCCCCCCGAGCAGCAGGACCAGATTCTCTCCCCCCCCGTCCCCCACCAGAACCCGGCGCGGCTCCACCAGCAGCCCACGCCGGTCCCGGGCAACCACTCCCTCCGCCAAGGCGACCGGGCTCCCCTCCTCGTGCCCGAAGGCTGAGAAGATCCGCAGCCGATGCGCCTCCGGCTCGCAGAAGAGGACGCGCCCCGAAGCATCCAGCCCCAGGCCCGCGCAGGCCGGAGAGGCCTTTCCTGGTTCCCCCTCCAGCACAAAGCCCCCCCGCCGCTCCCGCTCCCCCAAGTCGAAGAGGTGCACGCGCGTGGGTCCTGGCCCCGAGCAGGCCCCCAGGACCCGCCCCCGGATCGTCAAACCACCAAACATCCCCCAAAGATAGCAGCCCGCCCGGGAGCCGATGCCCAGAAAAACTCCGAGCCCTTTTGCCGCATCGGGGCCTTGACCCTTCGAGATCCCCTCCCCCCCTGGCTATGATCCCGGCATGAGGACCTTTGCCATCAGCCTTTCCCTCCTCCTGGCCGCCTGCGCCTCCCCCCCGAGGCCCAGCGCGGAGCCCAGCGCCCTCTACTCCTACCGGCTGAGCCTGAAACTCCAGGTCACCCCATCCGCCCAGGACCTCCTCCGCGTCCAGGTCCCCATTCCCTCCACGGGTGAGTTCCAGGAGGTCGGCCCCCTCCTCCTCCAAGGGAAAGGCACCCGCATCCACGACAAACTGGACCCCCAGGGCAACCGCTTCGCCGAAATCCGCCCCGGGGTCGGCGGCACCGAGCTTCGAGCAAGCCTCCAGACCACCGTCCGCCGTTACCGCATCCCCGGGCACCCCCGTGTCCGCCCCAGCGGCCAGACCCCCGCGCACTACCTCCTCCCCGTCCAACTGGACAAGAGCGACGAGCGCCACCTGGGCCGCTTCGTCCTTCGCCTCGTCGGCGGAGAGCCCAACAGCTACCTCAAGGCACGCATCCTCTTCGACGCCCTGCGCAACGACTTCGTTCTCCGGCCCTTCGATCCCGAGAAGGCCCCCCGCCCCCTCCCCCGCGTCTTCGAGAGCCGCTCCGGCAGCGCCTACGAGCTGGCTGCTACCTACTGCATTCTGCTTCGCATGGCCGGCGTCCCCGCGCGCTGCGTCCTCGGCTACCGCATGCGCAGCGAAGTCGGCAACCCCCTGCCCACCGCCTGGGTGCAGTTCTACATCTCCGGCGTCGGCTGGTTGCCCGCCGACATCGAGGGCGCCCGCCTCGACCCCAGCCGGGCCAGCGCCTTCTTCGGCGGCCTGGACGAATACCGCGTCCGCGTCCACATCCTGTGCCGCCCCGAAGAAGTCCGGGGTCCCGTCCCCATGGTCCCAAGAGTCCTCGTCGGCCCCAAGGAGGTCCTCCCCGACTGGAGCCTCGACATCCGAAAGGCCGAACCCAAGGGTCCTTCTGCCAAGCTCCGGATCCAAGCCCAAGCCGAGACCCAGCCCAAGTCTCAAAAGCCGGCCCAGTCCCAAAAATGAGCAGCCTGCTCCTCCAAGGTCTCCACCTCGTCCCCATGGCCGGAGATCCCCCCGTCATCGAGGGCTCCCTGCGCATTCGTGACGGGCTCATCCAGGAACTCGGCGACCTCGCCCCCCTCGAAGGCGAAGAAGTGCGGCGCTTCGACGGCCTCTACGCCTTCCCGGGCTTCGTCCAGACCCACGTCCACCTCTGCCAGACCCTCTTCCGGGGCCTGGCCGAAGACCGCCCCCTCCTCCCCTGGCTCCGCGAAAAGATCTGGCCCATGGAGGCCACCCACACTCCCGAGACCCTCCGCGAGTCCACCCGCCTCTCCCTCCGGGAACTCCTCGGGGGCGGCTGCACCACCTTCCAGAGCATGGAGAGCGTCTGGCACACCAGCGCCGTCTTCGAAGAGCTGAGCAACCACCCCGTCCGCGCCATCCTCGGCAACGCCCTCATGGACGACAAGACCGTCCCCGGCCTCCCCCCCGGCTTCGCCCGCGACACCCAGGACAGCCTCGACGAGACCGACCGCCTGATCGAAGCCTACCATGGCCACGACGACCGCCTCTTCTTCGCCTACAACCCCCGCTTCGTCCTCTCCTGCACCGAAGACCTCCTCCGCGAAGTCGCCCGCCGCGCCCAGGCCAAGGGCCTCCGCGTCCACACCCACGCCGCCGAACACCCCGGCGAGACCCAGGCCATCCTCGAGCGCTACGGCAAGAAAAACCTCGCCCTCCTGGACGACCTCGGCCTCCTCGGCCCCCACACCACCCTCGCCCACTGCGTCCAGATGGACGAGCAGGAACGCGCCATCCTCGAGCAGAGCGGCGCCTCCGTCGCCCACTGCCCCAGCACCAACCTCAAGCTCGGCTCCGGCATCGCCCCCATCCACGACCTTCGCAGCCGAGGCATCCCCGTCGGCCTCGGCGCCGACGGCGCCCCCTGCAACAACCGCCTCGACCCCCTGACCGAATGCCGCCAGGCCGCCCTCCTCGCCCAATACCAGGCAGGCCCCGGCAAGCTCCGCGCAGAGCACGCCGTCCGCATGCTCACCATCGACGGCGCCCGCGCCCTCGGCCTCGACACGGTCTGCGGAAGCCTCGAACCCGGCAAATCCGCCGACCTCGTCCTCCTCGACCTCGACGCCCCCGAGCTGGGCCGGGGCGATCCCTTCACCAGGCTCGTCTACAGCGCCTCCCGCCACCACATCCGACAGGTCCTCTTCCGAGGAGAGTTCGTGAACCCGGCTTCCCTTTGGGAACAACCTTGATCGGGAAAAGATCGCTCAAGAAGAAAAACCCCTTCCCGTTTCCCTGGTTCCCCAGCAATCCCAGCACCGAGGCATGGGCTGGGGCAGGCCTGTCCAGGATCAGTTTTTTCCAAGCGCCCAGCCTTCATGCTGAAGCCCCAAAACCTGGTTCGCAGAAAAGGGGAACCTGATTTGGGAGGGTGGAGTTTCGGCCTATGAATGCGGGTTTCGCCTTAGAATGCTGGCTTCACAGAGAATGAAGGGGGGTCGGAGAGAGAGGCGGATGATCTTGGACAGCACTGCGGCTGGGGCCCTTTGAATGAAGAGGGAAAGGAAAAAGAGACCCGGTGTCCCAAGGAAGGGGGCTCCAGGAAAGAGCCCCCAGAAAAGATGCATCCGGAAAGAGGAAATCTTCGCGAGAATCCCCGACCAGGAACCCCGAAGGCTCCGAAACAAGGTCGATCACTCAAAGACGTTCAGAGAGAAAAAGAAAATGGATACCGCCAAAACGATGATTCTAAGCGAAAAAATGCCTAAGGATAGGACAAGGGACCCCAGGGTATTTTCCACATGCAGTTCAGGCAATCGAAACGCATCCAGGAAAAAGAATAGATAAAAGAAACCATAAAAAAGCAGAGAATACCTCTCGACATCTCCCCGAAACCCCAGAAAAACTGCCCCAACAAAAGCCATCATCCCGGGAAAAAGACGAAAAAAACTCAAACACAAGGCTTTGGGAAACCCCGCATATCGAACCTCTTTCTGTCTCTCCAAACGAACCAATCGTTCTTGAAGGAAGACGACGAGAACCATGCTGAGGAACACCCAGAGCAAATGCGGAAAGGGGGGTTCCAGCAAAAGAAAGAAAAGCCCATAAACATAGAGGAGAAGAAAAGCGAGAACGGAACCGAGAAGGAGAACCTTCCATCCTCCCATGGTTTTCTTCCCCTCACCCGCCAGCGGTTTTCCCAAGCTCTCTGTCAAAGGAATGCTCCAGATTCAAAAGTGGGCCCTTCCCCAAACAACGCAACAGGAGCATAAACCTTTCAGGATCTCCCGAAAACTCCCGTGGCTTCTCAAGAACCGGAACCTCCATAACATGCAGCAACCCCACTCCGTTCCCAAGGCCACCATTCTTTTGTTCCTCCCAGTTCCTCTCGACATCCCTCATTGCCATTTTGCTTCGGCTAAGAGCCTGTCGAACTTTCTCACCCTACCTTAGGAGTCTGTCGGACCCAAGCGCTCAACCCTAGCCTTTTCTTCCCTTCCCGCCAGGGCACTCCCTTTCCCCCGCGGCTCGAAATCCACAAAGGGCTCTGGCCTCAGGCGCCTTCGGCGAAGTCGGCCAAAGCCCTTGGTGGATTTCGATTTCATCTCAAACCTTCCTTGTGTTGGTGTTCCCCTCAACCATAAAATTCCCTCAAGGCCACCTTCGTTGAAGCAAATCACAAACAACTTCTTCTCCTTCCCCCCGACCTTCGCGATTGGATTCCCAAAAACGACATCTCCCACTTCATCCTCCAGGCCGTGGAGAGAGTGGACAGCTACCAGTGCTGTCCAAGATCATCCGGCTCTCTTCTCGAAACCCCTTCCATTCCCGCTGAAACCTGCATCCTAAGCCCAAAACCTGCCCTTTCGAAATCAGGTTCCCCTTGTCTACTTTCCAGGTATTTGGTTTTCAGGCTTACGTTTGGAAGATTTTGGAAAAGCGATCTTGGACAGGCCTGCAATGAGGATGGGGGAGTACAGCATCCTGCCAAACAGAGAATCAAAGCACCTAAATGTACATTTCTCATTGTCTCCTCCTCGAACCGTAATCGACGACGATCTCCCTTCCATTGTTTCCTCATCCATGCTCCGTCTCAATCATCCGGGCTTTTCTTCAAGGCCCTTTCCTTTTCCGTGGAACCCGTATTCTCGTTCTCGGCCCCAAACTTCTCCCTCCGGGACCAGCTCCCCCTTGCCTGTTTTCCTCCATGCCTGAATCGGAATTCGATCTACAAATGCGGGAGTGCAAATGGAGGAGAACGCCTGCGAGCTTTAGGGGTTCAACGAAGGAAAGGCAGGTCCAACGCAGCTTCGGGTTCTTCGGGGAAGACGGGTTTGGGGTCCAGGTGGAGGTGGCGTTGCAGGGCCTGGGCGTAGACTCTTCGGAAGTCGAGGGCGTAGGGGAGGTTTTCGCCTTGGAGGTCCTTGGTCTCGAGGTCGGGGCCGAGGAAGCCGGGGCGGACGGACTTGCCGAGAACCCAGAGGTCGTTGCCTTCGCCGTGGTCGGTGCCGAGGCTGCCGTTGTCGTAGTTGCGGCGGCCGAACTCGCTGACGACGAGGACGAGGGCGCGGTCCAGGAGGCCGTGGGCTTCGAGGTCGCGGAGGAAGGCATGGAGGGACTGGTCGACGTCGCGGAGGAGGTCGGCCTGGCGGCCCTGGTGGCGGCCCTGGTCGCGGTGGTGGTCGAAGCCGCCGAGCTGGGTGTAGACGAGGCGGGTGGGGAAGCCGGTGCAGAGGAAGCGGGCGGCGAGGCGGAGGTCCTGGCCGAGGCGGCTCTTGGGGTAGACGACGTTGGAGACGTAGCGGGCGAGCTGTTTGCGGGTCTCTTCGACGGAGGCGAAGGCGAGTTTTTGGACCTTGGCGACTTCGCTGAGGGCGCCCGGGGGAAGACGGAGGCGCTGGAGGTCCGCCTTTTGGTGCTCGAAGATGTACCGGGAGACGAGGGGGTGGAGGGTGTCGGTGGGGACCCCGATCTCGGTCTTGGAGCTGACGAGGAAGGGAACCTGCCGGCCGCCCTGGAAGTCGAGTTTCTGGCCGGTGCCGATGCCGAGGACCATGCGGGGGTCGGGGAGGTGGGCGTCCATGAGGCGGGCGATCCAACCCTTCTTCTTGCCCTTGGGGGCGTGGCGGAGGCCGAGGGACCAGATGTCTTCGCTGACGAAGTGGCTGAGGTTGGGTTTGGGATAGCCGACTTTTTGGAGGATGGCCATCTGGCCGGCCTCGAAGCGCCTGGCGAGCTGGGCGAGGGAGGGATGAAAGCGGCGGGGAGCGGGCTTGGTCCCCAGCTTGGGGGCGAGGCACTCCTCTGGCCCCAGGTGAACGCGGGGGCGGCGTTCACGATACAGAGGCAGATGCAGGGGCGGGAAGCTGTTGAGGCCGTCGTTGCCTCCCGCGAGGTTGAGGATGACGAGGAAGTTGGAGTCGCCGCCTGAGAGGGAGCCCAGGCTGCCGAGCCCGGCGAGGGGCCGCAGGGAGAGGCTCAGGCTGCCTCCCAGGGCCCATCCGAGAAACGCGCGACGATCCATTCCAGGGTTCATGAGTTCCACCTACTTGATGAAGTAACTGGGGTCCTGGGCCATCCAAACGACCAGGTTGCGGAGGCGTTCGTCCAGGTGCCGCGGGTCGGCCCAGTCGAAGGGGTCGGGCGTCTCTTGGATGCCGACACCCTTGGGCTGGAGAGAAACAGAGAGGAAGTGCACCCACTCGGCCCGCACGGCGGGCTGGGGCGAGAGTTCGAGCAGTTCGATCAGGTGGTCGACGATGCCGGGCACGCTGCGCGCGCGCCGCGAGGGCAGGAGGTTGGTCACGCCGATGCCCCGGTCGCGCTGGGAGGCGCGGGCGGTGGCGCAGGCGTTGACGAACTTGCCGCGCTCGAGGACGGCCTGGGGGCTCAGCCAGGCGCGGCCCCGGGGCCAGCCCTTGACCGAGGGGGGGAAGGTGGGCCGCTCGCCCAGCACCTCGAGCGCCCCGTCGAGCACAAGCAATGGCGGTTCCAGCCCGGTCGAGCGCACAAAACCGACGGCGTATTCGATCGGGCTCTTGAGCAGCGGACGCTGGGCGGCCTCGGAGTAGAAGGCCTCCGAGCGGAAGAGCCTGCGCAGCACCGGCCGCATCTCCCAGCCCTCCTCGACAAAGGCCCGCCCCAGCGCCTTGACCAGGGCTTGGGGCGGATCGCTGCGGACGAAGCGCCGGAGCAGCTTGGCCGCCAGGAAACTGCCCACATCCCGCTCGGCGAAGGTCAGCTCCACGACCCCGTCCGAGTCGAAAGCGGCCTTCTTGCCAAAGATCTCCTTCAGCCCTCCATCGTGCAGCGCCGGGTCGTAGACCACGCGCGCCAGCGCACGCCGCCCCCCCTTGGCCCCCTTGGCCTCGACCTCCTCCACGACCTCCTTGTAACCCGTGAAAGCCCGCGCCGCCTCCTCGATCTCCTTCTGCGTGTAGCCGCGGTCCACCCCCAGGCTGAACAGCTCCCAGAACTCCCGCGCGAAGTTCTCGTTGGGCGCGTCCTTGGTGCTGCGGATCCCATCGAGAAACACGAGCATGGCCGGGTCCCTGGCCACCGCCTTGAAGAGCTTCTTGACGTTCCCCAGGGCCTCGCGCCGAAGGAGCCGCACATGCTCCAACATGTAATGGCGGTTGCGCTCCCCGAGCACTACCTGCGAAACCGCGAAGTGGTCATGCCAGAAAAACGCCAGCACCTCCCGGAAGGGATTGGGCGTCCGCACCATCCAAGCCAGCCAGTAGGCCGACAGCTCCTCGGGCCTCGGCCACCTGGGGTCGACGATCAGCCGCGCCGCCCGGTCCTCGATCCCCTGGGGCGCTTTGGCGGAGAGCATCCAGTCCAGATAGGCGTCCAAGCCCAGCTTGTCCAGCTCGGCGAGGTCCTCGGGCGTGACCCCCCAGTGCGTGCGGCGCAAAAAGTGGCGCTTCTCGGCCATGCGGAGCGGCCGCCCGATGGGCGCCAGGCTGCTCTCCCGGAGCGATGGAGCCTGGGCCGCGTCCTTATGAGGCCCAGCATCCCCCTTGTCTCCGCCACAAGCGGCCAAAAGGATCAAGAGGCCCGTTGCCCAATAGCTCCTCATCCGCATGACACCGCTCTCGCTCAAGGTTCGCCGCCCATTCCCCGGGGACACCCCCGATTGTCCTACCTGCCCGGGAAAATTCCTACCCTTTCTTGCCCCCACTTGCGACTTTGTTTTCCCCTCCCCCACCTCCAGAATCCTCTCATGAAGAAACACTCCCCCTCCGCCGCCCGCAACAAAGACGAGATCCTCCCCGTTCTTCTCGAGAAGCTGCCCAGGTCCGGCCTCCTCCTCGAGATTGCCAGCGGCACCGGCCAGCAGGCCGTCCACTTCGCCGCCGCCTTCCCCGACCTGCGCTGGCAACCCAGCGAACCCGACCCCGCAAACCTCGCCAGCATCGCCGCCTGGTCCGCCGAGGCCGCCCTCCCCAATCTCCTTCCCCCCCTCCAGCTCGACGTCCACCAGCGCGACTGGCCCGTCCCGGAGGTCGACGCCGTCTACGCCAGCAACATGATCCACATCACCCCCTGGGAGACCTGCCTCGCCCTGCTCGAGGGCGCCGCCCGCTGCCTCAAACCAGGAGCCCCCCTCCTCTATTACGGCGCCTTCTTCCGCCGCGACCGCCCCACCGCCCCGAGCAACCTCGACTTCGACCGCTCCCTCCGTGCCCGCAACCCCGCCTGGGGCGTCCGCCGGCTCGAAGACGTGCGCGAGGCGGCCGCGGACCATGGGCTCGCCTTCGAAGAGTCGCTGGACATGCCCAACAACAATTTCCTCACGATCTTTCGGCGGCAATGACATCGCGACCTCGGGGGGCCCCCAGGGCTCGCTTCCGCGCCGTTTACTTCCCCGGCCGGGAGACCAACATTTCGAATTTCAGATCCTGCCCAGCTTCCATCCAGATCGGTTGGATGGGCCGGAAGCGGAGCTTTCTTCCATCTTGCAGGCGAACGGGGTAGATCCCCAGGTAGAGGGGACCCTTTCTTTGGAGATCCAAGGGGATTTCCTTTTTCGGATCGTAGACATAGCTCCTTTGCCAAACCCAATACACATCTCCTTCACTCCCAGTGGGATCTTTTGGATACGCGCTCACGACCATCTCCTTTCCTATGAGGAGGGATCGGTTTTTTCCGAGGATCCGCAACTTGGGCCAGGATGTTTGCGGGAGAAGGAGGACTCGGATGGGAGGTCCCAAGGTCCTCCTGGGCAGAGGCGATGGAAGGTCGACAGTTTTACTCAGGAACCCGGGGGAGAACACAGCCAAGGCTTGGACTTGATCCGAGACCCAGAGGACATGGGCTCCTCCCTTGAAAGGGACATTCTCCCCCCCAGATCCCTTCGGCAGGCAACTGAGAAGGAATTCCGGAACAAGGGTTCGATCGACGGAGGAACGAACTTGGATCCAGACTCTTCGGGGCCTGGGGAGCTGAAAGCGGAAAGCGCTGGGACCTTGCACATGAAAGGTTTTGATGATGTAGGGATAGGCGCTCAGGGAGGGAGTCTTGAGGGAAGATCGTTTTTGGAAATGGATTTCATATCGACCTTCCATCAGGGAAAAGACCGCTTCGCCTCTTCCATTGGACCATTTTGGGTAGGTCTCCTGCTCACCACGCAACCAGGAGGGATGCGAACTCGGCCGGAAGCCTCCATTCTTTGGATCTGCCTTGAGAAGGTCCACACTGTCGAACCCATAGGGTCGCATTCGGATCCCGGGGATGGGCTTCTCCTGGGAATCCAGGATGGTGAATCGGACAGGGTAGCTCTTCCTCATGGCCAGTTCCAAAACTCCGCCCAGTGAGGGGGGGGAACCTCCGGAGGAAGGCTTCCGGGGGATCAAATAGACCCCGGAGAAATTCGGGGCTTGGAAAAGAAGGTCCACCAATCGAAAGGTTGGGCTCGTGGGCACGGGAACCCGCAGCAAACCCTTGGATGCCTCCTTCAGAAGAATCGGAGGGGAATGGGCATAATAAACGATGGCCCTGGAACCGGTGACGGGACCCTTGCGATCATGAGGGCGGATTTGGAGGCAGCCCTTTTTGTGGAAGGAGAGGAGGAGCATCGACCCGGGGGAGGTCACTTTTACGGCACCTTCGGCGAAGAGACCCTTGGGGGAAACCGCCAGATAGCGCACGCGGGCGCCAAGGGGGAGAGGGATGGAGAGGACCCTCCCCATTCTCCCCCGGACCCTGGGGCGAACCGAGGGGAGGGAAGAGGGAGGGCCTTGGGCTCTTTTCGCTAGAAACACAAAGGGCTCTCCGGGCGGGAGCCCCTTAGGCATAAACCGGTAGGTCGCAACAGGGGAAAGCCGAAGCCGATAGATGCCCTCCTTGGGGCGAGATCCCCCGAGAACCTTTTGGGCCTCCAGGGGAGAATACCCAGGCGCCTGGAACTTCCCTCGCAAACTCTTGGGAGCCAAGCCGGGGAACACAAAGCTCCCGGGAGGGCCGACCCTCTTCCCCGTGACCACTCCGAGCCTTTCGGATCGAAATCCTAACTGGGTCAGAGGCAGCCCCGTCCGAGCATCCCTTGCCACCACCCGAAGAGGCTTTTCCAAGGGTTTCATCACCCAGGTCAGGGGGTTGGGGATCAGGGAGAAGAACTGCGTTGCCGTTTTGTAGCCTTCTTTTCGGATTTGCAGCCAGCGACCCCCCATGGGAACGCCCTTGAGTGCCAGACGGCCTTCGCTGTTCGTCCTCCCGAGAGTTTTCCAGACGGGATCTCCCTCCCGGGAAAAGAAACAGAACAAGGAGGGAGGAATCTCCTTGGGGGGGTGGGAGGCGGGGGCGGCCTTCACGAGGGCCCCTTCGAGGGGGGTTCCCCCAGGATCCACGACCCGGATCCGCAGGAGCCCCCTGGGAGAACAGCGCACCAGGAGATCTTCTCCTGCATGCAAAGACAGGCGGTCGGGTTGCAACTCGAATTCCAGACCGGGAGTACCCAAGGTCCACTCCCCCGGATCCAGGTGGAGCATGCCATCCCCATCCGTCTTGGCCCGAAAGGCTCTGCTCCCGTTCTTGCGTAGAAGGAGGGGAAAAGCAACCAAGGGCCGCTCCTCCAGATCGAGGAAAGTCAAGCTCCCCTTCGGTCCCGGTTTGCCGGAAGTTCCAAGCGCCTCTGCTTGCCGCTCTTCGCGGTTCCTCGAAGATCGCTTGGGATCGGGCCTCTTGGTCTCCTGCAAACTCTCAGGCAAAAAAACTTCGCCGGAAGAAAGGTCTGAGAGCCCTTGGGTTTTGTCCGCCCGACCTTTCGTACCCAGGAAAAACCCAAACCCCACGAGGAGAAGGATCCCCAAAATCAGGCCCAAAGGTTTTGCTTGGATCGATCTCAAAGGGTTCTCCTTTCAGCCTCAAGGCATCGTCCGACGAGAAGAAAATTTAGCAAGGTTGCAAAACTCCGGAAAGGGGAGGAAAGGGTCCCCCGAATTCCGAACCCTTTTGAAGGCCCCATTGCCTATGCTATTCCCGCCAACCGGAAATCGGTTCCAACTGCATGAGCGAAATGACACCGCAACCTCTTCGCGTCCTTCACGCCTTTCCGACCTTCGACCTGGGTGGGCAGCAGGCTCGGGTGCTGGCGCTCGCGGGAGGCTTGCCGGAGGAGTGGGAGCATCTGGTCTACGCGACGGACGGGCGCTACGGGGCGCGGGAGCATCCGGGGGGGAAGAGGTTTCAACCCGTGATGCAAGGTGAAGGGTTGCCCACCTTTCCCCTCGCGGCGCGGGCCAAGGCCAAGGTTTTTCTGCAAGAGCTGCGGCCGGACCTCGTCTGCAGCTACAACTTCGGGGCGATCGAGCTTGCCTGGGCGGCGGGAAGCTTGGGGATCCCCTTTGTGCACCACGAGGATGGCTTCGAGTCGGGGGGGAGGCAGCCGCTGCGGCGGGATCTGCTGCGGCGATGGGTGTTGCGACGGGCGAGCGCGGTGGTCGTGCCCAGCGCCAAGCTGATCGAGATCGCGGAGAAGCGCTGGAAGGTTCCGCGGGAG
>DROQ01000247.1 GCA_011321845.1 Planctomycetota bacterium | reverse complement strand
GCAATGCTTCGGAGTAAGGGGCCCGCGACTACCAGAGATTCTTTGTTGGCAAGGAGGAGATCCTTGCCTTGCTCCAGGGTCCATGCGGAAGCCTCCAACCCTGCGGATCCGGTAATAGCGTTAAGAACGAGATCCGGGGCGCTCCGGTCCAGGGCCTCCAGGAGCCCCTGGGCCCCAAAGTGCATCTTGGGAGAATACGTTTGACTCCCAAGGCTCTGGGGAGGGGGGGAATCGAGCCCCGTCCAGCAGAGGTGGGGGACCCCGGTCCTCCTGCCTTGGGCAAAAAGGTTCTCTCCATTCCTATGGGCGGAGAGGAGCACGACTTGAAAGCGGCCCTCCCTCCCAGCCAAGAGATCAAGGGTGCTCTTCCCAACAGAGCCTGTCGCGCCAAGAACTGCAATTTTGCGAATCATTTCGCTGGAAGCATAGCGAGGGGAGCCTAGTTGGAAGAAGCATTTCCCTTGGATCCACCACGAGTTGGGACTCCTGGAATTCTTGCAGAAATCCCTGTTCCATTGTCATTTCCCTTGGGCAGAATGCAGGTTATGACAAGCAAACGCTACCAAGAAGCAGGAGTGGATATCGATGCCATGGCCGCCGCCCTGGATCAGGCCAAGGAAGAGATCCGCGCGACAAAGACTCCCGGGGTTCTTTCGGACATCGGCCTTTTTGGAGGGGTTTTCGATCCTTCTCTTGTAGGGGCAGGAGGGGAATGTCTTGTCGCTTCCACCGACGGTGTGGGGACCAAGGTCCGCATAGCGGCTTTGGCCGGAAAATTCGACACCGTTGGCCAGTGTCTGATCAATCACTGTGTGAACGATATTTTGGTACAAGGAGCCCGTCCCTTGTTTTTCCTGGATTACATTGGGACCGGACATCTGGATCCCGACTGGTTTGCCCAGGTTGTGCATGGCCTTTCTCTCGCATGCAAGGAAAACCATTGCGCCCTCTTGGGGGGAGAGACTGCCGAAATGCCGGGGATTTACGATGGTGATGATTTTGAACTCGTTGGAACAATCGTGGGTGCGGTCGCCAAGGGGAAGATCCTCGATGGGAGCAAGGTGGTGGCTGGGGATCGTTTGATCGGCCTTCCGTCCTCGGGTCTCCATACAAATGGGTTCTCCTTGGCTCGGAAGATCCTCTTTGATGAATGCTCTTTCGAGGTGGGAGACCACCCACCTGAGCTGGAAGGAGCCAGCATTGGGGAGGCTCTTCTTGCAATCCACAAATCCTATCTGAAACCGGTTCTCCCCCTCCTCCAGAAAGAACGCGGGGTTCATGCATGTGCCCATATAACGGGTGGGGGGGTACTCGATAACCTTCCCCGCGTTCTCCCAAAAGGCTTGGGGGCCAAAGTGCTTACAAATGCCCTTGATCCTGTTCCGATCTTTCCCTTTTTGGTGGAAAAGGGGAAAATCGATCAACAGGAAGCATGGCGGGTTTTCAATATGGGGATTGGCTTCATTCTTGTCGTCGAGGCAGATCGCTGCCAGGAATTGCTTGAAGAATTGGAAAAAGCCGGGGAAAAACCCAAGGTCGTAGGAGTTGTCGAGGAGGGAGAAGGTGTCCGTTTGGAGGACTAGTTCCTCTTTCCTGCCAGCCTCGCTAACAGGGTGCGTGGCTGGCCTTCTTGTTGGGATTCCACTGAGCGCCCAGGGTGCGGTTGAGCAGGGCGACTGGTTCCTTGCTCTGATCCGGGAGCAATCCTATTCCCAGGCGGGAAAGCTGTTGGCCGAACGGGGCGCCCTTTCAGGAAAAGAGCTACGGTTCCTATGGAATCTGGACCCACCCGCTTTTGAAGCGATTTACCAAAGCTTCCTTAAAGCCTCGGTTTCCTCGAAAAAAACTGGAGTAGGGCGCTTGAGAACTTTACTCAGGGGGGTCCATTTCAAGGCAGAGCAGGATCTTTTCGCTTCTCTCCAAACTCTTTCCCCCCTTTTGGAGTACCGTCCCTGGATGGTTTCCCTAACAGGCATCCTTGGGAGCATGGCCATCCAACTGAGCCGGCGGGGGAATCCGGCAGGTCTTCCCATTCTCCGGAAAATTGCAACCATTTGGAAAGGGCGGGCCTTTGCCAGCGCCAATCTTGCTCTAGCCCTCAGGCTCATCGGGAAATACACAGAGGCCGACCATTTCTATCGAAAGGCTGCCAAAGAGAGCGGACGGGCAGCCTGGGTTTTGAACAACTGGGGGCTTTGCCGGGACGCCATGAAAGACCTGGACGGCGCCCTTGCCTTGTTTCTCGAAGGAGCCAGGGGGGGGGATGTGCGTAAAAAGGAAACAAATCCTGGAGATTTGGCGACTTGTCAAACAAATGCAGCCCTTCTCCTCGCAAAGAGGGGATTCGCGGGAGATCGGGTTCGGGCAATCGATCTACTTCGAAGGGCTACTACCTTGGCACCGGACCGAATCCGCCCTAGATACTACCTTCACATTTTCCTTTTAGAGTCCTCTGGAAGGAGACAATAGACTTCCTCCTGCTATGCTGGAAGGCACCGTGGGGAGCCCCCCCTTCTTCGAAAGAATGGTTTTTCGTGCAACCTGGGAACATCGGAATCTTTGCTAGGAACACTTATGGCAACCAGTTCGAGAGTTTTGTTCATTTCGTCCCTTTTCCTTACCCTCGTCGTAAGTCCGGCCAGGAGCCAGGTCACGAATGTGCCCGGAGGGATGAGGGAATGTGTTGGCTCTACCACCGGAGCTTTTCGAGGACGGGTCCCCACTCGAGGGGGCTGGGGAACAACTTTTGTCGATCAGAGGGAGCACCCTTCGCTTCCATCGCCTGTGCTCAAAGCCTCCGACCTTTCCGCTCTCAATGCCAAAGCCCAGGCTTGGTTAGGGTTGGTTTCCGAGGCGAACATGGTGGACCAAGTCGACCTAAGTGGAAAAAAGGAGAAGGAGATCAAATCGATTCGGGCAAAAAACCGGAAGAAGATTCGTGCCCTTCGAAAAAAAGCGAGAAAGGCAAAGGAGAAGTTTCTAAAGGATTTTGCCAAACGAGGGAAAAAGGTCGGGACACTTCTCAAGTATGTCGCTGATCTTCGGAGGATTTTTGATGGAGTGTTCCCCTACAAGGGAATGTTCAGTGACGGAAAACCGAAAAAGCGTTATGCCGTAAAGAAGAAAAAGACCAAGGAAGTCCCTTTCTGGATCCATATCCCCAAAGGTTATAAGGTAAAAAAGAGCTGGCCTTTGATCCTGGATATCCCCGGAAAAAATGGAGAATCCTGGCAAAAAGCTGAAGGGGTTCTCAATAAGGCTTGGACCGGCGGCACCTTGGATACCGATTTTATCATTGCCTGCCCTGAAGTTCTTGAAGAGCTCGATCTGGATGCGGAATTTGATCCACTCTCGGTGCAGGAAGAGATGGTTCGTGCAGAAGGAGAACGCCGAAAATGGATGTTCAGCTTGATGCGGGATCTTCTCTTCAATTTTAGGATTGAAACGGACCGATTTTATCTCAGTGCTTCCGATGATTCCGTCCCCTTTATTCTTAGGTTTGCCAGTGCTTTTCCAGATCGCTTCGCAGGACTTGTCATCAAAAACCCCAAGGGGATCGAGAACGCCACTGTTCCCAACTTGATGAACCTTTCGGTTTTGATCATCTATGACAAGGACCATAAATCAATCTCAGAGACTTTTGCCAAAAACCTAAAGGAAGCAGGAAACGAAAATGTCACCCTTTTGGAAGGAAAGGGAACATCCCCATTTGCAGGGAATGCTCTTGATATCGAGAAATGGGCGCAAAAAACTTTCCGGCTCCTTTATCCGAGGCACGTAAAACTCCTGCCGGTGTCTGACCGGCTCAAAAAAGCCTATTGGGTCAAAATTGATCGAAGCGAAGGACTAGGCGATGTTCCTGCGGAATTACGGCCCAGGATCGAAGTAAAAGCCGATCCGGAAAACAACAGGATCGAGATCAAATCTACAAGTGTTTGGCGCGTGACCCTCTATCTCAATGATTTCCTTGTCGATTTGGACAAGGAAATCTCCATTGTTGTGAATGGTGTCGTACAAAAACAACGCAGACAACGGAGCATGGAGTTTCTCCAAAATATGATTATTCGGAGAGGAGATCCTCGAAACATTTATGTCACCTCTATCCGATTGGATATCCCAAAACCCGCGTCTAAAGACCAAGGCGAGGAAGAAGAAAAAAAGGGGGAGGGTGATTCCCATTAAAGAAGGGGAGAAGTCTTCCTCCCTTCTCCCTTTAACCCGACTAGGGATTGCGGGGATCGCCTTTGGGGCTGGGTTTGCCGTCATGGTTCTGGAATTGGCGGCTGTAAGGGTTTTCGCCCCTCATTTTGGGGATTCGGTTCCCGTCTGGACCAACGTGATAGGTGTCATTCTCCTAGGGCTGGCACTTGGGGCCTGGATCGGGGGAATCTTCGCGGACCGAGGATTTGGAAAACGAATCCTGCCTTTTTTCTTGGGGATTGCCGGAGGGTTCTCTTTCCTGGTCCCCTTTCTCGTTCCCAGGATTGCTTCCTGGATTCTCCCTGAAAGTCTCCCTCTTCATTTGGCTCTTCCTGTTTTGGTGGAGGGGAGTCTTGGCGCTTCCTTTCTAGTGTTTCTGCCACCTATCCTCCTCTTAGGGGCAATTCCCCCCATTCTTATTCGAATGGGGGCAAAAGGGCATCAAGCTCAGGTCGGAAGAATCAGCGGGACCGTTTATAGCGGTGGAACCCTAGGAAGCTTAGCTGGAACCTTTCTTACAACTCACTTCCTGATTCCTTCTTTTGGACTTTCTGTTACTTTTGCCATCTCGGGAGGAACTCTGGTTTTCCTGGGGGTGATTGCAGGCATTCTGACCCATGGTCCCAAAGGTTTCCCCCTTTTGGGAGCATTGATTCTTCCGATCAGTTTTTCTCCTACCCCAGCTCCGATTTGGCTGGGAGATGGGAAGCTCTTGGCTCGAGTGGCTAGCCCCTACCAACAACTCTCCGTGAAAGAGTCCCATTCTCAAGGTTTGATCATTCGGGAGTTAAAGATCAATGAAGGTTTGGACTCCTTCCACTCGGTTTATATCAAGGGGAAAACCTTCACCAATGGCAGATACTATGATGCTTTTGCCCTTCTACCCTTTCTTTTTCAAACGCCGGCCCCTTTAAAAACCCTTTCACTGGGCTGTGGTGCAGGGACGATTCTCCGATGTCTTCAAGGGAGTGCCAAACAAACCATTCAGGGCCTTGGAATCGAACTCGATCCCGAAGTTTTAAAACTTGGGAGGCGTTTTTTTTCCATGGGTTCCTTAGAAGCCAAGGGCCAAAAGTTTCTGGGTGGGCTTGATGCCAGGATCTATGTCAACCATGCAATGGGGGGGAAGGAACGGTTTCATCTCATTTGCCTGGATACCTATCGGAATCAATTCTACCTCCCTGCTCACCTTGCCTCCCTTGAGTTTTTTCAAAAGGTCAAGACCTTACTAAGAGAGGATGGAGTCTTCGCTTTGAATATTGGCGGTTTTCGCGAAGATGGGCCTGTGATCCAGGCCATTGCCAAAACTTTGGCTGCAATTTTTCCCACGGTGGAGAGCTTCAGAGTTAGAGGTGAGAGGAATTTCCTCTTGTTCGCACACAAGGGAGAACCCTATCGGCTCTGGTCCAGCATTCGAAATGCTTCCCCACCCAAGGGGCTTTCCCCAAAATTATGGGCAGCCGCTGGAAGGGACCTTTCTTATACCCAGTGGAAAGCGGGAACAGAGGAGGAACTGCTCCGAGATTACGACTCCCCCTTGTTGCTCCTGCACGAAAAAATGTATGAGCGTCTTCGGTGATGAACTCTCTTGAATTCCCACAATCCACCGATCCCCTCCAGAGGGCCCTTGGCCTGGCCAAGGAAGGAAAGGTAAAGGCAGCTACCGAACTCCTTGAAAAGGCTTTAAACCAGGAGCCCCGCCCGAAAAATGCCCTTTCCTGTGCCCGTAACCTGGGCTTCTTCCTTCTCCAGAATGGTAAGGAACTTTCTTTTTTAAAATGGTTGAACAACCCGGGGAGGGTTTGGCGAGAGGATCCCTTTCTTTTGCTTCTTCAAGGAAAAGCCCTTTTCAGGTTGGAGGACTTAAAAGGCGCAGAGAGAGCTTACCAAAAGGTTCTTCGAGCTTCCGACTCCCTTTCTTCCTGGAAAGCACAGGCAAAAGCGGATTTAAAGTCTCTAGAAATTGCTTCCCGCCAGGTACAAAAAGCCCAGGACTCCCTTGGACGAGCTCGTTTTCTGATCTTCGGAGGAGTGCTTACTCTCCTCCTGGGCCTTGGCTTCCTTATGATCATCCTGCGGAGGATGGAAATCGAAGGATCCAAACCAGCGAAAAGTCCATAGGCCAGTACCACAGGATCGCGTGGACGACTCCCCAAAAAGGGAATCCACTTTGATAGACCCAGTCAGGCTAGACTTGGAACAATCCAAGGGGCAAATCCATGTAGAGGGTCATTCGTTTTGTTCATAACTCCCAGAGGCTTGAATCATGGGGCATACCCGTGTGGGGGAACCCAGTGCTGTCCAAGATCATCCGACCCTCTTCCCGTAAACCCTTACATTCTCCCTCATACCCGCATTCTAAGCCCAAAACACCGTCCTTCGAAAACTTGCCCCAGTGTTGTCCAAGATCATCCCCCCCTCTCTCTGAAACCTCCTCAATCCTCCTTGGAACCCGCATTCTAAGCCAAAAATAACATCATCCCAAATCAGGTCCCCCTTGCCAGAAGACCCAGTTTTTGGTCTCCAGCATTACGTATGGGCGATTAGGGAAAAGTTATCTTGGACAGGCCTGAACTTGCCCCCTTGGTATGCTTGCCCTTGTTTTTGGTCTACAGGGTTTCGTTTGGGTTTTTTGGGGAAAGGCTATCTTGGAAAGGCCTGGGGGGGGCAAAACCCAGGGAAAAGAAATTCTTTGTCCTCCCATTCCGCCAAGTCGAAGAATGAGGGGACGAAGATGCGCATTCTGCCTTACAGGATATCCAGAACTCCCGTGGAGGAGCCTGTCAACGTCTCGGTGTTGGCTCTGTAGTTGATATTCATTGAAATCTTACTGTTCCATGGGTACTCCTCCTTGTCACAGATCAACCCCAAGGCCACCGCAGCAAAAGCCCTTGGAATATCCTTATAGGAATTGGAATTTTCCATGATCTCTACCAGAGGGCGTACCGACCGCTTATCCCCAATAAAACCAAGGGCTTGAGCCAGAGAGGCTTGAACAGCAAGCCCATTTTTTTCGTCTTTCATTTTGGCGATCAGTTTTCTTCCGATTTCCTTGTCCCCAATTAACCCAAGGGCAATGGACGCTTGGGTCAGAAGGATTTCAAAGTGGAAGGAGCGGTCCACCATTTCATTGATATCGGACTTCATCTCGCCGGCATTAAGAAGCCCCAAGGCGAGGGCCATATACCCGCAAGATTCTTGGGTATTCTGGTATTTGTGCATCCGGTCCACAATGTCGTCCACAGCCTCAGTGGCTCTCATCAATCCCAAAGAAACCGCAAATGCAGAAGCGAAAAGACGGTTCTTTTCCTTTTTAAAGGCATTCAAGACAGCCTCCCTTGCCAAGGAAGAAGCGGGAGCTGGGGAGTTTGACAGTCTCAGATGTCTTTGATTTTCCATAATGCCAAGACCTAAGGCAATCCAGGGTTTCAAGAGGGTCCGGGTCCGCCGCTGGCGAAACTTGGAGAGTAAGAAGTCTCGATTGGCTGCCCCTCCAATTTGCCCCAAAGAAATGGCGCAGAAATTCTTGGCTTGCTGATCTTTGCCCTTGATCATGTATTTCTGAAGTGTCTTGCAGAGGGTTATATCCTCCGGTGTTCCCATTTGGCCAAGAGCAAGGACTGCAGACTGATGGATCCAATGCTTTCTGTTCCTATCTCCGACAGCCTTGGTGACCATTTCTCTAAGCTTACCTTGAGTGTCATAACGATCTCCTCTACCTACGAGTGTCGCTAAAGCGGTGTAAGCATGAGATTGGACCTGTTTGTTCACCTTTTTCCGTGCGATATACCCGGAAAGGAATGCAACCGCAGACTGGGTCAATTCTTTCCCCATGCGACTACCCATTGCAGGGCGAAGCAAACGAATGGCCTGAAAGGCGGCAACCTTGATGTCACGATTGTTTAGGTTTTCATCTTGGATCAATGCCTTCATGGCTTCAAAGATCTTGGATTTAAGATCATGGTCCTTGGTGGCATAGGCAATGAGTCCAAGCCCATAACAAGCGAAGGAACGGGTCCTGAAGGGAGTACGGTTCCTTTTTAGAAGTTCGCGCCCTTCGGGCGTATCCTTGGCGAGAGCCAAAAGATACTTAACCCCCTCCACAAGGTTCGCAATCCCGATTGCGATCGTGGCAGTTTCAGAAATCTCCTGATCTCTTGAACTCAGGTGTTTCTTTATCTCCACCAGAATGCTTTGGTCCAGCCCGATCTTGGCTAAGGATATGATACAGGAGGAGACAATATCACGGTTACTATCGGGATCATTCAAAGTTCGTTTCAAGGCCTCAGTTACATATTTTCGGTCTCTTTCTGTCGGCCCCAGGGTGTCCTTTGCTTGATCTTGAGAATTTCGACCTAAGACATAGTCATCGGTTCCTGATGTTACACCGCTGGAACGGATCGCTCTCTTGAGATGCAAAAACCGATCTTTGTTCAGCTCCCACCAAAATTGCCATTGGGATAAATCATCCGTGATCCATTGCCCTCCTCCACCAGTTTGGGCTTGCCTCCTTCGACCGTTCCCTGTGGGAGCGGGTGGGGGAGAGGGGGGCTCTCCTGTTGAAGACCTACCCGGACCAGGAATGGTGGGGCCTCCCGGCCCCGGTGTGCTGGGGTCGCCCGGTCCCCCGGTTTTTCCCCCGCTACCACCCCTTCCAGCGCCCGGGGGAACAATATCACCCGGACCACGGTATTGCCCCCCATGAGCAAACCCAAGGGTGGTAAGCAGAAAACAACTTGCTGGTATGGTGAAAACAGCCGAAATAGAAAACTTCATGGATTGCTCCTTCCAGATGCAGCAAAGAACAGTAAGACCCAGGGCTGGAACTAGGTCTTCTTTGTCGCTCTTTGCCGGGGAAGGGAGACCCTTCCCAGGTGACATCCTCCAAGCGCACGAAGCTCAAAAGGACAGGTTCATCATGAAGCTTGCAAATCCTTTACCAAACTTGGGTATCCTTAATAAAACCCGAAGGAAAAGAGGATGAAAAAAAGGCCCCCCTTCATCGAAGGGAGACCTTTTCTTCAAAAAACTCCAGAGATCGTTGTTACCGTGGTTCGGAGGAACTAGGGTTCTAACGCATTTGGAAGAACCCGCTATTAAAGGATCTATTAAAGGATGTCGAGAACCCCAGTTGCAGACCCGGTCAAAGTCTCGGTGTTTGCCCGGTAGTTGATGTTCATGGAGATCTTGCTGTTCCAGGGGAACTCCTCCTTATCGCAGATCAGCCCCAAAGCCACAGCCGCAAAAGCGCGAGGAATGTCTTTGTAAGATTTGGGATCCTGCATGATCTCAACAAGGGGGCGAACCGAACGCTTGTCTCCGATAAAACCAAGAGCTTGGGCAAGCGCAGATTGGACCGCCAAGCCATTGCTCTGGTCTTTCATCTTGGTGATGAGCTTGCTTCCAATTTCTTTGTCTCCGAGAAGTCCAAGAGCAATGGACGCTTGAGTCAGAAGGACATCGAAATGGGAGGAACGATCTACGATCGCATTGATCTCGTCCTTAGCGTCCGCACCAAGGAGCCCTAGAGCGAGGGCCATATAGCCACAAGCCTGCTGGGTGTTCCGATATTTTTGCATGCGTTCAATGAGATCTTCGGCTGCATCCTTTTCGTGCATGAGTCCCAAAGCAATGGCATATGCCGATGCGGTAAGACGGGTGTTCTCCTTTTTAAAGGCTTTGTAGACCGCCTGTTTGGCCGCAGAGGAGGATTGGTAGTTGGGGTCGTTTTTTCGATTCCGATAATCTTCAATGGCGATTCCCAAGGCAATCCATGGTTTCAGGAGAGTCCGAGTCCGCCTCTGACGAAGTTTGTCGATCAAAAAGTCTCGGTTAGCGGTTCCTCCGATTTGCCCCAAGGAGATGGCGCAGAAATTCTTCGCCTGCTGGTCTTTGCCCTTCATCATGTATTCTTGAAGGGTCTTGCATAGCTCCTTGTCCTCCGGAGTGCCCATTTGGCCAAGGGCAAGAACGGCGGATTGCTGAATCCAATGTTTGGTTTTCCGGTTCTTGACTGCTTCTGTTACCATCTCTCTGAGTTTTCCCTGGGTGTCAAAGCGGTCGCCTCGGCCCACCAAGTCTGCAAGGGCGGTATAAGCGTGAGACTGGACCTGCTTGTTCACCTTTTTCAGTGCGATGTAACCGGTCAGGAATTCGACCGCCGATTGGGTCAACTTTTTCCCTGCCTCTGTGTCCAAAGCCGGACGAAGCAACCGGATTGCCTGAAAGGCAGCGACCTTGATGTCCCTGTTGTTCAAGGATTCGTCTTCGATCAAAGCCTTCATGGCTTCAAACACTTTGTTCTTGAGTGCGTTGTCCTTGGTGGCATACGCAATCAATCCAAGACCATAACAAGCGAAGGAACGGGTCCGGAAGGGAGTCCGAGCCCTCTTCAGTAACTCACGCCCCGCTTGTTCATCATTGGCAAGGGACAATAGGTCATCAACCGCCTCTTCCAAGTTTGCAATCCCCATGGCGATCGTTGCAGTTTCGGAGATCTCTTGGTCCTTGGAACTGAGGTTCTTTTTCATCTTCTCCAAGATGCTTGGATCGAGACCGATTTTGGCCAGTGCGATCATGCAGGAGGAGACGATGTCACGATTGCTATCGGGGTCGACGAGGGTTTTTTTAAGAGCCTCGGTTACGAATTTCCGATCGCTTTCGGTAGGACTCAGAGTGTCGGTCGCCTCGTTTTGGGGAGCTCGGCCGAGCGAGAAATCGTCCGTTCCGGATGTGACCCCCCCCCGTCGAAGGGCCTTCTTGAGTTGCAAGAATCGATCTTTGTTGAACTCCCACCAGAATTGCCATTGGGAGAGGTCATCTCCGACGGGTGCACCTCCCCCGCCGGTTCGGGCGGCTTTGGCCTGGCCGCCTCCTGTAGGAGCGGGTGGGGGAGGAGTGTTTGGACCTCCCGTCGAGGGGCCCCCAGGGCCGGGAGTGGTGGGGCCACCCGGCCCGGGTGTGGTAGGGCCGCCAGGGCCCCCCGTTTTTCCCCCACCGCCACTACCTGCACCAGGGGGGACCGTATCGCCTGGCCCTCGATACTGCCCACCATGGGCAAAAACCTGGACAGGAATGGCAAAAAGGCCAACAGCCAGGGTTAAGGATGCAAGTCTCGGAATTCTCATGTTCGTTCTCTCCCTTGGGGAAATTGAGCTATCACAAACTCGCCTTTTGGAAAAGTCACATCGAAAGGGTCCTCTCCTCGATCCCAACGAGGACACAGACCTGATGATAACCGGTCCCCAGTAGGGGCCTTTAGGCTAAGAGTGAAAATGTAACCTCTGTTTTATAGCAAATCCCTTACCATCCGACGAGGGTGGAGGAAAAAGCGGGCTGCTTTTTCCTCTTCCTTCAGACCAGGAACCGTAGAGGGGGAAAAAAGGAAGAACCGTGATGCCAGGACTCCCCTTTTCAGGGGAATCCTGGATGAACATTTCCTTTCCTTTTATGGGAAAACGATGGAAAAGGAACAAAGCTGTTCCTCCATGGAAACACTGGATGTGGAAGATGTGGCATTATGGAAATATTCCGAACCAGATCCACCCCAAACCAGTGGAACACAGAGCCATTAGGACCAGGCCCTTTTCTTCCTCCTTTTCCTAAGAGGTCCTGTCCTGAGCCAGGAAACTCATTGGGCTCAGGGTTGGAAAGAGAACGTCAGGAGCTTCTTCCCGAGAGTTGGGCCCCGAGGTATTCCCTGTTCATCTTTGCAATAAACTCCACCGAGATTCCCTTGGGGCAAGCTGCTTCACACTCGTACTGGTTAGTACAGTTCCCAAACCCTTCTGCATCCATTGCCTCTACCATCGCGATCGCCCTCCGCTTCTTTTCAACCTGGCCTTGGGGTAGAAGGGCAAGGTGGGAGACCTTTGCACCGACAAAGAGCATCGCTGATGCGTTCTTACACGCGGCGACGCAGGCACCACAACCGATACAGGCTGCCGCATCCATTGCCCGGTCCGCTTGCTCCTTTCCAATGGGAATATTGTTGGCGTCAGGGGCCGAACCAGTATTGACAGAGATAAAACCACCTGCCTGTTGGATCCGATCCAAAGAGCTGCGATCAATAATGAGATCCTTGAGGACCGGAAAGGACTTTGCCCTCCAAGGTTCGATAAAGATCTCTTGTCCATCATGAAAATGCCTCATGTGGAGTTGGCATACAGTCGTTTCCTTCTCCGGCCCATGAGGAATCCCATCAATGACCAAGGAGCACATTCCACAAATGCCCTCTCGGCAATCGCTATCAAATGCAATCGGTTCCTCTCCCTTTGCGATCAAGGACTCGTTCAGGAAATCAAGCATCTCCAAAAAGGACATGTGCTCATTCACATTGTCCAAGTCATATGCAACCATCTTCCCAGGTTCCTGGGGGCCCGCTTGGCGCCAAACATGAACCGTTATCCTCATTTGTAGCTCCTTACCGCCAGGGCAACATTTTCGAATGTGAGGTTTTCTTTATGCAGGATGGGCTCGACTCCTACACCAGTAAATTCCCATGCCGCGACATAAGAGAAGACATCGTCACGGCGAAGGGCTTCTCCCTCCTCGGTCTGGTACTCTTCTCGGAAGTGGCCACCACAGGACTCCTCTCGCTCTAAAGCGTCCCTGCACATGAGTTCGGCGAACTCCAGGAAGTCCGCAACCCTTCCCGCTTTTTCAAGGGATTGGTTCAAAGTTTCCCCTTCACCTAGAACTCGGACGTTTTCCCAGAATTCCTTCCGGAGTTTTGGTATTTCCTGGAGAGCTTCCAACAGCCCCTCTTTGTTTCGGGACATGCCGCACTTGTTCCAAAGGATTCTGCCCAACTCCATATGGAAGGAATCCACGGAACGGTCACCATTGATGGAAAGGAGCTTCTCGATATAGGCACGAACTTCATTCTCAACTTTTTCAAACTCGGGATGGTCCGTGCTGATGTTTTCCGGCTTTTTCGAGGCCAGGTAATTCCCAATTGTATTGGGTAGAATGAAATACCCATCCGCAAGCCCCTGCATTAGGGCGGAGGCTCCAAGCCGGTTAGCGCCATGATCGGAAAAATTCGCCTCCCCAATCACGTGCAAACCTTCCAGATTGCTCATCAACCCGTAATCCACCCAGAGCCCACCCATCGAGTAATGGGGGGCAGGATAGATCCGCATGGGAACCTCATAGGGGCTTTCTCCCGTGATCCTCTCATACATTTCGAAGAGGTTTCCATACCGGTCTTCAATCACCTTCTTCCCATGGCGCTGGATCGCATCTTTGAAGTCAAGGTAGACTCCCCTGCGCTCGCCACCAACGAGGGGGCCTACTCCTCGTCCCTCATCGCAGACTCTTTTGGCCGCACGAGAAGCGACATCTCTTGGGACAAGGTTTCCGAAGCTCGGATAGATCCTCTCCAAGTAATAGTCCCTCTCCTGTTCAGGGATTTCATTTGGGGGTCTTGTATCTCCCGGTTTGATTGGCACCCAAACGCGCCCATCATTTCGGAGAGATTCTGACATCAAGGTTAATTTGGACTGGAATTCTCCGCTTTGGGGGATGCAGGTTGGATGGATTTGAGTGAAGCAAGGGTTCGCGAAAAAAGCCCCTCTCTTGTGTGCTCGCCAGCTGGCTGTGACGTTACTGCCCATGGCGTTTGTGGAAAGGAAAAATACATTGACATAACCACCTGTTGCTAAAACAACAGCGTGGCCAGCATGGCGTTGGATCTCTCCCGTTACGAGGTCCCTTGTAATAATCCCACGGGCAAGACCATCCACCACAACCAGATCCAGCATCTCGGTGCGATTGTGCATCTTGACTTGCCCGGAGGCGATTTGACGATTCAAACCTGCGTAACACCCAAGAAGAAGCTGCTGCCCGGTTTGGCCTCGGGCATAAAAGGTCCGAGAAACCTGGGCACCTCCAAAGGACCGATTTGCCAAGGTTCCACCATATTCACGGGCAAATGGAACTCCCATTGCTGTGGCCTGGTCAATGATCTGTAAGCTGATTTCGGAGAGCCTGTGAACATTGGCTTCTCGAGAACGGTAATCCCCTCCTTTGACCGTGTCGTAGAAGAGTCGCCAAATACTATCTCCGTCATTCTGATAGTTCTTTGCCGCATTGATCCCCCCCTGTGCTGCAATGCTATGGGCTCGCCGGGGAGAATCCTGGAAACAGAAGCATTCCACTTCATAACCCAGTTCCGCCAAAGTGGAAGCAGCGGATGCACCTGCCAAACCCGATCCTACGACCAAAATCTTATATTTACGCCGATTGGAGGGGGCGACAAGCTTCATCTTTTCACGATAGAGTTCCCATTGCTTTTCGATGGGGCCTCCCGGAACCTTGGAATCCAAAGTTTTATTCACGGAATTCATTTTTACATGCCTCCTGCTTTCAGGATGCCTAACCATGCGCTCAGGGGAATGGATAGGAACCCTAAGCAAAGAATTGTCGAGAGGACCGGTCCAACTTTTTCGAAAACGGGACGATACTTGGGATGATTCCAGCCCAAAGATTGGAAGAAACTAGAAGCCCCATGCCAAAGGTGCATCCAGAGCACCAAAATGGCGACAATATAAGAAAGGGCGATGATGGGGTTATGGAAAGAAAGCACCACCATGTCATAGACATCGTATCGAAGTCCCTCGAGATGCTTTGCATGCTTGCTAGCTTGAACAACCCCAAAGGTAAAGTGAAGGAGGTGGTAGACCACGAACACGAAAACCAACAAGCCCGTCCGCGCCATCGTCCTGGAGGGAAGAGAGGCCTGGATGCAGGCTTCTTTTTGGTAGGGGATGGGGCGGGCCGCCTTGTTCTCAGCCGCTAGAGTCAACCCTGTAATGACATGAACCAGGAAAATGGCCAGGAGCCCGATTCTGGCCCCCCAAATCAAGCCGGGATGTTCCTTGAGAAATTGCGCGTAGTCGTTCATTGCGTCTCGACCCGCGAAGACAAGGAGGTTACCTGAGAGATGACTCACAAGAAATCCGATCAAGAGGAGGCCTGTAATCGCCATCAACACCTTGCGACCAACCGACGATCGGAGCATTCGAAACAACCAGAGATTCATCAAAGCTTCTCCCATTCCAAAGGGAAATGACCCAGGTGTGTGATCCAAAAAAGGAAGGCTGCTTGGGCCGGAAATGGTGAGGTCAAAAAACAATCAAGGGACGTTCACGAGGATTCCAACTCTTCAAGCGTTAGATTTCGGACCCGGAGACTCACGAGTTCAAGGGGAAACAAACGCGCGGGGACTCCCAGCTCTCCCCGAAGGAGGGATCCACCAGAGGGGGCCCGTTGTCCGCGGAAATTGGAGAACATTCCATGGGGGGGGAGGACTCCTGTAAAGAGTTCGTGATAGTGGTCCAGTCGGCCAAGATCTCCGTTCTTGGACCGGAAAGTAAAATGAAGCTCCAGGAGCCCCGGCTCCTTGCCGGCGAGGGTGAAGGGAACCCTTTGGATGGGAACCTTGTAAGGGGCTTCTTCCACCCGGTCAGGACACCCTTTAAGACCCAGGGGGAATTCCACTTGGTAGCCTGGGGATGATTTGTGCGTTTCTTTCTTTGAGGAATCCACGGTTTTCTGCTCTTTTCCGCGCCATGAAAGCAACCTGGGATCCGATTTCAAGGGCAAATGATAGAACCGATCGGGACTTGGAGTCGCAGGAAGTGGGAGGGGTCTGTATACCAGTAGACATGGGAGTGAATCATGTTGTTTCCAGGGCAATCGGGGCGGCGCTCTTTCTTCTTTTTTCCGGATGTGCCCCTTTGGACATTACCTCTGTCGGCCCGGTGGAGGCTAGAAATCTCCATCCAGTCCAGATGACCGCCCTCAACCCTCTCCCCTTCGACCCCGGAGAGAGCGATCCTCGGCCTCGGCTAGGAATGCGCATGGATTGGGCCAACCTGTGGCTTCTTTCTGGCCCGGGGACCGATGCGATTCAACTTGACGGAGAAATCCTTCGAACAGAAGCCTTTTTCCGTGTTCCTTTTGGGGAGGATTGGACCGTTGGAGTAGGGATTCCATGGGTCCATGCAAGTGGGGGAGTCCTCGACACCTTCATTGAAACATGGCACGCCTTTTTTGGGCTTCCCCAAAACCTAAGAAACCGCCTCCCAAAGGATGCCCAATTGATTCAAGCCATCCGGAGAGGGGGGGGAGGGGCACCCGACCAAGTTGCTTACAACTTGGATCGAGAGGAGCTGGAATTGGGAGATATCCCCATTCAACTCCATAAAACCCTCTGGAGGGTGGGGGGGATGGGAGTAGGACTGGCAGGCGGCCTTGAATTTCCCACCGGCTCTCAGAAAAAGGGGATTGGAAATGGAGGGGTTGATACTTCCATTGGAGGAGATCTGAGCTTCCATGGAAACCATTTTGCCGCTTTTGCCTGGATTCATCGGGTCTGGGTCGCACAGGCGGCAAGGGCCAAACAAGCAGGGCTCCCCTACAATGATCTTTGGAAGGCTGGATTAGGGGGGCAAATCGGGCTCAGTCCTCGCTTGAGTCTGCTTAGCCAGCTGAATTTTGAAACTTCTGTGTTGAAAGCACTTAGAAATGAACATGCAAGCAAGGACCAGCTCCTTCTTTGGGCGGGGCTACGTTTCATGGCGAACTCCGACCTGCAAGTGGATTTGATGGTCGGGGAGGATTTAATCACGGATGTTTCTCCGGATGTCACAATTCACCTTTCTTTTCGTATCAGACTCTGATGAATCCATTTCAAACAGATCAAAGAAATCCCGTTAAAGGATCAACCAGGAAGCCTCCCAATCAGGATCCCTGGGACCCCAAGCCTTTCGAGGTCATGCTCAGGGAAAATGGGATCCAGGAGCTCAAAGCGGACAGGCTGGAAACGCTTCAGGTCAATCTGGGAAAGTTATGCAATCAGGCTTGTTCCCATTGCCATGTGGATGCAGGTCCGAAAAGGAACCGACCTGAGGAGAACATGGGCTTTGAGGTGGCCCAAAAAGTGGTTGAAATCCTGGAAACTGGTCTATTTCAAACCTTGGACCTGACCGGAGGAGCTCCAGAGTTGAATCCTCATTTCCGTTTTTTGGTCCAAGAGGCTCGGTCTCTAGGGATCAGGGTCCTGGATCGATGCAATCTCTCGGTTCTATTGTTGGAGGATCAGGAGGGTCTCGCTCCTTTTTTAGCAACCCAGCAGGTCGAGATCGTGGCGAGCCTCCCTTGTTACACCAAGGAGAGGACGGATGACCAAAGAGGTCGGGGAGTATTTGAAGCTTCTATCAAAGCATTGAAGTTACTCAATTCCCTAGGTTACGGGATGGGGGATTCCCAACCCAAAGGATCCAGGGAGGAGGGCGGAAACCAATCCTTGGTTCTCAACCTTGTCTACAACCCTGGAGGGCCTTTTTTACCCGGGGCCCAAGCCGCTCTGGAAAAAGACTACAAGGAGAGGCTTTGGAAGGAACATGGGATCCGATTTGATCATTTGTTCACTTTGACCAATCTCCCCATCCATCGATTCTTGCATTTCCTGAAAATCAGTGGGCAAGAAGAAGTCTACCGAAAAACACTCCAGAGGGCCTTTAATCCGCAAGCGGCTGACAATGTGATGTGCAAGTCCATGGTGTCCTTGGGACATGATGGCAGGAGTTTTGACTGCGATTTCAATCAGATGCTGGATTGGCCCCTAGAAACAACCCAGGAATCCATTTTGCATGTGGAAAAGGGAGAACTCAGAGAATGGATCCTAAAAACCTGGAAGGGACGAAAGATCCGGACGGGTTTTCATTGCTTTGGTTGCACTGCTGGCGCGGGATCTTCTTGTACGGGAGCTCTCCTTTAACAAATGGCCAAGGCATGCCTAAAACCATGATCGTTCCCTGCAATAAGGGGCGACCCCAGGTCAAACTCCTTCGGATCAAGTGAGGTTGCCCCCCTAATGCAACATAAGATATATTATCGGAAGTCGATTTAATCCAAGACCGTTCCTCGTTCGAAACAAAATCCAGGTCCCCTTTCCCCCCGCACTCTATCACGGAAGCGCAGCCCCTGGACTGTTCTCCGAGAAGGGGTGAATCGCCCCCTTTCTCGGTTCGGATGGATGTTCTGTTTGATGAAGGCCCCATAGAAGATCAAGGAACCAGTCCAGAAAATCCACATAAGTGACATCTTTTGAGGTTTGGATGGGATCTCGTTCCCCCTGAAAGAAGCGAACCCAAACCACCGGGGCTCCCGTTGCCCTCAGGTCAAGGCACTCAAAACTGCTGCGGCTCACAGGGTGAAAAGGCAAAAGGCCGCTGCTTTTTCGAAGTTCCTGACTGGGCCCCTCCAAACCCGGCAGAGGATGCCCTTTTTGAAGGAATTCGAGCATTTCGGGGGTCCCGAGCACAATTCGCTCTCCAAACTGGGCTCCATCCGAATACCGGAGAAAGGAACGGAAGGCTGGAGGAAGACTTCGTCCCAACAATGCTTCCATGGTTCGGATACGTCCAAGAGCCGCTGGCGGGTTCCGAGCCCACAAATTCGCCGGCAATTTCTCAAGGAGTAAACTCCAATCTTCCCGATTCATTTCCAAACCTATGTTTAAATCCATCTATCTTTTGGATCCCACCGATCCCGAATGGCACAGGCTCTGGACCCATCCAGCCAATGCCCGGACTAAGAGACCAATTTTTCTGGGGCCCATTGTCCCAGGCAACACCTCCTGGGGGTTGCTGGGTTGAAACAAACACCTGGAGCGAAACCAGGTTTGGCCGCATTTTATACAAAGTCCCCTCGGATCTTTTTTCTCATGATCCGATCTCCTGATTACCCGGGCCAGGCAAGGTCCCCAAATAGCTCAGAACCACCCCAAAGTTTCTTTTTTTCTTTCTCCTTCTCCAGGACCCTAAGGGATTTGTGGCACCCCAAGGGATTTGTAAGGGTGGTTGCCAATCGACCTAAGCACGGCTGAATCCGCTTCTATTAGAGGGTCGATTTTAGGATTTTGCCCCCTTGCAGGCTCTCCCATCAAGGATAGAAGCCAACTCTTCCAAGCCGATTTGGAGGGAAGTGAATCCTGCGTAAAACAAGGTCCTTGCAGGTATTCCGGCTTTCCTTGCTACTTCGAGGGCCGGTTCTGTCGTCTCATGCCGATTCCAATGGAGCAAGATCAAGCCATCCACTTGTCCTTTTTGGATCCGATCTTCAATCTGAGACACAAGTTTTTGAGGAGACCTGTAGTTGGCCATGAGCCACTCAGCCTCAATCCCTCTCTCACTTGAAAAGGCTTGGAGCTTGGGATGGTGTCCTCGCTGTCGCTCATTGCCTCCCACTACAAGGAATGAGGGAGGTCGGCCAAGCGCCAGCCTGAGAGATGCGAAGGGATCCTTCTCCCCCACTCCTCCATCACCTCCCTGCAAGGCTAACATCTGTTCCAGGTGGCGTAGATCCTCCTCGGCGAGTTCTGGAAACTGAATCCCAATCTCGGTCAGCAAACCCTGCGCAATCCGAAGATTCTCCACGTCTTTTTTCGCGCGAAGGGTCCTGGCAATGGCCAATTTCAACTGGGCCCGGTCCCAATCCTTCCCTTCCATTTCCTCATAAAGATCTGCAAGCTCGCATTTAATTTCGACATGATCCAAGGCTTGCCCCACAAGCTCTTCGTCCTGAAGGGTGCGTTCCAACTCTTCATAAGCACCACGATTGAGGAGAAGATCTCTGATTTCGTAGTACTCATCCCGAGCTTCTTCCCGTTTACCTTGCATGTTGAACCCCACAAGACGAACCTTGTGGGCGTCCAATCTCTGGTCCAGGTCGGTTGCAACCTGCAGGACTCTTTCAGCAGCAGCCAGGGCTCTCCCCGGTTCCCCCAGAGATTGGTATTCCAAAGCAACCAGGAGAAGATTGTCTGGAGAGGTTCCCCTTCCAAGATCCACGGCATCGAGGAATTTAAGAGCAACCTTGGGGGCGATCTTTTTTAAATTGTCATGAACCAAATAAAAGGTGTGAAGATCAGGCTCCACTTCGTTCAAACACTGATCAATCAGCCTGGAAGCCCTCGGGAATTCTTCGGTTTGTCCCGCCGCTAACAGGCTCGTCCCAAGAAAGAACCTTACCTTGCTGTTTAGGCCACTCCTCCGTTGAGGTTCCTCGCTGAGTTTCTTTAAACAAACCCCAAAATCCTCGGCCGCCCCGGAAAAATCCTGGATTTCATAGCGAAGAGTTCCACGGACGATCAAGGCTTCGGGAAGGGGGCTTGGCTCTGAACATGGCAGTTCCAGCCATTTTTCCGCTTCCTCTCTCTCTGGACGCTCAGGAGTAGGTTTGAGCTGTTGGATATCCAAAACCCGTAAGGAAACGAGAGAGAGTAGATAGTGGATACTTTTTAGGATTTGCCCTTCTTTCCCAACCAGTTCCTTTGCGGCATTCAAAGCCTTTTTCGCATCTTCCCATTCTCCGGTCAGAAGATAGCTGTCTCCCAGGGCTCTGTAGAACCTTGCCTGGTCCCCAGAATCCAAGTGAGAAAAAGCGCTCATCCGCATGGATCTTTTTAAAGCTCTCCGCAGCGCCCCCTCTGCTTCGGGACGAAGCACTCCTCGCTCAATCCTAGCTAAAAGATCAATTAACCCCGCATCGACCAGTATGGAATGTTCGATTTCTCCCTCTTGATTGCCAGTTACCGAAGACAATCCTTGGGTTTCCAGAAGCTCCAAAACCCATACCGCTTTTTCCAAGTCCCCCTCGTGGAAATAATTTTGCATCAGCGATGGAAGAACTTGGGCGGCAATCTGAGGTTCCACGAGGAGGTCTACAAGAAGAGCTGGATCCTCGGCCAGTTCGGAAACCCATCCCGCCTCACAACGACGCATGTGCCCGCGTAGCCTTCCAAATGCGAACCACCGGCGCCCCCCCTTGTCCGTAGGTTTTGGATCCGGGAGGTTTAGCCCCAACAACGTGCGCCCATAACCACAATGGAACCAATTCTCAGGGCGCCCGGGAGCAATGGTGCAAAGATCCAAGCAGATTTTACGTACATCTGAATCCCCCAGCTTTCCCTCATCAGCGAGGTGAATTTGTTGAAGGATGAGACGATCGATAGCGTTTTCCCAAGCCATGGAACCTCCAAAAGGTCTATCGGCTTTGGTAGGGGACCCGGACTAAACAATCGCTCAAATCCCCCATCAGGGGGCGATTTCCCGATCAAAACCCCTTGGAACTTTTTTTAATGTGCCGGAAGAAAGGGTTCGGAATCAAACCTCAGTGATCGCCAAGAGCGCCAGGCAGGAAGGAAGCACTCTGAATCCGGTTTCAAAAGTCCCCTTTCCAGGGATAGGTTTTCCAAAAACACGATCCCCCACAACCAGGTCAAGATCCCCACCGAGGGTCATCCTCCTGTTTCCAGATTCTAAAACCCAAATCCCCCCCTCCTTTCCTTTGACAAACCATGGAGTCAACCATGTGGATCGCTCACTCTCTCGAACCATCTCAAGTGGTTGGGAAGATGCCCCCAGGATCCTTTCGCAGCGACGAGTTTCCCTATCCCAGACCTCCAAAAAACCCTCCGTAGGAAAATCCAACTGAAGATCTTGAGTTTCTTGGAGCCACAGGGAGAATTGGCACAAAAGCTTGATCCCTTTTCGGCAGGCGCTCGCTCCGCCTTGCATCCAATGGGCAAAGAGATACTGCGCCCACCTTAAACGAGCAACCGAACTCACAAAGGTTTCACCATCCTTTTTCAGGTTCTTTGACCATAGGGAAAGGATTTCCTCTTCATCTTTTGAAAGGCCCTTTCCTTCTTGTGAGAGTTCCCATCGGTACTCGAGGAATAAGGCAGCAAGATCCCCAACTTCGGAAGTGCTCCAAACCACCTTTTCGGGGATAGAATCCTCAGCCTCCCATTGAAGCCCCACCATAGCCCCCAAACGGTCGAAGAGAGTCTCCAGATTTTCGCCTCTGGCCTCTCCTTCTTCCAATTCCCTCAGAACCTTTGCTCCCAAAGCCTCCTGGGATTCGGCCTCATGCCCAACGGATGGTTCGGGGCTTTTCGGCTGATCCTCCACCCTCTTCGTGGGCGTATCGGAAGGTTGGGTTTCTTGGCTTTCCAATTGAATAGCATTCCAAAGTTCAAGCCCCAAACGCCTTGCTTCTCCAATGTCACTTTTGGTATAGAAAGCCACTGCTTCCAGGAAGGGATCTAAAACCTTTCCTGGAGAAGTTACGGAACGAAGAGCATCTTCCAGCATTTTCAAAGATGGAAGTTCAGGCTCATTCTTCAGAAAAGCTTCCATTTCTTTTCTGGCTTTAGGAAGCCCCTTGACCTCTGGCTGAAAAGCCAAATCAAGGATTCTTTCCAGCTCGAGGGATGAGAGCGGAGCCTGGATCTCCATCGATCTCCCCATGAGCCTCTTTTTTATGGAGGAAAAAAGGGTTCCTCCCCTAAAAACCTGGGTACTCCCCATGGCGAAGAAAATTGCATGATCCTTTGGGAATGGGACGAGTCGCCCGATCAGTGTATCCCCCACTCTTGCACGATGCTCTCCCATTGGAAGGGCTACCATGAAGCTTCCCCGTCCCGAAACATCCTCCAGCTCCATTTTCCCGGAATCGATCTCTTTGATCTCAAAAAGACCAACCAGGGACTTCTCGAGCGCTTGCCCCATTTGGAAAAGATTGCTCTGGATCCGTTCGGTGCCCTGTGAAAGCCACATGGATAAGGGGGTTACTCCTTCATCCTGGACTCTTTCAATCAGGAACCATTCGAGGAATCGTTGGGCCTTATCCTTTGGGATCTCTTCCTCGGGGAAATCAGATCCGAAGAACATACGTTTGGCTTGGGGGAGGGAATTGCCGATCCCTTGGGAACTTCGAGCGAATTTTCCCACCTCTGTCAAGGTGACTTGGCAATCTTCAAACAATTTCTCGAAATTCATCCTTTCCTTCTTTTCTTTCATTTCCCCTATTCTTTATAGAGATCCTCCCTTCGGGGGAAGAACCAGGTTACTTTTATAAAGGAGTGCCCCCATCATT